>CAYPCE010000577.1:0-1506 GCA_964409085.1 uncultured Desulfobacteraceae bacterium | reverse complement strand
TGGCGCCCAAAAAGTGCGCCCACTGGCAGGCGATGAGCCCCACCCCGCCGGCGGCGGCATGGACGAGGATCGTATCGCCTTTCTTGACGGGATAGCAGCCGTGGAGCAGATACCGGGCGGTCATCCCCTGGAGCATCATGGCGGCGCCCTGCTGGCTGGAAATGGCGTCGGGCAGTTTCACCAGCCGGTGAGCCGGCATGCAGCGGACTTCCGCGTAGGCCCCTGGCGGCACGCCGGCATAGGCCACGGGGTCGCCCACGGAGACCTCGTCGACGTTGTCGCCGACGGCCTCCACCACGCCCGCGCCCTCCATGCCCGGCGTGGCCGGCAGGGAGGGGAGGGGATAGAGGCCGGTCCGGTGGTAGACATCGATGAAATTGAGCCCCACGGCCTCATGCCGGACCCGGGCCTCGCCGGGCCCGGGATCGCCGGGGTCGATCTCTTCCCACTTCATCACTTCCGGGCCGCCGGTTTCATAAATTCGGATGGCTTTGGGCATGGGGTCCTCCTTTTATATTATGTAAAATTCATTCAAAAAAACGGTTTCGTTTTGCATCTTTAAAGTCATTTTCGCATAATTCAGGCATGTCGTCATCTATCGATTCAAACCGATTCTCCTCAACATTCTTCCGCGACCGCTCCGGATCGAAAACCTGCCCGTTCATGGCGATGTAGACCCCTTCCGGCAGGGTCTGGACGGCGGTGACGGCGCAGCCGATGTTGAAGATGGCGTCGGTGACCGCGAACCGGGCCGGCTGCATGGAGCCGGTCAGGACCATGACCTTGCCGGGGATCGGTTTGAGCACCCGGGCGGTCTGGATCATGGTGTCGGTGCCGTGGGTCACCACGATCCGCCGGCAGTCCTGGTCGCGGACGGCGTCGCGGATCTTTTCCCGGTCGGCGTCGGTCAGGTCGAGGCTGTCTTTTTTGAGCAGGGAGACCACCTCGTATTCGAAGGCGACGTTGGCGCCTTTGAGCACCTCCACGATCTGGGGATCGCCGATGGCGAAGTCGTTCTTTCGGTCGTAGTAGATCTTGTCGATGGTGCCGCCGGTGGCGATGAAGTGGATTTTCATGGCAAACCGCCCTCCGTCGCGGCCTGGCCGGGGGCGAATCGTTCGGCGATCAGCAGGGCCATTTTCTCGGAGAAACCGGGCGGGACGGGCCGGTCCGGCAGGCCGCGGCAGAGGTCCACCGTCCGCTGGAGGGTGTCGCGGCAGACGGCGCAGTGGGGACAGTCGGCCAGATGGCGACGGATATCTGCTTCCGTTGCCGCGTCCAGTTCGCCGTCGATGTACTCGGACATCTTTTCGAACAATTCGCGGCAGTGGGCGGGATCATGGCGGGGATGGGTCATGGTCGAAATAGCCTTTCAGGGCCTCCCGGAGGGCCAGCCGTCCCCGGTGGAGGCGCACCTTGACGTTGGCGGGGCTGATGTCGAGGATATCGGCGGTCTCCTCGGTGGAAAATCCTTCGATGTCCCGCAGGACGACGACGAGCCGGTAT
>CAYPCE010000576.1:0-1507 GCA_964409085.1 uncultured Desulfobacteraceae bacterium | reverse complement strand
AGCTACGCCCGCAACGACCACCTCGAATTCAACATCCCCTACGAACTCTACGGCGCCCCTCACGTTTACGAGCCCGATTTTCTGGTAAAACTCGCCGATGGCACGACGATGGTGCTGGAAATCAAAGGGTACGAGCCGGAAGGGACCGAAGCAAAGCACCAGGCGGCCCAAAGGTGGGTGAAGGCGGTCAATTACTGGGGGAAGTTGGGGCGGTGGGGGTTTGGGGTGTGTCGGGAGGTGGAGAAGTTGAAGGATTTTGCATAAGACAAGGATCAATCCATTGTATCAATGAAGATCAGCGAACTAAAAACTCTGCTCAAAGCGGGCGAATGGAACGATGTCGAATTCAAGGAAGCCCGGAGGGCCGCGCCGAAATCCGCCTTTGAGACCGTATCCGCGTTTTCCAACACCCACGGCGGATGGCTCGTGTTCGGCGTTTCCCAGTCCGGCGAAGAATACCGCACTGTCGGCGTTGAGAAACCGGACAAGGTGCAAAACGAATTCCTTTCCGTCCTCCAGGCGGACAAAAAGGTCAGCCATGATGTTCAGGCGACAGAACAACGGATGGAGATCGACGGGAAAACGGTGCTGATTTTTCATGTTGCGGAAAATCCACGCACACGAAAACCTGTTTACTTGGACGGCGACATCCGACGGACCTTTCTGCGAAAAGGCGGCGGCAACTATAAGGCCCGGATGCAGGACATCGAACGAATGCTTCGGGACGCAACCGCCGACCGGTGGGACACGCAGCCCTTTGACCGGGTGGACATCGCCGAAGCCTTCAACACCAGCAGCTTGCGCTGGTACCGCGACCGGTTCCACACGGTCAATGATGGATTCGATCCCCGCCAGCCCGATATGGATTTTCTCTACGACTGGGGATATCTCATAAAAGATCAGAATCGATTCGTGCCGACCCGGGCCGCCGCGATCCTGTTCGGCTCCCTCCGGGCCGTCCGCAATCTCATTCCCCGGCCTGTGATCGACATTCAGTTTCTCGGTTACGCCACAGATGGGGCCATGCCCGAATCCCGCTGGATCGACCGTTTGGTGTCGGAAGAAAACATCATTCAGTCATGGCTTCAGCTATTGGCCAAATACAAATTTTTCATGCCTAAACCGTTCCAGGGCATCGACCCGACGACCCTGGGCAGGCGGGACGATCCACCCGGTTTTCGGGTCTTCAGGGAAGCTGCTGTCAATTTGTTGATCCATCAGGATTATGGAGACCATTCCCGGAAGGCGGTCATCAAGTTTTTCCGCGACGGCATTCAGCTCTGGAACCCCGGCGATGTTTTCGGGGATGACTCGCGTCTGTTCGAACCGGGTGAAAAGGAAGTGCGCAACCCCGCCATCGCGATGGCCATGCGGCGCATCGCCATGTGCGAACAGGCGGGTACCGGCTTGCGCATGATGCGGGAGGAATGGCGCAAACTCGGTCATCCGGAACCGACCATTCACAATGACCGGTCATGGAAATCCTTTGAACTGTTTGTGCCGGGGC
>CAYPCE010000575.1:0-1508 GCA_964409085.1 uncultured Desulfobacteraceae bacterium | reverse complement strand
CTGGTGGATTACCAGGGCATCGCCGATTCCATCCTCAAGGGGACCATGGTGGTCCACCAGGCATTTCTGCCCAAGGGGTTCCTGGGCGCCCTGCTGGAAAAACCCTTCTCCCTCGATCCGGATAAGGCCAAGGCTCTGCTGGCCGAGGCGGGCCATCCCGACGGCTTCACCATCTCCATGGACACCCGGAACAATTTCCCCACCCTCGACATGGCCCAGGCCATCCAGTCGAGCTTCGCCCAGGGCGGCGTCAAGGTGGAGATCCTGCCCATGGACGGCAAGCAGGCCCTGACCAAGTACCGGGCCCGGAACCACGAGATCTACATCGGCCGCTGGGGGCCGGACTACCAGGACCCCCACACCAACGCCGACACCTTCGCCAGCAACCCGGACAACTCCGACGACGCCGCGGCCAAGCCCCTGGCCTGGCGCAACGCCTGGGAGATCCCCGAAATGACGAAAAAGACCCAGGCGGCGGTGATGGAGCGGGATTCCCGGAAGCGCGCCCGGATGTACCGGGAACTCCAGAAGGAGCACCAGGAGCGGTCGCCCTTCGTGATCATGTTCCAGGACATCGAGGTGGCGGCGGAGCGGGCCAATGTGGAGAACTTCATCCTCGGCCCCTCCTTTGACAGCAACTTCTACCGGTTCGTGACCAAGTAAACCATTTCCGTGCTGGATCGGCTGCGCACCCTGACGGGCGGCCGGACCTTCCGGGTCCTCGTGAAGATCCTGGGGATCCTGGTCTCGGTCGCCCTGACGTTTCTGGGGCTCCTTTTCGTCACCTTCATCATCGGGCGGGTGGTGCCCATCGACCCGGTCCTGGCCGCCGTGGGGGACCGGGCCCCGGACGCCGTCTACGAGCGGGTCCGGATGGAACTGGGCCTCCACCTGCCCCTCTACCAGCAGTTCTGGATCTATCTGACGAAAGTGTTCCAGGGGGATCTGGGCCGCTCGGTCCTCACCGCCAACCCGGTGGCCGCGGACATCCTGCGGGTCTTCCCGGCGACCCTGGAACTGGCCACGGCGGCCACAATCATCGGCGTGATCCTCGGCGTGCCCATGGGCGTGACCGCCGCCGTCCACCAGGGACGGTGGCCCGACGGCGTCTTCCGGGTATTGGGCCTCTTCGGCTATTCCGTGCCGGTTTTCTGGCTGGGGCTCATGGGGCTGGTGCTCTTCTACGGCAAGCTCGACTGGGTCCCCGGCCCGGGGCGGCTGGACGTCTTCCACGAGGGCATCCTGGAACCGAAAACCGGCGTCATCCTCATCGACAGCGCCCTGGCCGGGGACTGGGTCATCTTCCGAAACGCGCTCTCCCACCTCATCCTGCCGTCCGCCATCCTCGGCTATTTCAGCCTCGCCTACATCAGCCGCATGACCCGCTCCTTCATGCTGGAACAGCTCAACCAGGAATACATCACCACCGCCCGGGTCAAGGGCGTGGCCGAATGGCGGGTGATCTGGGTCCACGCCCTGGGCAACGTCTGGGTGCCGCTGGTGACCGT
>CAYPCE010000574.1:0-1510 GCA_964409085.1 uncultured Desulfobacteraceae bacterium | reverse complement strand
AAACGCCCCAAAACACCATCGTCACCACCGGCACCGGATCGGGCAAAACCGAATGCTTCCTCATCCCCGTCCTGGACCACTGCCGCCGGGCCAAAAAGCAGGGCCAAAAGGGCGTCAAGGCCATCGTCCTCTACCCCATGAACGCCCTGGCCGCGGACCAGGAAAAACGGTTCGCCGAAACCGTCTGGGATAACAGCCAACTGAAGGCCGCCGGCATCCGCGTCGGCAACTACACCGGCCGGTACGACCCCGCCGACCCCCAGGCATCCAGGGACAGCGGCCCCAAAACCATGGGCCCGGACCACGGCATCGCCAATCACGAGGAACAGCAGAAAAATCCGCCCGACATCCTCCTGACCAACTACCGGATGCTCGACTTCCTCCTGATGCGGCCCCAGGACGCCCGCCTCTGGCGATACAACGACCCCGGCGTCCTCCGATACCTCGTCCTGGACGAACTCCACACCTACGACGGGGCCCAGGGCGCGGACGTGGCCTGCCTGATCCGCCGGCTGAAAGAGCGGCTCCGGACCCCCAAAGGCGCCCTCTGCGTCGTCGGCACCAGCGCCACCCTCGACGACCGGGACATCCTCAAACATACGTCCGACGGGACCCCGGCCGGAACCATCGACGCCGCCGAAGTCGGCAAGGACCGCCTGGCCGCCTTTGCCGAAACCCTGTTCGGCGAGCCCATCCCGCCCGAAGCCGTCATCGAGGAAGACCGGCTCACCGTCGAAGAGATCATCCACGGCCAGCTCGCCGACCCCGTCCTCCCGGACCCGGCCGACTGCCACCCCCGGGACGACGAAGATTCCCTCCGCTACGTCATCCGGCAATCCCGACACTGGGGCGGCCCCGCGTTCCCATCCACCCCCGCCGGCGACGATTCCCAACACGCCGCCGCCGTGGAAACCTTTGAGCTGCAACTGGGCGAATGGCTCAAGGGGCGGACCCTGTTCAAATACGTGCTGGAGATCTTCCACCGCGCCGAAATCGACCGCCGGGACCCCATCGAATGGCTTGACCTGGTGGAGCGCATCGCCCACAAGGAATTCGCCTTCCAGAAGATCCGGAAAGGGCGCGACCGGGAGATGCTGGCGGCCTCCTTCTGCTCCCTCATCGCCCACGCACGGGAGCAGCGGGGCGACAGCGCCGGCGCCCTGGTCCCCACCCAGGTCCAGCTATGGGTGCGGGAACTGCGCCGCCTGGGCCGGGTCGTCTCCGACACGCCCAATTTCTCCTGGCTGGACGAACCCGTCGCCAGCGCCAAAAGCCTGCCGGCCTTCCATTGCAGCGAGTGCGGCGAATCCGGCTGGATGGCCCTCCACGACCCGGACCAGGACGGACGGATCAATTCCCGGGAGGTCTCCGGCTGGGCCATGACCGCCGATCCGGCCGCCATCTACCGGGCATGGTTCGGCCACAAGGCCGCCCAAAACGGATCGAACCGGCGGAGCCAGTACATCTTCGTGATCAGCCCCTGGCCCGAGGCAACCGAGGCCCCCGACGC
>CAYPCE010000573.1:0-1513 GCA_964409085.1 uncultured Desulfobacteraceae bacterium | reverse complement strand
CAGAGCCTGGGCCGGGTGGGCCGGGGCCGGATGTGGATCATGGTCACCTCCCAGGAGAGCCTCAGCGAGATCGTGGGCGGCCTGGACGACCGCCGGGTGGAACTGGCCCGGCTCAAGGACCGGTTCCCGCTCCAGGTCCACCTGGAACCTTCGGACATCTCCGAGGTCACCAGTAAGCGGATTCTGTCCAAAAACGCAAGGGCCGAGGGGACGCTTCGGGAACTGTTCCAGGCCCATCGGGGCCGGCTCGCCGACAGCACCCGCATGACGGCCGACATCCGGATGCCGGACCTGACCACGGAAGCCTTCGTGGAACTTTATCCCCTGCTGCCCTACCAGATCGACCTGATCATCGGGGTCGTCTCGGGCCTGCGGACCCAGGGCGGGGCGGCCCGGCACGTGGGCGGCGCCAACCGGACCATCATCAAACTGGCCCAGCAGCTCCTAATCCACCCCGACGTGGCTTTGGCTAATGCGCCCGTTGGCACCCTGGTCCGCCTGGACCAGATCTACGACCTGGTGTCCGGCAATATTTCCAGCGAGATCCGGGGAAAGATCGCCGACATCCCGAACAAGGTCGAACATCCCCTGGCCCAGCCCGTCGCCAAGGCCGTCTGCCTGCTCCAGTTCATAAAAAGCGTTCACCGAACTGCCGAGAATATCGCCGCCGCCCTCCACGGGGCCGTGGATGCCGATTCCCGGTTGGTGGAGGTGCGGGACGCCCTGGACGCACTGAAAACGGCCCAGATGGTGCGCGAGGCCGACGACGGGTTCCGCATCCCCACGCCGTCGGAGGACGACTGGGAGCGGACCCGCATCACTCTCGCCGCGCCCAAGGCCGGGGATGTCAACCGGATCGCCGGCGACGTGATCCAGGGGTTCTGGCAGCCGCCGCCGGCCCACAAGCTCCAGGACGTCAAGCTCTTCAAGGCCGGGCTCAACCTCAACGGCCGGCACCTGGTGGACGGCGACATCCGAATCCACATGGCCCTGGCCGAGACGGGCGGGGAATTCGATGAAAAGACCGCCGAGTGGCGCAAGCGGAGCCAGAACGAACCCACGGCCGTCTTCTGGACGGTTCCCACCGACGACGCCGTCGACCAGGAGATCGTGGAGATCCACCGGTCCAAAGAGATGCTCTCCCGCAAGGAACGCGGCGCCCAAACCCGGGACGAGACCCAGCTCGTGGCCGAGGAGAAGATCCGGCTCCGAAGGCACGAGGACAATCTTAAGCGGCTCCTCAGGCGGGCCTGCCTGTCGGGAACCGTCTATTTCCGGGGCAACGACCGGAGCCCCGGCGGGTCCGCCGATACCGTCAAAAAGGCCGCCGAGGGGCTTTTGGCCCAGGCCCTTCCCGATGTCTTCGACCGGTTCGCCGAGGCGGCGGCCCTGGTGAAGAAACAGGATCTGGACAGCCTGACCACCACCGAGAACCTGCTGGGGCTGACGCCGGTCTTCGCGCAATTGAACCTGCTCAAGGACGAGGGCGGCAAAACCGTCTTCCGCACCGACA
>CAYPCE010000572.1:0-1513 GCA_964409085.1 uncultured Desulfobacteraceae bacterium | reverse complement strand
GTCGCCGCCAAGGGATCATAAAATACCGTCACCGCCTCTTCAAAAGCCACCTTGTGCTTCTTCAGATTTTGTTCTGCTTTGACAGGATCCCATTCAAACCGCACGATGCAAATCCTTAAACTCGATGAGAAATGAAACGCCGAGGATCAAGTCCCGGCCTCAAAAACATCATAACCGCCCGACCCTCTGTAGTTCAAGCAAAAAGCAGCAATAGGGTCCACCGATACATCTTCGACGGATCATTTCAAGGGCGCCGCTCAAATGGCGACACACCACCAGTATCCAAGGTTCCGCCCCCTGTCCTCCGCCCCTCTGTCTTCTATTTCTTCAAACCCCCAAATACGCCCGCCGCACCCCCGGCGCCCCCGCCAGCTCCCCCGACGTCCCCTCCCACACCGTTTTTCCTTTTTCGATAATGTAGTGACGGTCGCAGATGCGCATCAGGGCGTCCACGTTTTTGTCGATCACCAGGATCGACAGGCCCCGCTCTTTCAGGCGCCGGAGGGTCTTCCAAATGAAAGACCGGATTTTGGGCGCCAGCCCCTCGGTGGCTTCGTCCAGGATGAGCAGGCGGGGGTTGGTCATGAGGGCCCGGCCGATGGCCAGCATCTGCTGTTCGCCGCCGGAGAGGGCGTTGCCCATGAAACCGGCCCGGCTCTGGAGCTGGGGAAAAAAGTCGTAGACCTTTTCCGTCGTCCAGGCGTCTTCGCCCGGGACGCCGTTCCGGGCCGTGGCCACCAGGTTTTCGTGGACCGTGAGATTGGGGAAGATCTGCCGGCCTTCGGGGACCAGGCCGATGCCCATCCGGGCGATGCGGTGGGCGGCCATCCGGTGGATGTCCACGCCGTCGAGCCGTATCCGGCCGCCGCGCACCGGCGTCATCCCCATGACGGAGCGGACCGTGGTGGTCTTTCCCATGCCGTTTCGCCCCAGCAGGGAGACCATCTCGCCCCGCCCGATCTCCAGGCTGAGGCCGAACAGGGCCCGGCTGGGGCCGTAAAACGTGTCGATGTTCGTTAAGGTGAGCATGTCGTTCCTTTCGCCTCCGCCTCCTCCCCCAAATACGCCTCCATGACCCCCGGATCTTCCCGGATCGCCTCCGGACGCCCCGAGGCGATAATCCGGCCATAGACCAGTACGCTGATCCGGTCGGCGAGGGAAAAGACTGCGTCCATGTCGTGTTCCACCAGCAGCAGGGCGTGGGTTCCCCGCAGGCCGTCCAGGACATCGATCAGGTCCCGCGAAGATCGCGGCCCCATGCCGGCCAGGGGTTCGTCCAGGAGCAGGACCTCCGGGTTCATGGCCAGGGCCATGGCGATGGCCACCTTCCGCTGGTCCCCATGAGACAGGGACGCCGCCGGTCGATCCGCCCAGTCGGCCAGGCCAACCAGATCCAAGACTTCCATGGCCGGATCATGGAGTTCGCGGATCGTCGCCGCGCGTCGCCAGAACCGGAAGCTGTGGCCGCTCCGGGCCTGGACCGCCAGGGAGACGTTTTCGATCACCGAAAATC
>CAYPCE010000571.1:0-1514 GCA_964409085.1 uncultured Desulfobacteraceae bacterium | reverse complement strand
AAGTCCATCGAGGCGGTCCGGGAAGCCCTGGAATACAAAGGGGTGTCGGTGATCATCTCCCGGGAGATCTGCATGCTCTACGCCAAGGGCCTCAAGGAACTCAAGCCCCGGCCATTTTACATCAGCGACAAGTGCAAAAACCACCGGGACTGCATCCAGGAGATCGCCTGCCCGGCCTTCTTCCTGGAAGGCGAAACGGTCAAAATCGATCCGGTGGCCTGCGTCGGGTGCGCCGTCTGCGCCCAGATCTGCCCGGAAAACGCCATTCTCCCCCTGAAAAAAGGATGATAGGAACCAAAGATATGGAAACGACACGACTGATCATCGTCGCCGTCGGCGGCCAGGGCAACCTGCTCTCCTCCCGGGTGCTGGGGGAGGCGGCCCTGCTGGCGGGCGTTCCGGTCCGCATGAGCGAGATCCACGGCATGGCCCAGCGGGGCGGCGTGGTGGAATCGGCCATCGTCTTCGGCGACGCCAAGAGCACCATCATCTCCGACGGCGAGGCCGACATCCTGGTGGGCTTCGAGCCCTCCGAGACCCTGCGGGCCCTCAACAAGTGCAATTCCGACACCGTGGTGGTGACCAACCTCTCCCCGGTGCCGCCTTTCACCGTGGCCATAGGCCGGGGCGTCTACCCGGAGCTGGACCGGATCCAGACCCTGATACGGGAAAAGACCCGGCGGCTCATCGCCCTGGACGCCACGGATCTGGCCACCCAGGCCGGCAACGTGCTGGCGGTCAACATGGTGCTCCTGGGCGCCATGGCCCAGACCGGCATCATCCCCATCGAAGCGGAACCGATCCGGGAAACCATCCGGACGAAGACCCGGGAGGCGTTCGTCGATACGAACCTGACGGCCTTTGATCTGGGGTTTCAGCAGGCGGAGTGCTGTTTGATCGAACCTTGATCTTCTAATAATCGTTTTTCGTCAGGGCAAAGGAGGTGCCATGAAATACTGGAATGAGGCGGTGGAGTGCATGCCGGAGGAAGACATCCGGAAGCTCCAACTGGAAAAGCTGAAGGAGACGGTGGCCTGGGTTTACGAACGGGTTCCCTGGTATCGACAACGGCTGGATGAAACAGGGGTCAAACCCGACGACATCCAGCAACTGGAGGATGTCGCCAAATTGCCCATGACGGTGAAAACCGACCTTCGGGACAACTATCCCTTCGGCCTGTGCGCCGTCCCCATGAGCGAGGTGGTGCGGGTCCACGCTTCTTCCGGCACCACGGGCAAGCCCATCACCGGCCCCTATACGAAAGAGGACATGCAGCAATGGGGCGAGTGCATGGCCCGGAACCTCTGGGCCGCCGGAACCCGCCCGGAGGACGTGGTCCAGAACGCCTACGGATACGGCCTGTTCACCGGCGGCCTGGGCTTCCACCAGGGCATCGAGGCCATCGGGTGCGTGGAAGTCCCCACCTCCTCCGGCCTCACCGAGCGGCAAATCACCCTCATGCAGGACTTCAAGACCAACGTCCTCACCAGCACCCCTTCCTACGCCCTCACCAT
>CAYPCE010000570.1:0-1521 GCA_964409085.1 uncultured Desulfobacteraceae bacterium | reverse complement strand
CCTGCCCGGCGGCCTTGGCCACCGGCCCCACGTATTTGAGGGATTCGCCCATCTTGGGGATGTCGGTATTGGCCCGCGTGATGGTCCCCAACAGGGCGTCATTAAATCGTCCCGTCTGGTCGGCCGCCATGCCGAAGGCCGTCATCTGGTCGGTCACGATGTCGGCCGCCGTCCCCAGCTCCACCGACCCGGCGGTGGCCAGATCCAGCAGTCCCGGAAGCGCCGCTATGGATTGTTGCGTGTCCCAGCCCGCCATGCCCATCAGCCGGATGGCCTCCGCCGATGTGGACGCGCTGTGCTCGGTGGTCTCGCCCATGAGCTTGGCCGCCGCTTCGAGTTTGGCGAGGTTCGCGGCGCCGGCCGCCGTGGACTTGTCGAGCCGCATGACGGCCCCGACATTGATCATCTGCTGCTCGAAATCCGCCCCGGCCCGGATAGTGCTCTCCACCGCCGACTTGACCAGGCCGATGGAGACGGCCCCGGCCGCGAACCCGGCGGTGGTCTTGATGGCGTTGGAAAACGCCGTGTCCATCTTCCGCGTGGACTTTTCGGCCTTCCCGGTGGCCTTCTCCACCGTATCCCCGAACTGGCGGATGGTGGGCGACCCCTTGTCGTCCACCTCGATTACGAATTTTAGTTTATCGTTGGCCATTCGTTACCAGCTCGCGATCGCGACCCGTTTCCATGTGTCCGTCGCCGTGCAGACATACAGGTAATCCGCGTCCCACCGGATGTCGCCGGCGCTGCCGGCATCCGTGGCCGAAGAGGGCGGCGTGCCGCCCAGGCCCACGTCGGACTGGGCCACGGCGTGGGGGTTGGTTCCGGTGGCCGCCGCATGGGCCGCCGCCGTCGCCAGGTCGCTATCGTCGCCGCCTTCGAATTTTCTCTGACTCATGGCGTTTTATCTCCTCGATCACGCCCCGGACTTCGCCCAGGTCATGCCATTCCCGCTCGGTGAGGTCGCCCCCGCGCAGCGGATATCCGGCCCGCTGTAGGCTGTAAACGCGCAGCATCTCCCGCGTGTAGCCGGCCAGGTCCTCGGCGCGTTTCTTGGGGCATTTGCCGCAGCTCCAGGGCAACAGCGCCTCGCCGGTTTCGGCGAGGCACTGGACGCGGTCGCGTTCGCCGCACAAACCTTTCTTGATGGCCTCCAGGTCACTTAGGAGGCGTCCCCGTTTTTTTCCGCGTCCGCCTCCGATTCTTCGTAGAGGGTGACAGCCTGGGTCATGACCCATCCGCGCAGGCCGTGGAGGTGGTCCAGGATGAGCTTCACGTTTTCCGGCGTGGCCGGTATGGGCTGGTCGTCGGCGCCGACGACGCCCTCCCAGTCCGCCACGACGTGATCCCGCAGCAGGCCCTCCAGTTTGTCGGCGTCGATGCGGTCCACGCCGTTTTTCCGGTAGGTGGCCTTGCGCTCCAGTTCGGATCGTTTGCTGACGCTCAGGGGGCGGATGAGGACCCGCACGCCCGGCTGGTATTCCCGCCACTGGCTTTCGCCGATTTTGCCGATGTCGATTTTTA
>CAYPCE010000569.1:0-1527 GCA_964409085.1 uncultured Desulfobacteraceae bacterium | reverse complement strand
TCATAGAAGGCCCCACCGGCACCGGCAAGGACCTTCTGGCCAAGATCATCCACCACCTGAGCGGGCGGGCCAAGCAGCCCTTCGTGAAGGTCAACTGCGCCTCCCTCCCGGACAACCTTTTGGAGTCGGAAATGTTCGGCTACGTCAAGGGGGCTTTCACCGGCGCTGAACGGGACCGGACCGGCCGGTTCCGCCAGGCCGACGGCGGAACCATCTTTTTGGACGAGATCGGCGACCTCCCGCTCTCCCTCCAGGCCAAGCTCCTCCGGGTCCTCGAGGACCGGGAGTTTTACCCGCTGGGATCGGAAAAGACCGTCAAGGTCGATGTCCGGATCATTGCCGCCACCAACCGGAACCTCGAGCAACTGGTGGCGGATAAGGCGTTTCGCGACGACCTCTTCTACCGGCTCAACGTCATGCGCATCGAGATCCCGCCCCTGTCTGAGCGAAAAGGGGACCTGCCGCTCCTCATCCCCCACATCCTGAAGCGGCTGTCGGCCACCCGGGAGCACCCGACGGCCCGGGTCACCGAGGATGCCATGGCCCTCTTGCTCAACCACGACTATCCCGGCAACGTCCGGGAGCTGGAGAATATCCTGGAGCACGCCCTGATCATCTGCCAGGACGGGGTGATCGACCGACACCACCTGCCGGTGACCCTCCTCAAGCAGGCCGAACGTCAGGCCCGGGGCCAACCGGACACGGCCGGTCTGCCCGCCGGCGAACGCCATGAGCGGGCTGAAATCATTGACGCGCTCGAACGCCACCACTGGAACCGAAGCCAGACCGCCCGGGCCCTCGAAATGGACCGGTCAACCCTCTGGCGGAAAATGAAAAAATACCACATCGACCCGGACCCCGCTGGGGTCGCGACGGGCCGCTGAGACGGCCGGGCGGAAATCCGCCGGTTTTCGGGACGAGGAAAGGCCATAATGACAAGCAAGATCCTACTGGTGGACGACGAAGCGGGAATTCGCAAGGTCCTCGGGATTTCCCTGGCCGACATGGGTTACGAGGTCCTGACCGCGGAAAACGGCGAGGAAGCCCTGAAGCTCTTTCGCGAGCACAACCCCGCCATTGTCCTCACCGACATCAAGATGCCGGGGATGGACGGGATCGAGGTCCTCCGGAAGATCAAAAAGGAAAACCCCGAAACCGAGGTCATCGTCATCACCGGCCACGGGGACATGGACCTCGCCATCAAAAGCCTGAAATTCGACGCCACCGACTTCATCACCAAACCGGTGGACGACCGGGAGCTGGAGAACGCCCTCCGGAAATGCGGGGACCGGATTCTGATCCGGGAAAAGCTCCGGGACTACACTCACCACCTCGAGGCCCTCGTCCAGCAGAAGACCGAACGGCTGGCCGCCGCCAGCGGGGACGAAGACGAGGCCGAGATGACCCGGCGCTACCAGGACCTCTTCGACGCCATGCCCGGCTATGTCGCGGTCCTCGACCGGAATCATCGCATCACCGCCGCCAACGGCCAGTTCAAGGCCGACTTCGCCTACGACGGAACCGGAG
>CAYPCE010000568.1:0-1528 GCA_964409085.1 uncultured Desulfobacteraceae bacterium | reverse complement strand
TCCCCGACATGGTCCGGGCGATCCAGGAGATCAGCCGGACCTACGATCTGGCCATTGGCACCTTCGGCCACGCCGGCGACGGCAACCTCCATCCCACCATCCTGACGGACAAGCGGGACAAGGCCGAATGGGCCCGGGTGGAACGGGCCATCGAGGCCATCTTCGACAAGGCCCTTTCCATGGGCGGCACGCTCTCCGGCGAGCACGGCATCGGCACGGCCAAGTCCGGCTTCATGGAAAAGGAGACGAGTCCGGCCACCATCGTCTATTCCCGCCGAATCAAGGCGGCCCTGGACCCCCACAACATCCTCAACCCCGGCAAGATCATCGGGAGAGCCGAAGGAGCCTGATCCCATGTCCGACATGAAGCGACTCGCGAATCTGGTAAAGGAACTGGAGGACCAACTGACGGTCTGCATGAAGTGCGGCATGTGCCAGTCGGTCTGCCCCCTCTTCGAGCAAACCGGCCGGGAGGCAGACGTGGCCCGGGGCAAGCTGGCCCTTCTGGACGGGCTGGGCCGGGAGATGTTCGGCGATCCCAAGGGGGTCAGCGAACGGCTGAGCCGGTGCCTGCTGTGCGGCTCCTGCGCCGCCAACTGTCCCAGCGGCGTCAACGTGCTGGAGATCTTCATGAAGGCCCGGGCCATCCTGGCCGGCTACATGGGGTTGTCGCCGGTGAAACGGGCCGTGCTGCGGGGGATGCTCTCCCGTCCGGGATTCTTCGACCGGCTGGCGGAATGGGGGAGCAAGTTCCAGGATGTTTTTACCCAACCGGTCAACGACATGGTGGGGACCTCCTGCGCCCGGTACATGTCGCCGCTCATCGGCGACCGCCATTTCCGGCCCCTGGCCAAAACGCCCTTCCACAAGATCCTGCCGGAAAAGGACACCGAGCCGGGCGCGTCGGGCATCAAGGTCGCCTTTTTCGTGGGCTGTCTTTTGGACAAGCTGTTTCCCAGCGTGGCCGAGGCAGCCGTCAAGGTGCTCGACCACCACGGCGTGGGCGTTTTCATGCCCTCGGGCCAGGCCTGCTGCGGCATCCCGGCGGTCTCCTCCGGCGACGCCAAGACCCTCGAAAAGCTGGTGCGCCACAACCTGGAGCGCTTCGAGGACAGCCCTTACGATTATCTCATTACCGCCTGCGCCACCTGCACCGCCACGATCCACGAGGTCTGGCCCATGCTGACCCGGGACACGGACCTCCGGGACCGGGTCGAGGCCCTGGCCGGCAGGACCCTCGACATTAATCAATTCCTCGTGAAACACGTCGGGATTTCGCCGGAGGCCACGCCGGCCGCGGACGCGGCCACGGTCACCTACCACGACCCGTGCCATCTGAAAAAATCCATGGGGGTGGCGGCCGAACCCCGGGCCCTCATCCGGACCCATTCCGGATACGTGCTGAAAGAGATGCCCGAGTCTGACTGGTGCTGCGGGCTGGGGGGCAGCTTCAACCTCCAATATTATGAAACCTCGGCCCGGATCGGCCGCAAAAAGCGGGACAACATCCGGGCGGTGGACCCGGCGG
>CAYPCE010000567.1:0-1544 GCA_964409085.1 uncultured Desulfobacteraceae bacterium | reverse complement strand
TAACTTGATCAATTTGACCCATAAAATATCGTCGCTCCTTGATTTGGTGACATCGAAGTGTTCAAGTTATTTCCGGACAGCTCCAAGGACCGGCCCGCCGCATTCTCGAATCGGATGAGAAAAACTGGCCGAAAGTCCCCGCTATCGTTGGGCAATGAGGTTTTATGCTGAAATCAATATGCGTTTTCTGCGGTTCCAGCGCCGGTAAAAAACCGGCTTTCTTCCAAGCAGCCGTTCGGCTCGGAAAACTTTTGGCCCGAAACGACCAGACCCTGGTCTACGGCGGCAGCAATGTCGGCCTGATGAAGATCATTGCGGACGCGGCGCTGTCCGAAGGCGGGCGCGTCATGGGGGTGATGGTCAATTCGCTGGTGGAAAAAGAGGTGGCCCACGACCGTCTCTCCGAAATGCGGATCGTGGACACCATGAGCGAACGGAAGGCCCTGATGGCCGAATTGTCCGATGGCTTTATCGCCATGCCCGGCGGCATCGGGACCCTGGATGAACTCTTCGAGATCTGGACCTGGTCTCAATTGGGATTCCACCGAAAGCCCTTCGGACTGCTCAATGTCGATGGTTTCTTCGATCCGCTGATCGCTTATCTGACGGCGGTTGCCGATCAGGGTTTCATGCGGCCCGAGCATCTGGAGATGCTGTCGGTTGACGACGACCCGGCACGCCTGTTGGAACGGCTTTCGGCCTATCGGCCGCCCGATATTCCCAAATGGGTTGGGCAGAATGATCGGTGAAAAGGCTGGAATGCGGATGGTTTGACATAAAAAAGCCGCCCCCTTCAGAAGGGAGCGGCTTTCTCTTTCGGCTGATCGTTTCGAGCTATCGAGCCGATTTATCCGGCAGCAGCGGGCACTGAAAGAACATGGGCGGTCCGCCGGTGAAAGAACCCGGCATGATGTTGATGTGACCGAGATTGTAGTGGTGCATCAGCATGTTATAGGAGGTGATGACGGGGACAGTCCCATGCGCGTAAAATCCGTCTTCGGTCCACTCCGCCGTATGGGTGTACCATCGCCCGCCGTTATAGTCGGGGTTGCCCGGAGCGGCTTCGCTCACCGGCAACTGCCCATCCGGATTGTTCGAGTTGGTGATGACAAAGAGCTTGTCGAAGGAATGGGTGTTGTACTCGTTGGGCATGGGGAGCACCGTGGTCGCCTTCGTCCCCCACGTTTCGCCATCCCCATAAAGCGAGGGCCCAAAATTGGGTTTCCCCTTTCCCGCCAGGGCCGTTCCGCAAAACACCATCGCCATAACCAAAATCGAAGTGAAAAGCAGTCTTTTACTCATGATCCTCCTCCTTTGCTTTTGCCCCGTCCATTCGGGGCGTCCGTGAATCATTTCCTCCTGCCTTGGGTAATAGAATAGCCCCCCGATTTCACAGCTTCATCACGGATGTTTCACATTTTTATAACAATGAAAAAATGGAGGAGGTTGCCTGGAAAGGCGAGGTTAGGGCGTCCCGCTATCGGCGGCCCGCATAGGTCTACAAGTTTTGACATATATTTAACATACTGTATTAAAATGCAAAT
>CAYPCE010000566.1:0-1552 GCA_964409085.1 uncultured Desulfobacteraceae bacterium | reverse complement strand
ACTGCGTGGTCCATGTGGGGACCCACGGCACCCTGGAGTTTCTCAAGGGCAAGGAGATGGGGATGAGCGGCCGCTGCTTTCCCGAAGCCCTGATCGGCGACGTCCCCCATCTCTACTTCTACCACGTGGTCAACGCCTCCGAGGCGACCATCGCCAAGCGGCGGAGCCTGGGCGTCTTGATCAACTACAACTCCCCCTCCTTTGCCGCCGGCGGGCTCTACGACGACTACGAATCCCTGGACGGCCTCATCGGGGAATACCTGGAGGCGCTCACCCTGGAGCCGTCCCGGGCGGAACGACTGGGCCGGCGGATTCTGGAACGGGCCGCCGACCTCCACCTGGGGGCGGATTCGGTGGCGTCGGTCCAGGAGGAGATCTCCCTGATGAAGCGGTCCATCATTCCCAAGGGGCTCCACATTCTGGGGGAGGACATCGCCGAGCCCGACCGCATGGCCTTTGCCGAGTTTTTCCTCCGGTACGACCGAGGCGAGGTTCCGGCCCTTCACCGGCTTCTGGCGGAGGAGCGGGGGCACGATTACGAAACCCTCCTGTGCCCCACCCGGGCGGGCGACCCCGCCGCGGAAGCAGGGGCGTTGGAGGCCATCGAAACCGACGTGGCCAGCATCGTGGCGGCGGCCTGGACATCGGGCAAGCTGCCGGAATCGGAGCCCCACCGCACCGCCGTGGCCAACGCCCTGACGGCGGCCCGGGCCCTGGACGGCGGCCTGGAGTGGGAGAATTTTTTCACCGGCCTCTCGGGCGGCTACATCGAACCGGGACTGGGGGGCGATCCCCTGCGCAACCCCGACGTCCTGCCCACGGGCCGGAATTCCTTTCAGTTCGACCCCCGGCTGGTCCCGTCGGACGAGGCCTGCCGCCGGGGCCGGGAGATCGCCGAGAACACCCTGGCCCATTACCGGGACCTGCACGGCGACTGGCCCGACAGCACGGCGGTGATCCTCTGGGGGTTCGAGACCACCAAGACCCGGGGGGAGACCGTGGGCCAGGTGCTGGCCTATCTGGGGGTCCGGATCATTCCGGGGTCCAATCCCTACCACAAAAACCTCGAACCGGTCCCCCCGGCGGAGCTGGGCCGGCCCCGGGTCGACTGCCTGGTCCAGATCTGCGGGTTTTTCCGGGACATGTACCCCAACGTCCTGGACCTGATCGACCGGGCCTTCTCCCTGGTCTCGGACCTGGACGAGCCGCCCGAGGCGAACGCCGTCCGGAAGCACACCCTCCGGCTGGCCGAGGAGCTGGCCGGGACCGTCCCCGAGGATCAACTCCGGCGGATCGCCGCCGGCCGCATCTACGGCCCCCGGGCCGGGGAGTACGGGACCCGGACCACCCACCTTATCGAAACCGGGGCCTGGACCTCGGAAGAGGAGATCGCCGACCTTTTCACCTCCACCATGAGCCACCTCTATTCCGGCGCCATCCACGGCGAGCGGCAGCCGGCCGCCTACCGGGCGCGGCTGGGCCGGGTGGAGCTGGTGAGCCAGGTGCGGGACACCCACGAATACGAGATCATGGACCTGGACCACTACTACGA
>CAYPCE010000565.1:0-1553 GCA_964409085.1 uncultured Desulfobacteraceae bacterium | reverse complement strand
CGGGGTTGACCTTGACGTCCATGACCTGGGCCATGACCCGGGATTCGATGCTGGCCTCGGTCCGGGGACGGACCGTTCCCACGGCCTCGTACCATTCCTTGATCCGCCGCACCTCGGCCTGGGCTGTTTCGGCCGGCGGCGGAGCGTTGCCTTTCGCCTCGACCCGGCCGGACGGCACGGTCTCGCCGGCGAAAAAATTGAACGTGAACGCGGCGGCCAGCAGCCCGCCGAGGATCAGCAGGATGAACAGGATAGTTTTGATGAGGGTTTGTTTTTTCATGCTTGGGGGTCCATTTTTAGCTCAGCTTGCGTTTATTGGTGTCCAGCGCAATCACTGCTCAATCGTCTCATCGCGTTGCCTATATGCTTCATTGCAGATATCTTGAAGCGTCGGGTCGGATTCGTATTTACCGGCGATATCGGACAAGCCTGTTGCGTCAATATCTATATTTTTGTCCGCTTTGGCTACATTAACAACTGCAATCGGTTTTTGATGGGAGGTTGTCATGATTTTAGTTGATTCCCACCGCCAGTTCCAGAATTTTCCGCTGAAATCCTCGCCCAATACCCCACCGCCCGCGCGATGTCGGCGATGGCTTTGTCCCGGTCGTAGTAGGCGGCGGCGGATCGGGTCCGGGCGCGGTTGCGGTCGAGTTCGGCTTCCAGGTAGCGGGTGATGGTGGCCGATCCGCCCTCGTACTGTTTTTTGACCAGGCTGAGGGATTCCTCGGCCTCGACCCGGCCGGGCGCCACGGTCTCGCCGGCGAAAAAATTGAACGTGAACGCCGCGGCCAGAAGACCGCCGGCGATCAGGACGATGAACAGGATGGTTTTGATGAGGGTTTGTTTTTTCATAATTCGGGGTCCGATTTTAACTCAGCTTGCGTTTATCCAGCTCTTCCCGCCATTTTGAGAATTTCTTCAGTGCCTCTTTATTGATGTCGTCTATGGGCTTGTTTTTTCTTTTTTCATGAAGGCGATGCCTGATTTCATGGAGTTCCCACAGAGTCGGATCTTCGGATTTTGGGTAGCTGTTTTTATAAGCTTCCATATTCGGCGCCTCCAAAAAGCTGCAATGAACCGATTTCGATTATGGGGTATTTGAGTTTCAAATTGATTTCATGCACCTTTCTGATTGGGTTTATGCTCACAATGTGCTTGAAATTCCAGGAGGCAAGCGTGTCAATACGGTTGACGGACGCGATGGCGATATGATGCGCGTCTTCGGGCTCAGAATCCGGTATCGCGTCTTTTTTCATATATTCCCCTGCCAACCACAGCGCTTTTTCAGACAGTTCAAGACTTTTTACATCATGACTCACGATCAGGTTCTTAATGTTCTGCTTTTTAAAGTCATTGCTCAGTTCTTTGCTAAGAGGCGATCAAGATCGCCTTCGACTACTTCAAGGCCAACATTTCCAGGGTGAGCACGCTGAGCAAAGTGGGCGACCACGATTACCATCTCCACATCGTGGAAATGCACAATACCGGACCGGCTTCGGCCCTGACCCTGTGCAGCTTCATCTCCTTTTGCTCCGGGCTGATGGGCAAGC
>CAYPCE010000564.1:0-1558 GCA_964409085.1 uncultured Desulfobacteraceae bacterium | reverse complement strand
TGCCCTGGTAAGGCGGATTCGCCACCACCACATCATAGCGCCCCGGCTTCAGCACCCGAATAAACCTCACCCCGGCCGCGAGCTGCTCCCCCCGGAGCCGCAGGCCGAGGTCCTCTCCGGTGGTGTGTGTTTCCAGGAACCGGTCGAGCTTTTCGAGGACGGAGCCCTTTGCTTCGTTGAAGGGTAGGGCGGTCTTTTCCGGGCGGAACCCGTCGAAGAGAAGCCCCTGCTCCCGTTCGGCGGCAAAGTCGGCGGCTTCCCGTTCATGGGCCCGGATGGCCTCGTCCACGGCCTCGTCGATTTTAAGGAGGGACCCGAGGTAGTCGGCGCCTTTGAGGGCATGGATGATCTTGTCGGTGAGGGTTTCGGGGATGCCGGTGGCCGATTCCACCTCGGCTTTGAGCTCCTCGACGGCCGGGTCGTCGGGCGGGAGGGCGGCGAGTCCCAGGTTGGATGCCACGAGGTTCATGGTTTTGGGGGCCGCGGACCGGGAGAAGCGTTTGGCTTTGAGCCAGAGGGCCGCCGCCGCGATCTGGACGGCCCGGGGATCGATATCAATTCCGTGGAGGTTGTTTTCGATGATGCTTTCCGCGATCTCCCGGTCCGGCCAGGTTTCGCCCCGGTGATCGGCCTCTTCATGGTAAAAGGCCGCCAGGAGCTCGAAGGCGATGATCAGGAAGTGGCCGGAGCCGACGGCCGGGTCGAGGAGCTTCAGGTCGCGGATGGAGTCGGGGGCGGCGTCGATGAATTCGGCGGTAAGGTCCCCGTCCACGAAGTATTTCCACCGGTTTTCGGCATCGGATTCGATGGGCATCATCTCCTCGGGCGTGACCTCGCCGGCCGCCCGGGACTCCCGCCATTTTGCCCGACGGGCCGCCAGGGCGTCCAGGACGCCTTCGGACCGGGCCTTGGGGGTCCAGCCATGCTTTTGACAGATGGCCAGCCAGATGGGGTTGAGGCTGTTCTGGAGGAGCCACTCGACCATGTAGCGCTCGGTGAAAAGCTGAGTTTTGGCGGCGATCTCGTGGCGCTCGATCTTGCCTCGGTTGCTGATTTTCTCGTCGAGGGCCCGGCGGTCCGGGTCATTCCAGAACTGGTAGATCCATCCGAGGGTGGTGTCGTCGGTCCAGACGCTCTCGAGGCCGGCGTCGTCAAAGGCCTCCACGACGGCCCGCCAGGAGACGGCCGGGACGGGGAAGAGCCGGGAGATCCCGACGTCGCCGAAGAGCCCCGGGAGGTCGAGGGCCAGCTCGTCGAAAACCAGGGAGAGGAGAAAGGCGTACCCTTCGGTCTCGTCTTTGAGGAGTCCGGGGGCGAAATCCCGGAGCTCGCGGTATCCCGGACTGTTCCAGCCGCCGGTAACCACGGCCGGCTTGATGAGCCCGACGGCCTCCTTATGCCGGATCACGGCGATCCGGTTGAGGAAGGTGGCGGCGGCCAGCTTGAGGGCGGACCGGTAGTGGCGATCCCGGATCACGGCCGTTCCGGTCTTTTTGCCGCCGATTTCCCTGTCTCATAAACACATCTGACGCTGCCGACGACTAGTCGAGTGTAGATA
>CAYPCE010000563.1:0-1562 GCA_964409085.1 uncultured Desulfobacteraceae bacterium | reverse complement strand
GGGCTTTCAGGTGGCCATCGTCGAAAAGGACGCCACCATCGGCGGGAAGATGATCCGGCTCTCCAAGGTGTTTCCCACCCTGGATTGTTCGAGCTGCATCACCACCCCCAAAATGGCGTCGGCGGCCCACCACGGGAACATCCAAATTTTCACCTACTGCGACCTGCAATCCCTGGATCGGGTGGACGGCCGGCTTCAGGCCGAGGTCGTCCAGCGGCCCCGGTACGTGGATCCGGACGCCTGCATCGGGTGCCGCCAGTGCGAGTATAATTGCCCGGTCTGGGTCCCGGACGAGGAACAGGGCGGGTTCACGGCCCGCAAGGCCATCGCCATCCCCTTTTCCAACGCCATTCCCCAGTTCGCCGTCATCGACACCGACCACTGCACCCTCTGCGGCCAGTGCGCGTCGATTTGTCCCACCGAGGCGATCGATTACTTCCAGAAGCCGGAAAAGGTGATCATTCAGGCGGAAACGGCGGTCATCGCCACCGGGTTCGGGACCACGCCCATCGATCCCAAATACGGGTCCGGGACCGTGCCCAACGTCGTCGGCGCCCTGGACATGGAACGGCTCCTGGCGCCCCACGGCCCTTACCAGCGGGTTCTGCGCCCGTCGGACGGAAAGGAGCCGGAATCCGTGGCCTTCATCCAGTGCGCCGGGTCCCGGGACAAGGCCCTGGGGGTCCCGTATTGTTCCCGGGTCTGCTGCATGTACGCGGTCAAACAGGCCATGCTGCTGTCGGGGGCGCTGCCGCTGGCCGACATCACCATCTATTACATGGACATCCGGGCCTTCGGCAAAGGCCACGAGCAGTTCTACCAGAACGCCAAGGCCATGGGCATCGAATTCGTCAAGGCCAAGGTGGCCCACATCGGCCCGGGCGACGACGGCGCCGTGACCCTCCGGTACGAAGACCAGGAAGGCGGCGAGGGCGTGACCCACCGGGACCACGACCTGGCGGTGCTGTCCCTGGGGATTTTGCCCCAGTGGCAGCCCGACGGGGTCTGCCCCGTTTCGGTGGATGACGACCGGTTCATCCAATGCCCGTCGCCCAAAATCGCGCCGGCCCGCACCGACATGGAGGGCGTATTCGTGGCGGGCGTGGCCGCCGGTCCCAAGGACATCGTGGACACCATCGCCGAGGCCGGGGCCGCGGCATCCGAGGCGTCCCGGTATCTCGGCGCCCGGCGGGCGGCATCACCCGGAAAAGCGGCCTGACCGCCGGAAAGGGAAGGAGAAGAGATCCCATGTCATCCGACGCGCAACCGACAACCAGCGACAAGGTGGGGGTGTATGTCTGCTACTGCGGCGGCAACATCTCCGACCATGTGGACGTGGAGGCCGTGGCCGAACGGCTCAAGTCCATGGAGGGCGTGGCCGTGGCCCGCACCGACATGTTCATGTGTTCGGACCCCGGCCAGGAAAAGATCGCCGAAGACATCCAATCGGGCAAGGTGGACCGGGTCGTGGTGGCCTCCTGCGCCCCCAGCCTGCACGAGACCACCTTCCGCGGCGCCATCGGCCGGGCGGGGCTGAGCCCCTATCTGTATGAACACGCCAA
>CAYPCE010000562.1:0-1572 GCA_964409085.1 uncultured Desulfobacteraceae bacterium | reverse complement strand
CGTTGCATCCGAGGATGAGGACGTTTTTGTGATCCTTTATCTCCGAGATGATCTCTTCCACCGGTTTTCGATCCGCGACAATCATCTGATATACCTCGCTTTCTAAGCCGCCGTCTTTTTCGACGTCTTGATGGGGTTGGGGCCCAGGTTTCGGATGATCTCATCCATTTCGTTGGCGTATTTCGCGAACAACGGCCCTTCGCTGGACGACAGGTTGTACATCCGCACCCGTTCGCCGCCGATGCCGATATCGTCCAGGATCTTGGCCGCCTGTTCCACCCGTTTCCGGGCCCTGAAATTGCCGGCGTTGAAATGGCAATCCCCTTCCATGCACCCCACCACATAAGCGCCGTCCGCGCCTTTTTCCAGGGATCTGAGAAGGTGGATCACATCCACTTTTCCGGTGCACGGCACCCGGATGATCTTGATGCCGGTCGGATACGTCAATCGCATGGAACCTGCCAGGTCCGCGGCGGTGTATCCTCAATAGTTGCAGCAAAACGCCACGATGATCGGTTCAAAGTCCTCGGTCATGCACTCCTCCTTCGCAATTCGTGTGTAGAATTATCCGATCACCCCTTCCAGCAGGGCCTCGACCTTGCTCAGGAGTTGGTCATCCTCATACCAGCTGAGTTCGATGGCCTTGGCCGGGCATTCCGCGGCACAGACCCCGCAGCCCTGGCACAGGGCCGGGTCGATCTCGCTCACGCCCTCTTCGTTGATCCGGGGAACATCGTACGGGCAGGACCGGACGCAGATGAGACAGGAGGCGCACAGCTCCTGGGCCACCACGGCCTTCACCGCCGAGAGGGTCAGCTCCTTCCGGGCCAGGAAGGTGGTGGCCCGGGAGGCGGCGGCATAGGCCTGGGAGATCGATTCGGACAGCAGCTTGGGACTGTGGGCCGTACCGCAGAGAAAGACCCCTTCCGTGGCCATGTCCACCGGCCGCAGCTTGACGTGGGCCTCCATGAAATGGCCTTCGGCGGTCCGGGCCAGCTTGACGATGGAGGCGAGTTCCTCGGTGTCCTCGGCCACCATGCCGGCGCTCAGGGCCAGGAGGTCCGCCGTGACCTGGAGATGCCGTCCCAGAACATGGTCCCGGAATGTCACCGCCACGCCGCCGTCGACGTTTTCGGCCGTGGGCGGGTCCTCCGGATCGAACCGGAAGAAGAGGACCCCCAGCTTCCGGGCCTCGGTATAATAGTCCTCCAGGAGGCCGTAGGTCCGGATGTCCCGGTAGAGGACGAAGACCTGGGCGTCCGGGTTGGCCTTTTTAATGGTCAGTGCGTTTTTCACCGCCGCCTGACAGCAGATCCGCGAACAGTTGGGGTTTTCGTCGTTCCGGGAGCCGATGCACTGGACCATCACCACCGTGTTCAACCCGTCGGCGCCCTGCTGGTTCAGCCGCTCCGCCAGTTGCACCTGGGTCATGACGGCGTCGGTTTCGCCGTAGAGATACTCCTTGGGTTCGTACTCATGGGCGCCGGTGGCCAGAATCACCACCCCGTGTTCGATTTTGCGTTCGTACATGCCGGGGCCCACCAGCACCTCGGTGGTGAAGTTGCCCTGGAA
>CAYPCE010000561.1:0-1579 GCA_964409085.1 uncultured Desulfobacteraceae bacterium | reverse complement strand
TCCCGGGGGCATTCGTCCACGTCGAAGACCTTGACGCCGCCCTTTTTCTGGGGGATTTCGATGGGCAGGATTTCGTCCTTGAATTTATCCTGATGGATCGCCTCCAGTGCCCGGCGGTAGGATTCGGCGGCGTATTTATCCTGGTCCTCCCGGCTGACCTTGTATTTTTCCGAGCAGAGTTCATTGGACATGCCCATGTGGAAATCGTTGACGATGTCCCACAGGCCGTCGTGGATCATGTGGTCCTGGAGGGTTCCGGCCCCCATCCGGTACCCGAACCGGGCCTTTTCCAGGTAATGGGGCGCCATGGACATGGTCTCCATGCCGCCGGCCACCACCACGTCGGCGTCGCCGGTCTGGATGGCCTGGGCCGCCAGCATGACCGATTTGAGGGATGATCCGCAGACCTTGTTGACGGTGATGCACTCGGCCTCCCAGGGCATGCCCGCCTTGACCGCCGCCTGCTTGGCCGGGTTCTGCCCGTAGCCGCAGGGCAACACCTGGCCCATGATCACCTCGTTGACGGCATCTTTTTCAATCCGGGCCCGCTCCACGGCCCCGTTGATGACCATGGCGCCCAGTTGGGTGGCGCCGATGGTCCCCAGCGATCCGTTGTAGCTGCCCAGCGGCGTTCGCACGGCGCTCACGATGACGGCTTCTTTCATTATGGGGTTCCTTTCTGTTGAATATCGTTTAAATGTGGAAAAAACCTCTATGTCGGAAAATCATCATTGTCTGCATCTTCGCACCATTCCCATTCTTCTTCATCCCATGGATGAGAAATGGCGTCCGCATTATCGATCATAGCGTCATCTCCGACTTCCGCCATATCTATAAATGCTTTTTCCCATTCCGACCGTAAGTTTAGTTCCATCCTGATCATCCCGGTCACATATTCCGCCGATACTTCCCCCCCACGTCATACAACGCGCGGGTGATCTGCCCCAGGCTGCAATATTTCACGGTTTCCATCATCTCCTCGAAAATATTCTCGCCGGAAAGCGCGGCCTGTTGCAACTTCTCCAGGGCTTCCGGGGCCTTGTCTTCGTTGCGCTGCTGGAAGTCGTCCAGCCGCTTGACCTGGGATTCCTTCTCTTCCGGGGTGGCCCGGGAGAGTTCCACGGCGCTGGAGTCGTCGAAGAGTTCCTCGTCGGAGACGTCCGGGTCCCGGAAGGTGTTGACGCCGATGATGGGCAACTGACCGTTGTGCTTGAGGGTCTCGTAGTAGATCGACTCCTCCTGGATCTTCGACCGCTGGTAGCCCGTCTCCATGGCGCCCAGGACCCCGCCGCGTTCGGCGATCTTGTCGAACTCCATGAGCACGGCCTCTTCCACCAGGTCGGTGAGGTCTTCCACGATGAAGGCGCCCTGGAGCGGGTTTTCGTTCTTGGCCAGGCCCCACTCCCGGTTGATGATGAGCTGGATGGCCAGGGCCCGGCGGACCGATTCCTGGCTGGGGGTGGTAATGGCCTCGTCAAAGGCGTTGGTGTGGAGGCTGTTGCAGTTGTCGTAGAGGGCGCACAACCCCTGGAGGGTGGTCCGGATGTCGTTGAACTGGATGTCCTGGCTGTGGAGCGAC
>CAYPCE010000560.1:0-1582 GCA_964409085.1 uncultured Desulfobacteraceae bacterium | reverse complement strand
GATCTCTTCCGCGGCGTCGGAACCCAGGAGCGGAATTTCCATGCCGCCGGCGACGAGGACTGGGCGACCTTTTTCGGCCGGGCCGGCCAGACGTATGTGATCGAAACGGATGATCCGGGACCGCGTTGCGACACCGTGATCACCCTGCTGGACGGTCAGGGGAACGAAGTCGCGCCGCCGGAGGACCGCTGGCGGGACAACGCCGTGGAACGGGGGGAATCGATCTTTTGGGATTGCCCCGCGGACGGCATCTATTACGTCCGGGTCGAGAGTTACGACCCGGAGATCTTTGGTCAGGGGACGGACTATCGCCTGTCCGTCTACGTCCCGGTCCAGGGCGTTCCCGGCCTGCTGACCGGCCGGGTCGTGGATGCCGACGGAAACGGCGTCGCCGGCGCCCGGATCGTCAGCGACATCGGCGGCGCGACGGCCATGACCGACGCGGCCGGGAATTTCGTCATGGCCCTGATTTCCGGGGACCACAACCTGACGGTGAACGCGCCGGGGTTCGCGCCCCACGCTGAATCCGGATTGACCGTCGCGTCCGAAAGCACCGCCAGCGAAACCATCGTCCTCACCGACCCCCACCGCGACGCCGTGGCCGACGCCGGGCCGGACCGGCTGGTCCGCGAGGGATCGACGGTGACGCTGGACGGGTCGGGCTCCATCGATCCCGGAAACGACGCCCGTTACCTCTGGATTCAGCTCGCCGGGCCGGAACTGCTGCTGCAAGATCCCGAACGACCATCCCTGGAGTTGACGACCCTGCCGGTGGGGGAAGCGGGCGCGGACCTGTCTTTTCAACTGATCCTGACCGACCCCAACGGCGCGACGGCGATGGACGAAACGGACATCATGGTCTTCGACCGCGATCTGTTCGACGCGCGGGACCGCGTTTTGTGGTTCAGGACCGCCACGGGCCGGGAAATGGGCGTGCGCATGGACGCCGGGGACTTGCGGGAACTCGCCCCGATCTCGGCCGACGCCGTCTCGGACACCGACAACCGGCCCTGGCAGATGGTGTACGGCCTGGTCGCGGTGCAGGCGGAGACGCCGCCGGGCGGCGCCGCGGAGGTCCGGTTCGCTTTGCCGGAACCGGCAACCGACGGAGAGCGGACCTACGACCCCTACCTCCACGATGACCGCGCCGGGTGGCGGAAGGTGGACGGGGCGGTGTTCAACGATGCACGGGACGGGGTTGCCGTGACGGTGACCGATGGCGGGCCGGAGGATGCGGATGGAGTGGAGAACGGCGCGGTCGAATTTCGAATGGGGCTTGGTCTCTCCTACGGGCGCGAGGAGGGCGGAAGCGCATCGGGTGGCGGGGGAGGAGGCGGTGGATGCTTCATCGATGCATTGCCGTCATTTTAGGTCGCACCTGGTTCACCGTTTCAGATAGCTGCCGGCTAAAAGAAAGGAGGGCGGCGAAACCGCATTGCTTTTCCGGATCGCATCGATCAAATACTTGACCCATATCGGGGAAAAGTGGTATCTGTCCCATCTCTTGTTATTGATGAGACGGGGACCGCCGACTATATGGGTTTGAAAATACAAACCGATAAAAAGTAAAGATAGACAGCCG
>CAYPCE010000559.1:0-1583 GCA_964409085.1 uncultured Desulfobacteraceae bacterium | reverse complement strand
TACGACATCCTCCACAAAATCATCGGCATGGACCACGCCATCCTCCAGGGATCGTTCTATCTCTGGTTCGAGCTGGTGCTGGACATCGCCGGGCTCGCGCTCATCGTCGGGCTCGTCATCGGGCTGATTCGCCGCTACGCGCTGAAACGGTCCCAGCTCAAATGGGGGGCCGTCGATCTGCTGCTGCCGGTCTGGCTGCTCCTCATCGCCGTGACCGGGTTCGCGGTCGAAGGCTTGCGGATCGCCGCCGTCGGCCCCGACCTGGGGTACCCGCCGTCCTGGTCCCCCGTGGGTATGGTCACCGCCGGCATGATCGGCCCCGCCGATCCCGGGGCCGCGGAGACGCTCCACGGCATCGTCTGGTGGCTCCACGGCATCCTTGCTTTGGCCGGCATCGCCATCCTGCCGTTCGTTCCCAAGGTGATGCACCTGCTCACCGCCGGGGTGAACATCCTGTTCCAGGACCTCCGGCCCCAGGGACGGCTGGAGACCCTGGACGTGGAGGGCGCCTTCGAGCGGGACGAGTCCCTGGGATACGACGTGATCGGCGACCTGAACCGGAAGGACCTGCTGGACGTGGCCTCCTGCACCGAGTGCGGCCGGTGCGAGATGAACTGCCCGGCGGCCATCTCCGGCAAGGTGCTGTCGCCCCGGGAGATCATTCTCGGGCTGCGGACCCAGGTCAATGCGGAGAATCCCGCCTTCTCGGCGCCGCTCGAAGGGAAACGGATCCTGGAATCCAGCGATTCCGCCATCCCGGCCGAGGCGATCCAGGTCTGCACCACCTGCATGGCCTGCGTGGAGGCCTGCCCGGCCTTCATCGACCCGCTGTCCAAGATCCTGGAGATCCGCCGCAACGAGGTGATGATCCAGGACGCCTTCCCCGAGACCTACGCCGACGTTTTCAACGGCGTGGAGAAGCGGGGCAACCCCTGGAACGAACACCCCACGGCCCGGCTGGAGTGGGCCAAGGGGCTCGACGTGCCCATTATGGCCGATGTGGCCGAAGAGGGGAAAACCGTGGAATACCTGTTCTGGGTGGGGTGCTCCGCCGCCTTCGACCCCCGGAACCAGAAGATCGCCCGGGCCACCGTCCGGATCCTCCAGACCGCCGGCATCGAATTCGCGGTGCTGGGGGAGGAGGAGCGGTGCACCGGCGATCCGGCCCGGCGCATGGGTCACGAGTACCTGTTCGCCATGCAGGCCGAGTCCAACGTGGAACTCCTGGCTGGGTACACATTCGGCAAAATCCTGACCATCTGCCCCCACTGCTTCAACACCTTCAAAAAGGAATACCCCGACTTCGGCGGGAATTACGAGGTGGTCCACCACACGGAACTGATCCGCGATTTGGTCGCCGAAGGCCGGATCACCCTGTCGGAACGGGTGGAGGCCACCGTCGCCTTCCACGATTCCTGCTACCTGGGCCGCCACAACCGGATTTTCGAGGCGCCCCGTGAGGTGCTGGCGAAAATCGACGGCCTGAAAACGGTGGAGATGGACCGGACCCGGGAGATGGCCATGTGCTGCGGCGGCGGCGGGGGGCTGACCTGGTACGAGGAGGAGACCGACCAGCGGGTCAA
>CAYPCE010000558.1:0-1587 GCA_964409085.1 uncultured Desulfobacteraceae bacterium | reverse complement strand
TCCGAAATGTTGGACCAGGAAATGGTCCGGACGCTGCCGTCCCGGCACGTGGTCTCCCACTCCCAGTTCCGGAAATCGGGGCCGTGACGGGTAAAATCCGCCATGATTCGATTCCGGTAGGTATCGTCCGGATACAAAAGCTTCATGGGCTCGGGATGCGCCTTGATCTCCGCCTCGCTGTACCCGGTCACCCGCTCGCACTCCCGGTTCCAGGCCACGATCTTCAGGTTGTCGTCAAAAGCGTCCAGCATCACCGGCATGTTCTGGACCACGGTCCGCAGCCGCGTTTCGCTCTCCCGAAGCGCCGCTTCGGCCCGGCGCTGCTCCGTGATGTCGTAATGAACCCCGATGGTGGCGGTGGGGGTCCCCTGATCGTCGCAAAGGATTTTGGAACGGCTGCGGAGCAGCCGAACCCCGCCGTCGGGTCGGACGATGCGGAATTCGATGGGCCGGGGCGCCCTTTTGGCCACCATATCGAAAACCTCGCGCCGGACCCGCTCCCGGTCTTCCGGGTGAATGCACCGCTCAATGACGCTGGACAAATCGACCGGGACGGAATCCGGGTCCAGACCGGCGATGGCGTGCATGTTGGGGGACCAGCGGAGGGAATCCTGGCGGATATCGTGGATAAACGACCCCAGCCCCGCAATCGCCTCCGCCTCCGCCAGCATGCTCTCGTTTTCCCGCAACTGTCGGGTCCGCTCCTCCAGCAGGCGTTCGGAACGGAGCCACGCTTTCTCCCGGCGCGCCCTTGCCAGCAGCGTCATGAGATAGTCGGGATGGAAGGGTTTGCGGATGTAGGCGGCCGCCCCTTTTTTCATCCACCGGCACGCCAGTTCAGGCGCCGGGTCGTCTGTGACCATGATGGGCACGCAGTCGGGATGGTCCGCCGTCAATCGCTCGAGCAGCGCCTCGCCGTTTTCGTCCGGAAGGGCGTCGTCGATGACCGCTGCATCGTAATGGACCTGGGCCGCGGCCGCCATCGCCCGGCGAACCGTCGATCTCCGGTCCGTCCGATAGCCGGCGGCTTCGAAGGCGGCCGTCAGATGATCGGCCAGGAAGCCCGCGGCTTCGACGATCAGGACGCGGAAGCGCGCCGCCGGCGGTTTGCCCGTCAATAGAGACCGGACCTGGGCAATAAATCGTTCCCCGTCCAGGGGCCACCGCAGAAACGCGTCGGCGCCCACCTCCGAGCTGATTCTGGCCGCCTCCTCGCCCGTGAAGGCGGCGGAGACGGCGAGGATGGGGATCTGGTTGAAGGCCGCGTATTCCGGAGACCGCAACAGACGGCAGAACCGCCAGCCGTCGATGCCCGGCATATTGAGGTCCGTAACGATCACGTCGGGCGGGCGGCGCGGGTCCATGGCGGCCAGGGCCGCGTCTGCGGTTTCAAACGGCATTGCGGCAATCTCCGCTTTCTCCAAAAGATGCGTCAACACCCTTCTCTGGAGCGCGTTGTCGTCGACCACTGCCGCGGTTGCCAATGATTGGGTTTCCATGAACACACTCCTTGAACTCTAAATGCGGGGTGGACCCGCGAACGGATTACGCCTTGTCCAGCACGTCCCGGATCTTGGCGGCCAGGGC
>CAYPCE010000557.1:0-1592 GCA_964409085.1 uncultured Desulfobacteraceae bacterium | reverse complement strand
GAGCGGAAAATCGATCTCAGCCACGTCGGCTCTCCCGCTTCACCCAGAACCAGGCGTTGAGGCACCCCAGAACCACGCCGACGAAGAGCATCATCAGGGTCCAGGAATACCGGCTCGGCCAGGTCTGATCGATCCAGACGCCCACGGCGATGAAAAGGAGGGTGGGGATGGCCACGGACCAGCCCACCAGGCCGAACATGCCCAGACCGAACCAGACGCCGCGGTCCTGCTCCTTTTTTGCCCGCAGCTTCCGGGCTTCCTTGGCGCCGACCTTCCGGGCCAGATCCGCCCCTTTTTTCCTTACGGATTCGTCAGACATGGCCTTCGATCTCCAGAAACCGCCGGACGAACCCGGCTTCGATCCGGGCGGCCGCCGACCGGGCCGCCTTTTCCCGGTCGTCATGGACCCCGAAGGCCTCTTCGACGGTCCGTTCCAGTTCCCCCAGATCCGGCCCCCGCACGGCGTTGCGGACCGCCACCCGGACCCGGCCGCCCCTTTTCACCAGCGTCCCTTCGTCCACGGCCAGATAGACGGTCCCGCCCCCATCGTCCACATAGGAGAGGATGCCGGGGACCAGGGCCGCGGCAAAATCGATGTGGCGCGGCTTCAGGGTGAAGGACCCGTTGCCGGCTTCGGCGGTGATCCTGGCCGCCGCGTCGTCCATGAAGACCTTTTCCGGCAGCAGGATCTTCAACCGCATCGTCTGCATTACCGGGCCTCCAAGGCCGTTTCCGCCCGGGCGACCCGTTCGATGGTCCCCACCACCGAATCGGGATTGAGGGAGATGGAATCGATGCCCGATTCGATGAGAAACGCGGCGAATTCGGGATAATCGCTGGGGGCCTGGCCGCAGATGCCCACCTTGGCGCCCTTTCCGTGGGCCGTTTCGATGAGATCGGCCACGGCCCGCTTGACCGCCGGGTTCTGCTCGTCGAAGAGGTGGGAGAGCCGGGTGGAATCCCGGTCCACCCCCAGGATGAGCTGGGTCAGGTCGTTGGAGCCGATGGAAAACCCGTCGAACCGCTCGGCGAAATCCGCCGCCAGGATGATGTTGGAGGGGATCTCGCACATGACGTAGATCTCCAGCCCGTCCTTGCCCCGCACCAGCCCGTTGTCGGCCATGACGGCCAGCACCTTGTCGGCCTCTTCAACGGTCCGGCAGAAGGGGATCATGACCACCACGTTGGCGAGGCCGATCGTTTCCCGGACCCGCCGGATGGCCCGGCACTCCAGGGCGAACCCCTCCCGGTAATGGTCGCTGTAGTAGCGGGACGCGCCCCGCCACCCCAGCATGGGGTTGTTCTCGTCCGGCTCGAACCCGGCGCCGCCGATGAGGTCGGCGTATTCGTTGGTCTTGAAATCGCTCATCCGGACGATGACCGGATCGGGATGCTGGGAGGCCGCGATGGCGGCGATCCCCAGGGACAGATGATCCACGAAATAGTCCGGCTTGTGGTCGTAGCCCCGGGTCAGGTCCCGGATCTGTTTTTTGGCTTCTTTATCCTCGAGATCGTCGTACCGGATCAGCGCCATGGGGTGGATCTGGATGATGTTGTTGATGATGAACTCCATCCGGGCCAGGCCGATGCCG
>CAYPCE010000556.1:0-1595 GCA_964409085.1 uncultured Desulfobacteraceae bacterium | reverse complement strand
TGGTCCAGCTCAGCGATCACTGCAACGCCCGGTGCCCCCAGTGCGGCATGCGGAAAACCGAGCGGTTTACGCGGTCCAAACTCCCGGTGGACCGGGTGAAGGGGATCATTGACGCAGCGTCCGAACGGGGATTCCAGGCCATCTCCTTTACCGGCGGCGAGCCGCTGCTGTGGCTGGACGAGGTGACAGAGCTGATCCGCCATGCCGGACGGGCGGGGATCCCCTACATCCGCACCGGCACCAACGGCTTTATCTTCATGGGCCCGGAAAAGCCCGGTTTCCGCCGGCGGATGGCACGGATCGCCGAAACCCTGGCCGACACGCCCCTGCGGAATTTCTGGATCAGCATCGATTCCGCCGACCCCGGCGTCCACGAACGGATGCGCGGGTTTCCCGGCGTTATGGCGGGTATCCGGAAAGCGCTGCCCATCTTCCACGAACGCGGCCTCTACCCATCCGCCAACCTGGGCATCAACCGGAACATGGCCGGCGACGGGCCAGGCAGTCGGGTCGGCGGCACCGATCCGGAGGCGTTTCTCCTTTATTACCGGTCCGCCTTCCGCCGGTTCTACAGTGCCGTCATCGACATGGGTTTCACCATGGTCAACTGCTGCTACCCGATGAGCATCGACGCGGCGGATGGCGACCGCGAAGGGTTGTCGCCCATCTATGCCGCCACGTCCCCCGATGCGGTGGTGAAGTTGACCCCGGCCGAAAAGGGGCTGCTGTTCAGGGCGCTGATGGAGACCATCCCGGAATTCCGGTCCCGCATCCGGATCTTCACCCCCCGGATCTCCCTCTACGTCCTGTGGACGCAATACAGCGGAAACGGCAACGGCCGAAAAGTTGGCGCCTACCCCTGCCGGGGCGGCATCGATTTCTTTTTCATCGACGCCCGGGACGGCAACGCCTATCCGTGCGGGTATCGTGGAGCGGACAATTTCGGCCCGATAGAGGCGATGGATCCGGCCTTGCTCCGCCCCAATGGCAATGGACCGGAAGGCGGCTGCCGGGCCTGCGACTGGGAATGTTTCCGGGACCCCTCGGAACTGATGGGGCCCCTTTTGGAAGGCATCCGGCGGCCGGGGGCGGTCCTTTCGAAATTGGCAAGAGACGCCGATCACCGTCGGCTCTGGATGGAGGATCTTCGGTACTACATGGCCTGCGATTTTTTTGATGGGAGGAAGCCGATTAAACCGGATAAGCTGCGGCGGCTGAACTCTTCCGCCAGCATCGCCATACACCCGGTTTAGGATCTACCCGAAAACTGTAGATTTTAGTTCCAGGCAGGGCGCCCTTCCCCTGAACAGCATGGACGGGGGTGATCCCAGCCAGGCTGAATGGAGTGAACAGAAAAAAAAAGCAAAATAAAACCCATTAAAATAATTGGTTTTACCGAAATAGAACAATTTTTTTTTCATTTTTTTGTTTGTCCTAACAATTCCCTAACAATTGGCCCCTATATTCCCACTCAACAACGCGGCGGCAAGTGGCCGCACGCGGTCGGACATTGAATGTAAGTACCCATGTTAACAGAAAGAGGAGGAAAAAAGAAGCATGAAACATCTCAGGAAGGCACTGGTTATCTGTCTGGC
>CAYPCE010000555.1:0-1617 GCA_964409085.1 uncultured Desulfobacteraceae bacterium | reverse complement strand
GTTCGAGGATGGCGTCCACCATGGCCTCGTATTGTTGCAGGGTCCAGCCGTTGATTTCGATGGCGTTTTCCGGGCAGACCGGCACGCACATGCCGCAGCCGGTGCACAGGGCCGGATTGATCGTGGTCTGGTTCGCTTCTCCGTCCAGGGAAATGGCCCCTTCCGGGCATTCCGCCGCGCACCGGCCGTGACCCTGGCACCGGGCCGGATCGACCTCGGCCACAAAGGGGTCCAGTTCCACATACCCCTTGGCCAGCAGGGCCGACGCCTTGGCCGCCGCCCCCTGGGCCGCGGCGCAGGATTCGCCGATGTCCATGGGCGTCTGGCAGGTCCCGGCCAGGAACACCCCGGCGTTGGCCAGTTCCACCGGCCGCAGCTTGGGATGGACCTCCAGGAGGAACTTGTCCGGCCCCCGGGAGAGCTTGAGCAGCTCCACCAGGTCGGTGATGTCGGCCGGCGTCATGCCCACGGCCAGGACCAGCAGGTCCAGATCCACGGAGACCTCCTCGCCGAAGGTCAGCACGTCGGTCACCGTCACGTTGAGGGGGAACCCCCCGGCCGCCGACCGGCTCACCCTGGGCGGCGAATCCGGCTCGAATCGGAAGAAGGTCACGCCGTTGTCCGAAGCCTGATCATAGATGGCCTCGTGGCCCCGGCCATAGGTGCGGATATCCCGGTAAAAATCGAAGACATGGGTGTCGGGGAAGCGCTCCCGCACCGCGTTGGCCGCGTTGAGGAGGGAGGTGCAGCAGACCCGGGAACAGTATTCATTGAGATGGCCGTCCTCGCCCTCCGGGTCGATGCCCGGTATCTGGCGGCTGCCCACGCAGTGGATCATGCCCATGCGCCGGATCGGACGGCCGTCGATGAGGAGTTGTCCCCCCCGCTGGTAAGATCTCGCGAGGATCCGGATCAGGTCCGGCAGGGTCACCACTTCGGGAAATTCGCCGTACCCGTATTCGCCGGTCCGGGGCACATAGGGCGAAAACCCGGTGGCGAAGACAATGGCCCCGGTCTCCAGGACCGATGTCTCCTCCGCCGAGGGCACGCTTCCGTGGGCGATGCCCACGAAGGGGATGAACGATCCCGGACCGCGCCCGGACCGGGCGCGCCGGTCGAGGCGGTCCAGGTCGTCCGGAGATTCGGGTGGGCGGCGTCTCACCGTCACCCGGAAGTTTCCCACGTACCCCTCGGAACGGACGATCTCGGTACAGGTATGGATCGTGATCCGGGGATCGTTGGAGACATCCGTATAGAGACGGGAGAGGAGATCGCCCGCCCTCTCGCGCGTAGGCGCCAGCCGGTCGAGCCGCGCGACCCGGCCGCCCAAAAAGGGCGATTTTTCCACCAGGTCCACATCGATGCCCCGACCGGCCAGATCCCGGGCCGCGCGCAGGCCGGCGATACCGCCGCCCACCACGACGGCGTGCTGTCTGGCCTCCACCCGGATGGGTTCCAGGGGTTTGAGGTGGCGGGCCTTGCCCACGGCGGCCCGGACCAGGCCGGCGGCCTTCTCCGTGGCGTCGGGGCCGTGGTGGACCCAGCTCACCTGTTCACGGATATTGGCGTGTTCATACAGATAGGGGCTCAGCCCCGCCCGGCCGATGGCGCCGCGGA
>CAYPCE010000554.1:0-1622 GCA_964409085.1 uncultured Desulfobacteraceae bacterium | reverse complement strand
ACGCCATGCGGCTGGACCTCTATCTGGCCGAACGGGGCGCGTCCCTGGGGCCGGATCAGCGCCTCTCTTTTCTCCGCCAGATCGGCGAAACCATCGACCACGCCCACCGCCAGCGGGTGGTCCACCGCGCCCTGAGTCCCCAGAGCATCCTGGTCATCGACCCGGAGGAGCATCTCCCCAAAATCAAGGTATTCAACTGGCAGACCGGGTATCGGGACGCCTCGACGGGCGGCCTTTCCATGAACGTGACGGCCACCGAGCATGTGGAGCAACTCGTGGAAGACGCCAGCACCGCCTACATGGCTCCGGAAGCCCTGAACCCGTCGGAAGAGGGGGGCGGCGAGCACCTGGACGTCTTTTCTTTAGGGGCCATCGCTTTTCATCTGTTCGCCAACCAGCCGCCGGCGGCCAACGCGCTGGAACTGAGCGAAAAACTGCGGGCCGAAGGCGCATTGCAGATCACCTCGGTGATCAACGGCGCGGTGGAACCGCTCCAGTTCCTGATCCAGTACAGCACCCTTGCCGACGTTTCCGGCCGCAGCGAGACGGTCAGCGAGTTTCTCGAAGGACTGGACATGGTCGAGGAGACCCTCACCACGCCGGACGAGCTGAAGGAGACCGTCGAAGACCCGACCCAGGCCCAGGCCGGCGACCGGCTGGCCGGCGGGTTCCTGGTGGAAAAACGGCTCGGGTCCGGGGCCAGTTCCATGGGATTTCTGGTCAAACGGGGAGACGAGACCTGCATCCTCAAGATCGCCCTGGACCCGGACCACAACGACCGGCTCCGGGAAGAGGCCGAGGTGCTCCGACGGTTGCGCCATTCCCGGGTGGTGGAATACATCGATACGGTGGAGGTCGGGGACCGGACCGGCATCCTCATGCGGGCGCTGACCCGCCGGCTGAAAGGGGACAAAAAGGTCGTCGAGACGCTGCGCCAGTGGCTCCATAACGAAGGGCGGCTTCAACTCGACCTGCTGCAACGGTTCGGCGAGGATCTGCTGAGCGCCGTCAACCACCTGGAGGAACAGGGCGTCAGCCACCGGGACATCAAGCCCGACAATCTGGCTGTAGCCAACGTGGGAACCGGGGATCAGCTTCACCTGGTGCTTTTCGATTTTTCCCTGTCCAAGGCTTCGGCGGACAACATCCGGGTGGGAACCCGGGGGTATATCGACCCGTTTATCGGGCTGCGCCAACCCAAACGGTGGGATCTGTACGCCGAACGGTGGGCCGCGGCGATCACCCTCTACGAAATGGCCACCAACAGCCGGCCCGTCTGGCACGACGGCAAGACCGACCCGGCCCAGGTCGATTGCGAAGCGACCATAGACGCGGAGATGTTCGAATCCGGCCCACGGGAGGGACTGGCCCGATTTTTCCGGAAAGCCCTCCGCCGGGATGCAGCCAAACGATTCGACAACGCCGAAACCATGCTCCGGGCCTGGCGGGGGGTGTTCGAGGAACTGGATCGGCCCCAGGTGTCGACCTCCGACCACGCAGCGTTGGAAGAAGCGCCGGGCCTGATCGGCGGCGCCGGCCTGGAAACCCCGGTCACCGAACTGGGATTGAGCACCCGGGCCGTCAATGCCCTGGACCGGGTCAACGCCCTGACCGTGGCGGAC
>CAYPCE010000553.1:0-1634 GCA_964409085.1 uncultured Desulfobacteraceae bacterium | reverse complement strand
CCGGTAGCAGTGGTGGGCCTCGTCGTTGAGCACCAGGATGTTCCGTATCCCCATCAGCCCCGGCATGACCCGCTGGATCATCTGCCCCTCGGTCTCCAGGGTGTTCAGGTCCGGCCCCCGGCCCTGGAGCAGGGACCGGCCGCCTTTGGACAGCTCCATCCGCTCCCGCAGTTTAAAGGCGTGGTAGTTGGTCACCACGATCTTGGCCTTGCCCAGGTCCGCCAGCAGGTCGGAGGGGATGAGTTCCCGGCCCTTGTAGTAGCTGTCCACGTCGTTGGGCTGGAGCACCCGCAGCCGGTCCCGGATGGTGATGCCCGGCGCGACCACCAGAAACCCCCGGGTGAAGAGCTTGCTGTTGGGACGGCGCACCGCGTTGACCGTCTGCCAGGCGATGATCATGGCCATCACCATGGTCTTGCCCGCGCCCGTGGCCAGCTTCAGGGCGATGCGGTAGAGGTCCGGGTTGGCCTCCTTGTTGGCGTTCCGGATCAGGGGCCGGATCTGCCCCAGATGCCCCCGCTTCAGTTTGGGCAACACCTCCGTCAGCCAGATGAGCGTCTCCACGGCCTCCACCTGGCAGAAAAAGGGCCGGATTCCCTGGAACTCGTGATGCCGCCAGTGGTGGAGCAGGCGGGCCGTCTCCGGCGTCACCTGCCACTGATCCGGGGTCGGATGGCGCCGCCAGATGTCCACCTCCCGGCGGATGGTGTTGATGAGCCATGTGGGGTCGTAGGTCTGGTCGTTGCCGGACAAGCCCTGGTCGTTGTCAAACCCGAACTGTTCTTGCTGATGGGCGGACGCATTCTTCCGCTTCTTGGGTTTGGGCACCGGCGTGATGAAGGACGCCGACCGGCGGGTGCTGAGGATCTGGTCCGTGGGCTGGCCGTCCTCATCCAGCTCCCAGTGGCGGGACGGATATGCGTAAGGCGAGTTGAGGATGGGTTTTTCGAAGAAGTGTTGGGGCATGGCGTCGTCCTGTTCCGGGTTGAATCGGTTGGAGGCAGTCTCGCCGGTTTGTTTCTGGAATTGGAACGTCATGCCATGAGGACGGCGGGGATGGCAAGGAGATTTTACTTGAAAAACACTTTTAGCCCATTCCCATGGGATTTTGGCAACAACCCTTCGTGCTGCAGCCGACCCACCACGATGCCCGGCGCGATGCCGATTCGTTTAGCAAAACTTTTGATCGGCCCCAGGCTCCTATGATCCCATTTCGCCAGGAAACGTCTCAATTCGGCGGACGGGATGAGTTGATTATGGGCAAAAACATCCGCTTCTTTTTCCTGCTCGTCCTCGGGACCGTTGCCCTCGATAAACACATCCTTCCGGCCATGCTTGAGGATATGGCCGGCCTCGTGAAAAAATGTGAACCACAACTGATCATTGCACTTATACCGCATGCTGAGCTGGATAACCGCTTTCTCACCGATCCACCGCGTGGCGCCGTAAACCCCGGTCTTGGGGAGGTCCGGCACGATCACCACGGCGACGCCGGCGGGCGCGCAGCGATCCCGCATTGCCGGCGAAAAAACGTCTATCGTCTCTCCGGTCAATTCACGGAGGGACTCAAGGCAATTCCGAAACGCCTTCGCATTAAACGGGCCGCATTGGATCTTCTGAGCCTCGATCTCCCC
>CAYPCE010000552.1:0-1638 GCA_964409085.1 uncultured Desulfobacteraceae bacterium | reverse complement strand
AAAGGGGCCATCCAGTGCGGGTTCTGCTCGCCGGGCATGATCCTGTCGGCCAAGAGCCTGCTGGACAAGAATCCCAAACCGGATGAAGGCGAGATCCGGTCCGCCATCGCCGGCAATCTCTGCCGGTGCACCGGGTACCAGAAGATCGTTGAAGCCGTCCAGGCGGCCGGCGACAAAAGCGGCCAGTAAGGAGACCATCATGAGCCAGCAAAACAGCGGTGACTATAACGTGATCAACAGCCGGAAGACGCGGATCGACACCCCGGCCAAGGCCGCGGGGCGGGCCGTTTTCATCGACGATATGACGATGCCGGGGATGCTCTACGGGGCGCTGCTCCAGAGCCCCGTGGCCCACGCCAGGATCAAGAAGATCGACGTCTCGGCGGCACGACGGATGCCCGGTGTCAAGGCGGTGGTGACCGCCAGGGAGGCGGGGAGCGTCAAATACGGCGTCAGCCCGGCCCGGTACGACGAGACGCTCTTTGCCGTGGACAAGGTCCGGTACGTGGGCGACGAAGTCGCGGCGGTGGCCGCCGTGGATCTGGAGACGGCCATGGCGGCGGTCTGCGCCATCGACGTGGAGTACGAGGAACTCCCGGCGGTCTTCACCATCGAGGAGGCCACGGCCGAGGGCGCCCCCCAGCTCCACGACGAATATCCGGGCAATCTCTGCGCCGAGGTCCACCAGGAATTCGGCGATGTGGAAGGGGCCTTTGCGGAGTGCGATCTCATCCGCACCGACACCTTCCGGAACAAGCGCCAGGACGGCGCCTTCATCGAAACTCAGGGATGCCTCGCATCCTACGACCGGTCCACGGGCAATCTGACCCTCCATTCCTCCACCCAGGTGCCCCACTACGTCCAGCGGACCGTGGCCATGGTCCTGGGACTGCCCGTGGGCAAGGTGCGGGTGGTCAAGCCCTACGTGGGGGCCGGGTTCGGCATCAAGGCCGCGGCCAATCCCATGGAACTGGCCGCCTGCCTGCTGTCGAAAGAGACCGGCCGCCCCGTCAAGATGAACTACACCCGGGAGCAGGTCTTCATGTACGGCCGGGCCCGCCACCATTTCGTCCACAAGATGACCACCGGCGTCAAAAAAGACGGCCGGCTCATGGCCCTCAAGCACGAGTGCTGGCTGGACGGCGGGGCCTACTCGTCCTTTGGCATCGCCACGGTCTACTACGCCGGATCGCTCCTGGGCGGCCCCTACAAGCTGCCCAACATGAAATATGACGGTTACCGGGTCTACAACAACAAGCCCGCCTGCGGCGCCCAGCGGGGCCACGGCGGGGTGGCGGCCCGGGCCTGCTGGGAGCAGCAGCTCGACGCCATCGCCGAGGAGCTGGGCATCGATCCGGTGGAATTTCGTTTGAAAAACATGATGAAGACCGGCGACGTCACCTGCAACGAGCTGAACATGTCGAGCCTGGGGATGGAAGAGTGCATCGAGGCGGTCCGGGACGGCTCCGGCTGGAACGAGAAGAAGGGCACACTCCCGCCGGGCAAGGGGATCGGCATGGCCTGCGGATTCTTCGTCTCCGGCGCCGGATACCCCATCTACCGGTCCGACACCTACCACGGCACCGTGGTGATCAAACTCACCGAGGACGGCGGCACGGCCCTGGTCTACACGGCGTC
>CAYPCE010000551.1:0-1680 GCA_964409085.1 uncultured Desulfobacteraceae bacterium | reverse complement strand
GACGATGCGGCCGACTTCCATGACGTAGCCGCGGTGGGCCAGTTTCAGGGCAGCCCGGGCGTTTTGTTCCACCAGCATGACGGTGACGCCTGCGCCGTTGATCTGGCGGATGGTGTCGAAAATGGTTTTGACCAGGATGGGGGCTAGCCCCAGGCTAGGTTCATCCAGGAGGAGGAGTTTGGGGTTGCTCATGAGGGCTCGGCCGATGGCCAGCATCTGCTGCTCGCCGCCGGAGAGGGTGCCGGCCAACTGCTCCCGCCGCTCTTGGAGCCGGGGGAAGAGTTCGTAGATCCATTTCCGGTTCCGCTCCCGCTGCTCCGCGTCGTTGGACGTGAACGCTCCCAGGTTGAGGTTCTCCCGGACCGTGAGGGTGCCGAAGACGCGGCGGCCTTCGGGCGCCTGGGTGACCCGCTCCCGGACCACCTTGTGGGCCGGCAGCTTGTGGAGGGGCTTGCCGTTGAGCAGGATCTCGCCTTCGGAGGGTTTAAGGAGGCCCGAGACGGTCATGAGGGTGGTGGATTTGCCGGCGCCGTTGGCGCCCAGGATGGCGACGATCTCGCCCTCGTCCACGTTCAGGTCAATGCCGTGGAGGGCCTCGACGTTGCCGTATTTGACATGCAGATTGTTGACTTCCAGCAGTTTCGCCATTGGATATCCGTCACTCGCTTCCGGCCATCGCGTCGGCCTCGGTCTCGTCTTCCTCGTCCTCGGTTCCCAGATAGGCCTCGATCACCTTGGGGTCGTTCTTGATGGCGTCCGGGCCGCCCTCGGCGATCTTCCGGCCGTATTCGATGACCACGATGTGCTCGCAGGCCTCCATCACCAGTCCCATGTCGTGCTCGATCAGGAGGATGGTCATCCCCTGGTCCCGCATCTTCCGGATGAGGCCGATGAGGTTTTCGGTCTCCTGTTCGTTCATGCCGCCGGCCGGTTCGTCCAGAATTAACAGACGGGGACCGGTCGCCAGGGCCCGGGCGATCTCCAGGAGGCGCTGGTTGCCGTAGGAAAGGTTTTTGGCCAGATGCCGGGCATAGGGCCGGAGCCCCACGAATTCCAGTTGCTTCAGGGCCAGCCCCAGGGCTTTTTTCTCCTCCTCCCGCTGCGTCCGGGTGCGGAGCATGGCCGAAATCGCCCCGGACTTGGTCCGGCAGTGGCTCCCGGCCAGGACGTTTTCCATCACCGAGAGATTCTGGAACAACCGGATGGTCTGGAAGGTCCGGGCGATGCCCAGTTCCACGATCTTGTGGGTGATCCAGCCCTGGATGGGCTTTCCTTCGAAGACGATTTCGCCGTGGTCGGGGGTGTAGTTGCCGGTGATCAGGTTGAATACGGTGGTCTTGCCGGCGCCGTTGGGCCCGATAAGGCCCATGACGATGCCCTCGGCCAGATCGAAAGAGACGCTGTCCACTGCGGTCAGGCCGCCGAAGGTCTTGGTCACGTTTTTGAGGGTCAGGATGCTCACGGGGCCACCTCGCTTTCCGCGGCCGGCTGGGCGACGTCGTCCTCATCGATGGGATATTTCCGGGGCCTCGGCGGCAGTATCCCCTGGGTGCGGAAGATCATCATCAGGACCATGGCCGCGCCGTAGATCAGCATCCGGGTATTGGCGAATCCCCGGAAGACCTCGGGAAGCCCCACCACCAGGAACGACCCCAGGATGACGCCGGGAATCGATCCGGA
>CAYPCE010000550.1:0-1683 GCA_964409085.1 uncultured Desulfobacteraceae bacterium | reverse complement strand
ACATCGATGGGGCCGGAGGAAGCCGACGCCTATCAGCGGAAACTGGTGGAGCGGTTCGAGACCGACGATCCGGCCTTGAAGGACCAGTACGTCCAGGCCGCGCCCAAGGTGGCCGACCTGTTCGACAGTTGGTTCGGCACGGGGAAATAGCCATGACCGCCAAGGCGATCCCCATCAAGGCGACGACCCTGACGCCGTTTTGCTACCACAGCCTGATGGTGCAAAGCGGCACGGCCACCCTTCCGGAACTGATCGGCGACCGGGCCGCGGCCTTCGGTCTGGCCGCCGTCCTGGGCATGACGGCGGCCCGCCTGGGCCTGCCGGCCAAAAACTACCGGAAGCACCTGGCCGCCATGCCTTACCGGACCGCCGTCTTCATGACGGACGGGCCGAAGCTGCTGCCGCCCCTGACCCGACGTATGAACCTGGATGCCGAGGCGGGCCTCCAGCGCAAGATCCAGGACGTGGCGAAAAAAGGCAACCTGAAGGATTTCTTCCATGTCCAGGAAGTGCCGCCGGAGCAGGAATTCCGGGGCGCGGTGTTCGGCCTGGACGGCTTCGACCCCTTTGCGGAATCGGGGGAGACGGAACTGGTGATCCGGATCGGGCTGCACCGGAACGGGATGGTGCGGCTGGAGCGATGCGAGGAGATCCAGACGGTGCGCCTCAACGCCGCCACGGCGGCCCTGTTCGACCGCGAGTTGCCCGTGGAGCGGTACTGCCTCCACTCCATCCAGTTGACCCCGCCCATGGACCTCGACGCGGCGGCAGAGGAGGTGATCCAGTGGCGGTAACCATCGCGCGGCACTGCGTGGGCAGCGATCCGGAGACCGGGCTTTCGCCGCTGCAACAGGACCTGCTGACCCGTCCGGAAAAGGTCCGCATCGCCGACGCGCCCACCGGGGCCGGCAAAAGCTACGCCTTCCAGCGGGCCATGATGGCCGGCGAGCGGGTGCTCTTCATCGTGCCCACCCGGCGGCTGGCCCAGAACCTCATCGCCGGCCTCCACGAATCCCTGGTCCGGGATGCCGGGTGGCGGCCGGAGGCGGCGACGAAGAAGCTGGCCCTGTGGACCTCCGACGCCACCGAGGAACTGAAAGCAGAAGGCGAGACGAACGTGGGCGCCCGCCGTGTCCGGGAGGTTTCGGGGCTCAATACCGGGCTGGAGGGCGGCGAGATGATCGTGGCCGTCCCGGAGGTGGTGAGCCACCTGCTGCTGCGTTACGGTATGGAGAAAGGCCAGACGGATGTGGGCGTCTTCGAGATTCTCAGCCAGTTCGAGCACATCGTCTTCGACGAGTTCCACACCATCGCGCCACGGGGCTTCGGGCTGGCTGCGGTCTTCGCCAAGCTGGCGGCGGAATTTTCCGGAAGCCGTGCCCGGGTCAGTTTCTTGTCGGCCACGCCCCTGGACATCAGGGCCGTGCTGCGCCGGCTCGATGTGCCGGACGACCGGACCGCCCACCTGGAGGAGACGTTGACCCCGACGGGACGGGCAGTTCACGGCGACGTGGCATTGTCGATCCGGGAGCGCGGGGACATGGTCGATCTGTTGCGGGAGGAAATTCCGGCCATCCGGAAAGAGATTGAGGCGGGCCGGCAGGTGGTGGTGATTTATAACCGTCTGATGGACCTTCAGCGGCAGCTGTTCCCCCTCGAAGACGTCCTGACCTCGGCGGGGGT
>CAYPCE010000549.1:0-1692 GCA_964409085.1 uncultured Desulfobacteraceae bacterium | reverse complement strand
CCCAAAACGATCCGGCCGGTGGACCCGGACAAGGCCCTGGCGTGGGTCCAGGATCAGTTGGCCATCCAACTGGCCCCCAAGCAGGCCGACGCGGTCCGGACGGCCCTTGTCAGCAAGGTGCTGGTCATCACCGGCGGGCCGGGCACGGGGAAGACCACCCTCATCAATGCCATCCTGAAGATCTTCGCCACCCTCGGCGTCCGGATGCTCCTGGCGGCCCCCACGGGCCGGGCCGCCAAGCGGATGAGTGAAACCACCGGCCGGGAGGCCAAAACCATCCACCGGCTCCTGGCCTTCAGCCCCAAGTCGAACCGGTTCCAGAAAAACTTCGACGATCCCCTGGAATGCGATCTGCTGGTGGTGGACGAGACCTCCATGATCGACACGGTGCTCATGCACCATCTTCTTCAGGCCGTACCGGCCACCGCCACCCTCATCCTGGTGGGGGACGTCAACCAGCTCCCGTCGGTGGGTGCCGGCAACGTGCTCAAGGACATCATCGCCTCCGGCGCCGTGCCCGTGGCCACCCTCACCGAAATCTTCCGCCAGGCCAAAGAGAGCCGCATCGTGGTCAACGCCCACCGGATCAACGCCGGCCAGATGCCCGAAGTCCGGCCCGACGACGGGAGCGATTTCTTCTTCATCCAGAAGGAGGAACCCGAGGCTGTCCTCGACATCATCCTGGAACTGGCCCGGGACCGGATCCCCAACCGGTTCGGGTTCGACCCGGTGGACGACATCCAGGTGCTCTGCCCCATGCACAAGGGGATCGTGGGGGCCGGGAATCTCAACCTCCGGCTCCAGGACGCCCTCAATCCGGGCGAGGACGCCCTGATCCGGGGCCAGCGGCGGTACCGGATCGGCGACAAGGTGATGCAGATCAAAAACGACTATGAGCGGGGGGTCTTCAACGGCGACATCGGCCGGATCCAATGGGTCAACGCCGTGGACCAGGAGATGGCCATCGCCTTCGACGGCCGGGAGGTGGTGTATGATTTCGTGGATCTGGACGCGGTGACCCTGGCCTATGCCGTGTCGGTCCACAAATCCCAGGGGTCGGAATACCCCGCCGTGGTCATGCCGCTGCTGGTGCAGCACTACATCCTCCTCCAGCGGAACCTCATCTACACCGCCGTCACCCGGGGCCGGCGGCTCGTGGTGCTGGTGGGGACGAAGAAGGCCCTGGCCATCGGCATCCGGAACGACAAGACCCAGCGCCGGTACACCCTGCTCGCGGAACGGCTGACGGGGCGGGCATGATGTTCCGGACCCTTCTCAAAGAGCGGGCCGACGCCCTGCTGGACAAAATCCCGGCCCTGGAACGGGTCCTGAAAAAGGCCACCGCTCTGGATGCGGCCCTCACGGCGACCATGAACGATTTTTCAGAAGCCTTTCGGGAATTCCGGTCCCTGGAGAAAATGATCGGCCCGCCGGTCCGGGACACGGGAACCGAGATGGCGCTCCGGGAGGTGGTGCGGCGGCTGGAATGGATGGAAAGGGTCTGGCGGGATCTGGCCGACCGGGAACTGTCTGACCGGGGAACGGCGGCGGAACCGGCTTGCGACCGCATCGGGTTCGGCTGCGCGGCCGGCAAACGGCTGAAGGACCTGAAGGTCGCCGACTGGGTGGCGCCGGACCTGCTGTCGGTGTTCAGCGACGCCAACGGGGGGCGGCTCGGGCATCTGGACCTTT
>CAYPCE010000548.1:0-1692 GCA_964409085.1 uncultured Desulfobacteraceae bacterium | reverse complement strand
AAACGGGGCCGATTTGACGAGCGAGATCACCTTCCGGATCCTCCAGGGCGAGACCCATTATTTCCGCATCCGGGTCCCGGACGGCATCGATATCCTGGACGTGACCGCCGTGGACAGCGGCGGGGAGGGCGCCGACCCCATCTCCCAATGGTACACGGAGGATCTGCCGGAGGGCCGAACCGTCCACATCTACGCCGCCTACCGCCACAAGGATTCTTTTGCCGTCCGGTTGAAGGGCGAGCGGACCGAGGCCCGGTCCGATTATGAATTTTCCCTGCCCGCCATCGTTCCCCAGGGCGTGGAGCGGTACGAAAACCTGGCGGCGGTGGGCTCCCAGGCCAACGTGGAGATCGCGGAAACGGCGGCGGACGGCGCCGAGGCCCGGGACGTCCGCTTTCTGCCGGAGACGCTCCGGGCCTTTGCCGGGGGACGGGCGTTGTTCCATTACAAGATCCTGGGGGAGGATTTCCGCCTCCGGTTCGGGGTGACCAGCCATGACAAAGCCGCCGTGGTGGAGACCCGCATCGAGCGGATGGAGGCCGACAGCGTCGTCACCGAGGCCGGCACGGTCATGACCAAGGCCGCCCTCCGGGTGAAGAACAGCCAGGCCCAGTTCCTGCGGCTCCGCCTGCCCGACGGCGCCAAACTGCTGAGCGCGTTCACCAGCGGCCGGGAGATCCGGCCGGCCCTGGACGGCGACGCCTTTCTGCTGCCCATCGACAAATCCGCCGCCGACGCGTTCCCGGTGGAGATCGCCTGGCTGTCGGAGACCGGGCGGTTCGGCGCGGCGGGGAAAAACAGGGTCGCCCTGCCCGGAAGCGATCTGTCCATCGACGAACTGGTCTGGCGGGTCTACGCGCCGGAGGGGTTCCAGGTGGTCCGCCTGGGGGGCAACATCGATGTCGTCTCCCCCGGATGGCTCGGCGATCTGAGCGCCGTCATCGGGGCGGCGGCCTCCGGACAGGGCCGCGCGGCCTTCGCGGGCATGGAGACCTATAAGCGGTACGACTACAACGCGACGGGTCTGAAAAAGCGGTTCAAAAGCGGACGCGCCCTCGAGTCAGATGCGGCCGACACATGGGGGCAGGCGGGCCAGGTGCGGGTGCAGATCCCGGTGACCGGCCATCCGTACCGGTTCGCCGGCTATCTGGTCAAGGGATTCACGCCCGCCGTGGACCTCTATTACATCAACGGGACCCTCCACCGGATCATCGTCGTGATATACGGGCTTGCGGGGTTCGCGGTCCTGTTCTGGCTCCTGGGGCTCGTTTTCACCAACGACGGGCTGCCCGGACGCCTGAAATCCCTGTCCGGCGGCCTTGCAGTCATTTTCCTCGCCGCCCTCCTCGTCGGACTCTCCCTGGTCTTCAAACTCGGCGTCTTCGCCGGGGTCCTGGAGGGGATCGCGGCGGCCGTGATCGCGTTCGCGTTCTGGCAGAACCGGCGGGAGGCGGCGCGGTTCCACGCCCGGGTGTCGGGATGGCCGGCGTGGCTGCCGGAGGTGGTTTTCGCCGGCCTGCTGGTTCTCGTCGCCGGGGCCCTGATCAACGAAATCCCGGCCGCCGCCGTCTTTTTCTGCGCGGCCTCCATCCTCTTCCATCCGATCTTTTTCCGGGGAGCGGCGCGTCTGAAAGAGATCCGGAAAAACCGGGCCGCCGGAACCGCCGCGGCCATCGGCCTGATCGTCGCCGC
>CAYPCE010000547.1:0-1702 GCA_964409085.1 uncultured Desulfobacteraceae bacterium | reverse complement strand
CTTTGTAGGCAAACGGCGCTTCGTCCGGCGACACCCCGCAAACCAGGACGCCCGCCGCGTCCCAGTCCGCCTGGGCTGCTTCCGGATCATGCGCCGCCTTGGCCGCCTTCCGCGGCAGGCGCCGGCCCGCCCCGTGGGAAGACGACCACAGGCTGTCCGGGTTTCCCAGTCCTTCCACGAGATACGAGGGACCCGCCGAAGACCCCGGTATGACGCCCGGACGACCGGCGTCGGCCGGAATGGCGCCTTTCCGGTGGATCACGGTCCCGTCGGGTTGCGGCCAGGCGAAATTGTGAAACGCTTCGACCCGGGCTTTGGCGCTTCCCCTGATTCCGTTGAGAAACCGTTCATGGATGACCGCGTGATTGGCGGCGGCGTAATCGCCCATCAGCCGGAGGGCGGTCAGATATTGTCGTCCGGCGTCTTCATCCGTCCTCAGCCACGCCAGTTTTTTGGGAACGCCCCGGGCCTTTTCGGCGAGCAACGCTTCCGCCAGGGCTGTGAAATGGGAGGCTGCACGCCTGCCGGCGTCCCTGGAGCCGCTGTGGGTCATCAGCCCGACAAACCGCTGGCCTTTTGCCAGGGGAAGCCAATCCGCCCCGGCGATCACTTCGCCGGCCATCAAATCCGCGAAATGGTTGCCGCCGCCGGAACCGCCCAATTGGGCGTGGGCCTCAGGCCGTATTTTTTTTAACAGCTCGATTTCGTTCCACACCGGATCGGCCATCACCGGATGATCAGCCCCGGCCGATGGTTTCTTTCCAAAAAACGTCGCCGACAAAATCGCCTGGAGAAGCGCCCCCTCGCGGCCCTTGACCGATTCGGGGTCCATGGCGTCGATGATCGTCAACGAAACCCGGCACCCGATGTCGGTTCCCACCAGAGACGGCGACACGGCCCGGTCCAGGGAAATGGCGCCGCCGACCGGCATAACCTGCCCGGCGTGGGCGTCCGGCAACAAGGCCCCGGCAACGGCCACGGGCGTCCGCAGCGCCATTTTCATCTGCCCGATGGCGTCAAAAGGCAAATCAAGCCCCGGTGTTCCGAAAAAGGCCAGGGGCCGCGGTTTTTCCAGAAACGTCATCATCAGCGGTAGTCCCGTTTCATATCGTTTCTTCGGAAAACCAGGACCATGTTTTGGCTTCCGCCACGAAATCGACGCCGTTTGGGTTGAGAAGCCGCTTCCACCGCTCCAGTTCCTCCGTGAAAAAATGCCATCCGTCTTCGGTGAGTTCATTCAGATCCGAGGCCACATCGTATCGGACATAACCCAGACCCGACAGCCGCAGCATGTAATCCCTTTTAAACGTCTCGACCGCCATGGCGGAAAACGGTTCCATCCACCGCAACCGGCTGAAAAGGTCGTCGGTTTTCACGGGCGCCATGTTCAAACTGTCCGCCATTTCCTCCATCACCTTGTAAAGCCCGAGCAAGTCAAGATTGGTTTTCAAAAACGGGACGATATTGAAATATCCGTCCCGGTCGGGGCGAATGTCGATTGGTTTCGGAACCGTGACTTCCTGCTGAAACGCCTTGCTCTGGGAAATCAGGTAATGCTTGGTCGATTTGCCGGTCAGGCGGGCCATGGACAACAGGGCCATGCCGATGGAATTGCTGCCGCCGGTGAGGTTGCACCAGATTTCCTTTCCCTGTTTCCCCGGCGGGCTGAAGCGGTAGGTCGCTTGGATCACCTTTTCAAAAC
>CAYPCE010000546.1:0-1716 GCA_964409085.1 uncultured Desulfobacteraceae bacterium | reverse complement strand
CTCCCAGGCTGGCGGCCAGGTGGCGGCCGTCGTCGGAAAAGGCGAGGTGATGGATTACATTGGGTAGCCCGGCGATCCGGCCCGTCAGGGCGCCTGAGGGGAGGGAGAAGCGGTAGATGCAGATTTTCCTGTCCCAGGCATACCCCGTCCACCCCCCCGCAACCACGGTCCGGCCGTCCGGGGAGATCGCGACCGCGTAAATCATACCGTCCTTTCCCCGGTCCATGGGGACCCGGAGAACCTTCCGGAGTGCTCCGGTTTCCAGGTCCCAGACCCGGACGGTCTTGTCACGCGACCCGGTGACCAGGGTGGTTTCGGCCCGGTCCACGCCGATGCGGTTGATCCTGGCCGTGTGCATCCCGGTTTCCAGGCGGAGGATGGGGTCATCCGGCGGGCCGGCGGCCCCGGCGGGGGCCGGTGCCATGGTGAGCAGAAGGGCGGCCAGGGCCGCCAGGCGAATGGCGAAAATCGTGTGACGCATGGTGTCCTCCATAATCCTTTGGGGTCCTTTCTTCATGATATTTTCAGCCCGCCTTCTCCAGCTCCACCGCCCCGTACCCCTCTTCCCAGGTCACCCGCATGACCTCGTGGTGGGTGGTGAGGCCGGCGAGCATCTTGTCGATGGCGTTTTCCCGGAGGGTCACGAGCCCCTCTTTCCGGGCGGTCCGCCGGATGGCGTCGAGGTCGCTGTGGGGGGTGGTGAGCCGCTTGAGGGACTCGGTGTAGGGGAGGACCTCGAAGATGGCGGTCCGGCCGAAGTAGCCGGTTCCCCGGCAGCGCTCGCAGCCGGTCCCCCGGGAAAGCTTGACCGGCCCGTCGCGGCCCACGTCGATTCCCATGCCCCGGAGCTCTTCGCTGTCCACCAGAAACGACTCCGCGCACCGCTCGCAGATCTTCCGGACCAGCCGCTGGGCCAGGATGCCGACCAGGGTGCTCTGGATGAGGAAGGCTTCGGCCCCGAGGTCCAGGAGGCGGGTGATGACGGTGGGGGCGTCGTTGGTGTGGAGGGTGGTGAGGACCAGGTGGCCGGTGAGGGCCGCCTGGATGGCGTTCTGCATGGTGTCCCGGTCCCGGACCTCGCCGACCATGATGATGTCCGGGTCCTGCCGGAGGATGTTCCGGAGAATCGAGGCAAAGGTGACGCCCACGGCCGGCTGGACCGCGATCTGGTTGAAGTCCTCGTGGATCATCTCGATGGGGTCCTCGATGGTGGTGATGTTCACCTCGGGGGTGGCGATCTCCCGGAGCGATGAGTAGAGGGTGGTTGACTTGCCGCTGCCGGTGGGGCCGCAGACGATGATGATCCCGTGGGGCATGTGGATGAACCGGTTAAACCGGAGGAGGTCGGTGGATCCGAACCCGAGCTTGTCGAGGTCCTGGAAGAGGATCTCCGGGTCCATCACCCGGAGGACCGCCTTTTCCCCGAAGGCCACCGGGATGGTGGAGACCCGGATCTCGACTTCGGTATCGCCCTTGTCGGTCTTGATCCGGCCGTCCTGGGGCTTGCGCTTTTCGGCCATGTCGAGGCGGGAGAGGGCCTTGATCCGGCTGATGATGGCCGAGTGGATGGTTTTGGGGAGGCGGTAAACCGTGTGGAGGACCCCGTCGATCCGCATCCGGACCAGGCAGGCCGCCCGTTTGGGCTCGATGTGGATGTCCGAGGCCCGCTGGTCGAAGGCGTAGCGGAAGAGGTAGTTGACCGCGTTGACGATGTGC
>CAYPCE010000545.1:0-1720 GCA_964409085.1 uncultured Desulfobacteraceae bacterium | reverse complement strand
CCGGCTTCGAACAACCGGTATTGGATGGTCCGCCGAATCCGCCACAGGGCCCGGCCGATTTTTCGCGCCGCTTCCAAGTAAGAGGCCACGAAGGGATTCCCTATTTTCACAGGGAGGGCCTTCGTGGCCGGGTTGCTCATCGATTGAATTTTTGTGGCCCGCCGGTCCCGGAAAGGCGACCGGCGAACCGTTCATGGGAGCGCCTCCGGATCTTTTCAGATGGTCCTTCCCGCTTTGATCCATTCATAAACGCCGCCGATGGAATAGGAATGAAAACCGCTGCTGTCATATCCGCCCCGAAATACAATGGCGGGGACCCCGGCGGCATTCACGGCGACGTCCGACGAGTTGCCGAACCAGAACCCTTCGACGGCGGGACCGGCGGCGTGACGCGCGTTGCGCTGAGGTCCGCCGTGGGCGCCGACCGCCGTGGTCACCTGCCACTCGGCGCCGTCGTACACGCCGTACATGACGCTGTGGCCGGCGGTGGGGTAGGCCGCTTCGTCGCCGCCCTGGCTGTATTGGGCGCAGAAGGAGATGTGGATGCGCTGGTCCGCATCCGTCTCGGCGCCGATGCGGAACCACCCGTAATAGGCGTCGGGCTCGGCGTAGATCTCATCGGTGGACCAGACGCCGCCGATCTTCTTGGCGCATTTGACGCCGGTCAAAACGCCGTCCAGCGCATCTTCGTACCCGGTGAAAATATGCGGATGATCGTCGGCAAGCGTGAAGCCAAGGGTGACCAGGAAGGCGTCGGTCCATCCGGCCGCCTGCCCGACGTTCTCCACCGTCCACCCGGTCTGATCCTTTACGGCGTAGCGAATGTGCATTCCGACAATTCGACCCCTGGGATGGCCGTCGGCGGCCATGACGACATCTCCGTTTTCATCCGGAACCAGTTCGAGATCGGAGCATTTGTAGGCCAGATGAGGGCGGTCGTTGGAATCGAGCCGAAACTCCATGCCGTTGTGACCGGGAATCACCTCCGTATCGTCGGTTTGCTCCACATCTTCGATGGTCCAGGCGCCGTTTTCGAAAGTGGCCAGCCGGACCGCCGTTTTCCATGCGGTATAGGCCACCATCAGCCTTCCGTCGGAGGCGACGGCGATCTTGGGGCGGTCGCCGGAATCGGTATAGGCGTTCACATGGTCGCTTTTTTCGCCGTCGATCCATTCGACCTCGCCCCAACCGCCGCCGGCGTTGTTCAAATAGCCGAGGGAGGTGTTGGCAACGGTGGCCTCCCGGTAGCCGAAAACCACATGAATCACCCCGTCGGCGTCGAAGGCCATGGCGGCGCTTCTTTCCCCGGAACCGGGCGTGGCGGCCACGTCCTCGAACGCCCATTCCCCGGTCGCGGCATTCTTTACGCCGAGCATAACCTTGAATCCAAGAACATCGGAAGCGACGCTGTGCCGGGCGACGTCGGAAGCTCTCACCTCGGACAGAAACAGCGCATGGAGATTTCCATCCGCATCGTAGACCGCATCCTGGACCACGGCGTTGGGATCATTCTTGAAGATGCGGTCTTCCGGCGCCGCGCCCTGGGGCCATGCTGCGGGGTCCGGCAGAAGGGACAGATAATAGTCTTTAAATTCGAGCATATAATCCGCGACCCCCGCCGCAGTGGTGTCATCGGTGCGGGTCAGAATCGGCCACCAGTCCGCGTTGCCCGGATCTTCCATCAGGGTCTCGAAATCCGTCGCGCCGTAACGGACATGGA
>CAYPCE010000544.1:0-1728 GCA_964409085.1 uncultured Desulfobacteraceae bacterium | reverse complement strand
CCGATGGTTTTGAGCAGGTCCCGCTGCGGCTTGGGCAGATTCCGGGCGCCGTCGACCATGTCGTGGATTTCCAGCCATCGGCTGGCGCCGGGCCGGCTCAGCGCCAGGGACGGGGTGGCGCCGAGAAAATAGTCGTAGAGCCGTTCCGGCCCGAAGGTCGGGGCGCCGTCGCCCGTTTCGTTCAGATCCCGGGTTTCCAAGAACGCCGGCAGGGCATGGGGCTCGCCGCCGCACAGAAAGGCGAACAACGTCCGGTCGTTCTGGGCGAAACGGGTGCACAGTTCCGGCAGCAGGGCCGCGGTCAGCGGGTGGAGCGGGAAAAACCGCGCAAACGAAGCCGCATCGGCCCCGGCGATTTCCGTCACGCCCAACCGGCGGGATTCCCGGTGGTAGTGATCGGCCCACTCCCGGAACGCGCGGTCCGCATCCGGCGCGCGGTCCGGCCGGCCCAGCGTTTCGCCGATAAAATCGAGCATCTGGGTGCGCGGCTCCACAAAGGAGATGTCCTCGAACCGCCCCTGGACCTTGCCCCACTCCTGCCGCTGGAGCCGGCTGAGGCCGGTTCCGTAGGCTTCGAACGCCTGGTGGAGGCAGACCCAGAGGTAGATGTTCTCGGATTCCGCCAGGGTCTGGAGAATGAACAGGTCGCCCCGTCCCGGATGCCGGGCCAGATATTCGAGGTTCTTGCCGAACTCGTCGATCACCACGGCCAGGGGCGACCGGCTGATCCGGCCGGCTTCCTGGAACAGCGCCGCCAGGCGGGCGGCATCGAGGTCGTCCCCGGAGAGACAATCGGTGAGATCGGCATTCAACCGGTGGAAATCGTCGTTGTCCGGTTCGGACTCACAGGCGGCGCGGACGGACCGGGCCAGGGCCGTTCCCAGGGTCCGGTTGACCGGTTCGAAGGCGGCGGTGGCGGGAACCCGGAAAAATCCCTTGGACTTGAACCGCTTTTTTTTCATGATGCCCATCAGTTGGGACGAGAGGGCGCCGTCTTTCCGCTCCAGCATGGTCCGGGCGGACCGGGTTTTCGATTCGTTGATGGGATCGCCGCAAAGGGAGAGCAGGAAATGGACAAACGCCGACTTCCCCATGCCATAGGGACCGGTCAGCGACCAGGCGGAGACCTTCTGGCCGTTGAGCCCGGCGGCGAGGCGGTGGATGATCTCCAGCCCCTTTCCGGTGAGGAGATAGCGGTCGAGGGTTGCCGGGTCGGACAGATCCCGTTCCAGGTTGACCGAGCGGGCGATGCGGGCGTCGGGGCGGACGATTTGGGAGAGTTTCATCTGATAACAGTCATTTATTCCGGTCGGACAGCAATAGCCTCATTTCCGGGGGCCATGTTTGCCCCGTTATGGACTTCTTTTCGGGACGTGATCACATACCCCTGCTTGATGGGCATGTCGAAAACAGATCGATCAGAAATTTCCGCCAATCCATGCTCGACGTTCGTTATCTGGTGGATCGCCTGGAGGGCGGCGCTATCCCTGTCAAGGATGACGATGCGAGACAGCATCATCAATTCCTGATCGGTCAGCTCTTTCCTCATTTCATCAAAAACGGTGTTGATCGCGGCTTTTTTATCGGCGCTTGCCCAATCGGCCGAAATCAACACATCCCATTTACCGGGCGAATCTTCTCTCAACAATAACGCAAATAATTCAAATGGGCCTTTTGCCTTGCTGAGACGCTCTTCCACCCGTTGAAGCTTTTTTGCCTGTATTCTCA
>CAYPCE010000543.1:0-1730 GCA_964409085.1 uncultured Desulfobacteraceae bacterium | reverse complement strand
TCCAGCCGCTGCAAACCTCGCCAGAGCGTCTGCGTACCCGGAGGGCCGTCTCCTTTCCTGCCCAAATGCCCGCCCAATTGCCCGACCATCTTAATGGCTTCTTCCATCGTGGGAGGCGCTTCCGGCGGAGTTGACGTTTCGTTGACGTAGCAGCAGAGCGCTTTCCACTCAACGTCGCTGAAAAATGCCGTGCAAGGAAGGTCCGGGACGTCCCTGCCAAGCATGGTCAGGTAATAGATGCGCCATGCGATCACCATGTCTACGCCAAGACAAGCCTCCAGGCGATCAGCGCTTTTGAATTGGCGGTCCTTAATTCGACATCCACTTTTCAACGTTCGGTGGTAAACTTCAATCCCCCATCGAGCGGAATACCACTCCACTCTCTTTTGCGCCTGGGCAAAATCCTCTGTTTTTACCGTCGTCAACAGCATCCATTCCAGAGGAGACGGAACAGCGCCGTCATCCTCTCGCTCCACAACATACACGGCCCAGACTTTGATCGGCGGATCCGTGGCGTATCGCTTCGGGGGAACCAGGTTGACTTCGGCAAAACGAACATCCACCATGGCGTCCCGGGCCTTTCGAGATGCGTTGCCCGGGACGTGGAGCTTCAATGTTCCCGCCACATCCCGCCGTTTCATAAAATCCCATAGAAAATCCTGCTCAACCGCTTCCGAAGACGCATCTCTTACTTTGCGCTGACGGGATTTTTCAGCGCGGACCAGCAATTCCGGGCCGTCCGGATAGTCGCGAGCCTCTCTGAACAGCTCGTAAATATCCGACTCCCGGTCTCCAATGCTGACCAGCATCGTGTCCGGGCACAATTTCTGGGCTTCGGCCACTTTCTGATAGCTCCGCAGCCATTTGTAGCTCTCTTTTTGCTCAATCGGCACGTCTTTGCGGCGGTGTCTCTTACCACTGTCGTCCGGATCTCGCCCCCAGACCTGGGCGTCCAGAACGCCCAGGGGAACACCGGTTTCGGTAAAGGCCACGGTGTCGTGAAGTATCAGCCCAATAACGGAGTCCGTCGTGGATATCGGCCCCAAGCCTTCCGTCGCCGGATGAGGGCTGTAATTCAATGAGCTCGTATCTTGCGGCGCCAGCACCACCGAATGTTGCTTGACTCGTTCGATGGTGGACTCACAGTGCGGTGTCAATATAACATCCATGGTCACCTTCTGATTTTGGAAAAATCGATACGCTCCTACAGCACGCGCCCTGGACCCGCTTGCCTCCGGTATGCCCGCCAATGGGCTTTCATAAAAGTCTTCGACGATGCCGTAGAGTCGCTTTTTGAGTCGATCGTCATGCAGCCGGACCGTGCCGAATTCTTCCTCGCACCAGTTTTCAGGAGATTCCGGGCGCGGAACCTCGCCCAATCGGACTTCCGGCTCCGCGCAAAGCCGCTGCCGCCACTCCTGATCCAGCGCACGGACAAAAATGAGCTTGCAAACGCCGTCCCGGCGTCCAGCCGTCTTTCCGATGTATTCGAAGTTGGCGGCTTTGTAGCAACCGCCGCTGAAACGATCCGGATCGACAAACGTTTCCACGAAAATCGGGCGTGTTTTGTATCTTGCTTCCCAGTCTTGCGGCAACCGAGACAACGCCTGAGCCAGTGCATGGGAAGCCAGGTTATCGACTCGGACCGTCGGCAAGATTAAGAACCGGGCGTTGTTTACCACCAAATCCAGATTTGCTCGACGCGCGTTTTCGGTCCATCCGATATACTC
>CAYPCE010000542.1:0-1736 GCA_964409085.1 uncultured Desulfobacteraceae bacterium | reverse complement strand
TCGGGGGTCTCGCCCACCACCGGGCCGCCGTCCGGGGTCATGGAGATGAGGCCGTTGATGCTGTACTGGATCTCCACCTGGTCGTTGTCGAGCATGTCCGGCAGCAGCGCCAGGGCGTCTTCCATCTGGGGCTCGAAATCCTCCATGGTGAAGGGCATCTCCGTGGGGGAGAGCTTGGCCTGCTCGTTGGACGGAATGTCATTGGGGTCGTGGAGGATGGGCCGGTGGGCGTAGGAACCGACCTCCATGTTGCCCGCCGACTGGCGCTCGTACATCATCGTGGACATGTCCCGGAGGATCGGGTACTCGATCTCGCTCTTGGCCTGGGCGAACTGGGGCACGGGGCCGGCGTCGATCATCTGATGGACCACGGGGACCAGCGGAATGGAGGCCCCGGCCATCTCGGCGATGCGCGGGCTCCAGACGCCGCAGCAGACGATGATGTACTCGGTTTCGACGGTGCCCCTGGTGGTCTTGACGGCTTTGACTTTGCCGTCCTCCACGTCGATGCCCATGACCTCGGTGTTGGGGAAGACGGACATGGCGCCCTTTTCCACGGCCCGCTCCCGGAAGATGGTGCCGGCCCGCAGGGAATCGACGACGCTGACGGACGGGGTGTAGAACCCGCCCAGAATCTTCTCTTTGTTGATCCAGGGAAACAGGTTCACGACGCCGTCGGGGTCGAGGAGCTGGGACTCGATGCCCCAGCATTTGGACGACATCATGCGGCGTTTGAGTTCCTCCCACCGCTCCGGCGTCTGGGCGAGCTCGATGCCGCCGCACTCCCGCCGGACGCCCAGTTCCTCGTACTGTTTGGAGCTGTCCCAGGTGAGCTGGGTCATGCCCTTGCCGTGGTCCACGGGGAAGATGAAGTTGGACGCGTGGCCGGTGGAGCCGCCGGGGTTGGGCAGGGGGCCCTTGTCCACCATGACCATGTCCTTCCATCCCTTTTCAGCCAGGTGACCGGCGACGCAATTGCCCACGATCCCGGCGCCGATAATCACCACTTTGGCCTTTTCCGGAAATTGACTCATGACGTGTACCTCTCTTTTGATTAGATCGGGTTTTGGGGTTATAAGACCGCCGGCCGTCACCCGGCGAATTGACGTCTGATATGATCGGTGAACCGTTTGGTGTGCCGCTCCAGCAATTCGGCGCTGGCCTCTTCGTCCCCCCGCTCCAGGGCCGCCGCCATCTCCTCGAATTCGTCGGCGAGCTTCTGCCAGTAGCCGTTGCGTTCATCCGAGAAGGTCCAGATGCGCACCGCCTGGTCGTGGAGCATGCCCAGGATTTTCACCAGCATCGCGTTCTTGGTGGCGCCGTTGATGACCTCGTGGATTTCGCCGTCGAGCTGCATGATGGTCTTGGGATCCTGGGTGGCTCTCATCTTGGCGATGCGGGTCCGGATTTCCGAAAGCTCGCCCTCGGTGATCCGCGCCGCCGCCAGTTGAGCGGAGAGACGCACCAGAAAGGACCGGATCTCGAACACGTCCTTGAGCTGCTGGAAGCTCACGTCGGCCACGAAGGTGCCCATGTTGGGCACGATGCGGACCAGACCGTCGATTTCCAGCCGGATGAAGGCCTCGCGGATGGGGGTCCGGCTGACGCCGAACTCCTCCATGAGGTCCTTTTCCCGGAGCACCGCGCCCGGCTCGTATTCCAGAAGGATGATGCGTTCTTTTATCGTTGTGTAAATCGGGCTTTCCGCCATGTTGTTTCACCGATATATTGGTCTT
>CAYPCE010000541.1:0-1740 GCA_964409085.1 uncultured Desulfobacteraceae bacterium | reverse complement strand
ATGCCGGCGATGTCCAGCAGCCGCTGGGTCATCCGAACTTTCTTTTCCGCTTGAACATTACCTTCCAGGTAATGGCAGTCCCCGAAATGTCACCCGGCCACCAGGACGCCGTCGCAGCCTTCCTGGAAAGCGTCGAGGATAAAGGCGGGATCCACCCGGCCGGAGCACATGACCCGGACCGTCCGCAGGTTGGGCGGATACTGGAGCCGGGAAACGCCCGCCAGGTCGGCCCCGGCGTAGGCGCACCAGTTGCACAGAAACGCAAGTATTTTGGGCTCGAATTCGCTCATGTCGGTATGTCACCTCTGTGAAAGGTGATTAGTGGCTTGTGGCTTGTGGCTTGTGGTCAGTGGCCGATGTTCTGTCCACTGTCCACTATCCACCATCCACTATCCACCAACCACTGTTATTATCAAGCCACCGCCTTGATGGCCGCCGCGATCTGGGCCTGCCGGAAGTGGAGCATGTCGATGGCGTTCTGGGGGCAGGAGGAGGCGCAGAGGCCGCACCCCTTGCAGGAGGCGGAGATGTTCTGGGCCCGGTATCCCTTGCCTTCCACTTCTTCCAGAACGATGGCCCCGAAGGGGCAGACTTCTTCGCAGAGGCCGCAGCCGATGCACTTTTCCGCATCCACCTGGGAGACCAGGGGCGAAATCTCGATGGCCTCCCGGGCCAGGACCGTGGCGGCCCGGCCAGCCGCGGCCTGGGCCTGGGCGATGTTTTCGTCCAGGGATTTGGGGTAGTGGGCGATGCCGCACAGGAAAATCCCGTCCGAGGCGAAATCCACCGGCCGCAGCTTGGCGTGGGCCTCCATGAAGAATTTGTCTTCGTTGAGGGGCAGTTTGTAGAACTCGGCCAACTGCGCGTTGTCCGCCGGGACAATAGCCGTGGCGAGGTTGACGTAGTCGGCCGCGATCTCCAAGTCCCGCTGGAGCACCGGGTCGAAAACCGTCACCGTCAGCCCCTTACCGGCTTCCTTGACCACGGGTTTGCGGTCCAGGCTGTACCGGATGAAGATGACGCCCAGTTCCCGGGCCTTTTTGTAGAGGACCTCCCGGTCGCCGTAGGTCCGCATGTCCCGGTAGAGGATGTAGACGTTGATGTCGGGGTTCTGCTCCTTCATCCAGATGGCCTGGGAGACCGAGGCGGTGCAGCAGATGCGGGAGCAGTAGGGCCGCTGATCGTCCCGGGAGCCCACGCACTGGATCATAACCACCGATTCGGCCGCCTTGACCATGTCGGGTTCGTGCTCCAGGTCGTGCCACCGGGTCACCGCCGGGTGCTTTCCGTAGAGGTATTCGTCGGTGGTGGAGGCCTGGCCGCCGGTGGCGATGATGGTGGCCCCGTGCTGGATGGTCTGTAATTCGCCGTCCACCCGGGCCTCGGTTTCGAAATTGCCCACGAAACCGCCGGCGTGGGAGATCTCGGCGTTGCGCAGCACGGTGATGTTTTCGTGGGTGTTGACCCGGTTGACCGTGCCCTCCAGGAAAGTCGAAACGTCCTGGCCGTGGACGGTTTTGCGCACGTCGAGGGCCGCGCCGCCCAGCTTGTCGCTCCGTTCCAGGAGCGTCACGGGAAAACCCTGATCCGCCAGGCTCAGGGCCGCGGTCATGCCCGCCGCGCCGCCGCCGATGACCAGGGCCGCGTTGTTGACCTCCACGGACATGTCGGGGATCGGCTCCAGAAGCGATGCCTTGGCCACCGACATCCGCACCAGGTCCTTGGCCTTTTCCGTGGCCC
>CAYPCE010000540.1:0-1755 GCA_964409085.1 uncultured Desulfobacteraceae bacterium | reverse complement strand
TCATGGCCGGCGCCATCGCCGGCGGCCTGGGCTCGCCGCTGAACACCATGCAGCTTCTCTGGATCAACATGATCTCCGACATCCTGCCGGGGGTGGCCCTTTCCATGGAGCACCCCGAAGGGGACGTGCTGGCCCGGCCGCCCCGGGCGGTGGACGCGCCCCTGTTTTCCAACGCGGAGTACAAGCGGATGGTCTTTGAAGCGTCCACCATCACCGGCGGCGCCCTGGCCGCCTACGGCTACGGCCTGGCCCGGTACGGGTTCGGCGCCGGGGCCGGGTCCCTGGCGTTCCAGTCCCTGACCATCGGCCAGCTCCTCCACGCCTTCAGTTGCCGGTCCAAGACCCGGTCCGTCTTCAGCGGCGGGCGCGGGCAGGCCAACCCCTGGCTGACGGCATCCATCGGGGGGTCCCTGGCGCTCCAGGGGCTGACCTTTTTCGTCCCCGGCCTGCGAAACCTCCTGGGGCTCGCCGCCCCGTCCCTGCCGGACATCCTGGTGGCCGGCGGAACGGCCGCGGCCCCCTTTCTCATCAACGAAGCCACCAAACCATCCGCCCCAACAGGGGAAGAAAGGAGAGACGGCACGCTCCTGCTGCCGGCGCCGGCATGAGAAAAAACTATATCGTGATTACGGAATCGTTGACGGACGGCCACCCCGACAAGCTCTGCGATCAGATCAGCGACGCGGTGGTCGACAATTTTCTCATCCAGGACCCCAACAGCCGGGTCCGGGTCCAGAGCGCGGTCTCCCGGTCCATCCTCTTCATCGCGGCCCGGTACCAGTCGCAGGCGGTGGTGGATCTCTCCGAGACGGCCCGGAAGGTGATCCGGGGGATCGGGTACGACCGGAAGGAATTCAACGCCTCGACCTGCTCCATCCTCACATCCTCCCTGGAATACCAGCAGGACGACCGCTACGATTTCGACGAACGCGGCATGAGCGAGGACGACATCGAGGCCCTGGCCGTCAAGGAGCAGGCCACCGTCTTCGGCTACGCCTGCGACGAAACCCCGCCCCTGATGCCCATGCCCATCTACCTGGCCCACCGGCTGGCGGCCCGGCTTTCAGCGGCCCGCCGGGAAAAGGAGCTGCCCTACCTCTGCCCCGACGGCAAGGTCCAGGTGGGCGTGGAATACCGGGAACGGCGGCCCTTCCGCATCCACAACCTCGCCGTGATCACCGACCACGAGGACGACATGGGGGACCCGGATCTGCTCTTTCGGGACATCCGGGACGCCGTGGTGGACCCGGTCTTCGACGGCGCCGGGGTGACGCCCGACGCCGACACCCGGATCTTCGTCAACCCCAACGGCCGCTACATGGGCGGACCGGCCCACCATTCCGGCCTCACCGGCCGCAAGACCGCCCTGGACAGCTACGGCGAATACCACCGCCACAGCGGCAAGGGCCTGAGCGGCAAGGACCCCCTGCGCATCGACCGCATCGGCGCCTACGCGGCCCGGTACGCCGCCAAAAACGTGGTGGCCTCGGGCATGGCGTCCAAATGCGAGGTGCTGGTCAGCTACTCCATCGGCCTCTCCCAGCCCGCCAGCTTAGAGGTGGAGACCTTCGGCACCGGAACGCGTCCCGACCCCGAGATCACCGACCTGGTCAAAGCCCACTTCGACTTCCGCCTCGCCGGCATCCTGCGGGATTTCGACCTCCGCCGGCTGCCCCAGCAACACGGGGGCCAATTCTTCCAGCGCCTGGCCGCCTACGGCCATTTCGGGCGGGAGGATTTGGAACTGCCGTGGGA
>CAYPCE010000539.1:0-1756 GCA_964409085.1 uncultured Desulfobacteraceae bacterium | reverse complement strand
CAACAGCGGCGCGGAGGCGGACAACCCCCAGTGCCAGGTGAGCCCCAGCCCCATGTATCCGGCCGTGCAAAGCACCGGGTAATGGACCTTGATGTTCTTGAAATGGGCCTGCCGGGCCGTCTCCCGGGCCATGATGGCGCCGACGATGAGGCCCAGCCCCCAGTTGATCCAGGAGAGGATCATGGCCACCAGGGCCACCATCACCACCGCCTGTTTTCCGGAATTAGGCCGCCGGGCCAGACCCTGGATGAGCTTCTGGGTGAGCCGGTGATAGGCCAGCACGTATCCGGTCACCAGGATGAAGACCATCTGCATGGAGAAGGTGAGCAGATTCCAGAACCCGCCGTACCAGTGGTCGATCATCTGGATGGGCCCCTGCCCCGCGATGAAGATGCCCATCAGATAGGCGATGAAGGTGAGGATAATGGCGAACAGGAACGGGTTGGGCATCCACTTCTGGACGTTTTCGGAGATGTTGAACCCGATTTTCTCCAGAAAACTCTCTTTTGACGATGTCTCGTTCATGGCTGCTTCCTCCTTTGGAAATCAAATGGTTGTTAAAAAAACATCCGGTTTTCCCCCTATCCGGGCGGCCCCGGGCCGAATGAAGGCAGCGGGCCGCGCCGACTTTGTGTGAGGTATCACATAATTTTCGGAGACATCAAGTCCAAAAAACAAAGGAGGTGAACGACACGCCGTCGCCGGCCGGCGCTAAAACGGTCCCGCCGCCTCCCCCGGCAGCAGCTTGAAGGGTCAAGGCGTGGTTAAGATGGCAGCCGCACCACCATCACCGGTTTGGAACATTTCTGGATGACGCCCAGGGCGACGTTGCCCACCACCATTTCCTCGAATTTACCCTTTCCGTGGGTTCCCATGACCACCAGGTCGTAGGGACCGGTCTCGGCCTCTTCGACGATCCTCTGGACCGGGTTCCCGACTTGCACCAGCAAATCGGCGGTGTGCAGGGGGCATCGCGGCAGCTTGTCCCGGATGCGCCGGGTCGTCTCTTCGATCCGCTCCCGGACGGCCCGCACCGCCAGCTGAATGCTCTTCTCATTGTATTCTTCCACTTTTTTGCCCAGCCGCTCCCCCATGTCCAGGCCGGCTTCCGAGGAATATTCCTCCAGAACGTCCGGCACCACATGCAGCACCGTCACCTTGCCATCGTACCGGCTCCCGATGCCGCAGGCGTAGTTGATGGCGTGCCTGGCGGTGTCGGACAGATCCGTGGCATACAGAATATGGCGGAACTCGGGCGGGCCTTCGTCGCAGGCCGGCCCGTCGGGCGTCGCCGGAGAAGGCGCATACGGTTCGGCGGCCGGTTCCGGGGCGGGGGCTTCCGGCGGACCGTACACCCGGTCGGTGAACGTGACGTACCACGCCGCGGACTGAACCTGGATGATATAGGCGATGGCGATCACCAGGGCCGCGGAGGAGCCTTCGGGGCCGAAGGCGTTGATGGCGATGGCCAGGGCGATGGAGAGGTTGCGCATCACCGATCCATAGACCAGGGCGATGGCGTCTCCCCTGGGCAGGAACAGCTTGCCCACCAGCGTGCTGATGCCATAGTTGAACGCGTAAATGGCCGACAGGGGAATGAGGATATATAACAGCATCTGGGGCTCGGCAGCGATGGCCCTGGCCTTCAGGGCCATGGCGATGAAAACGATGCCCACGACCCCCACGGTGGAAAGCGCCGGGAACCGGGGGGCCCAGGATTCCGAAAAGCCTTTCATCCCATATCGTTTCACCAGTC
>CAYPCE010000538.1:0-1761 GCA_964409085.1 uncultured Desulfobacteraceae bacterium | reverse complement strand
TCCGGATGACATCCGGGGCCGACGCCGAAGGGCGCATCCGGGCTTTGAAGGCCCGCATTATCTGCGACACCGGCGCTTACGGCTCCTACGGCATCGCCGTGGCCGGCCGGTCGGCGGTCCATGCCACCGGCCCCTACGCCATCGATCACGTGGACATCCAGAGCCATTGCGTCTACACCAACAAGCCCTTCTGCGGGGCCATGCGGGGATTCGGTGCCCCCCAGATCGCCTTCGCCCACGAAAGCCAGATCGACCTGCATGCCGAAGACCTGGGCATGGACCCGCTGGAGATGCGGCTGCGAAACGCCTTCGATGTCGGGTCCACCACCGCTACGGGCCAGAAACTGACGGCCAGCGTGGGCATTCGGGACTGCCTCCAAGCGATCCGGCCCCATTACCGGGAGGCCCGGAGATCATGGCTCAACCGCGACCCCGGGCCGTTCAAGAAGCGGGGCCTCGGCATCGGCGCCATGTGGTACGGCATCGGCAACACCGGGGTCCAGAATCCCTCCACGGCCCGGGTCGCCATGGATCTCGACGGGACCGTCACCCTTTTCACCGGGTGCGCGGACATCGGCCAGGGTTCCACCACGGTCCTGTCCCAGATCGTGGCCGAAACCCTGGGCATGGACAACGACCGGGTCCGGGTCGTGGTGGGCGACACCAAGCTGACCACCAACGCCGGGGCCACCTCGGCCAGCCGTCAGACCTACATTTCCGGCAACGCCGTCAAGGAAGCGGTGGAAAAACTGGCCGATGTGCTCAAAACCGAGGCGGTGAACCGGCTGAAAACCCCCAAATCGGGATTGATCTTTGACGACGGCCATGTGGTGGCGGAAGCCGATCCGGGCCGGCGGGTCCCCTTCGCGACCCTGGCCCGCCGCATCCACGACAAGGGCATCGCCCTCTCCTGGCCGGGCTATTTCGACCCGGAGACCGTTCCGCTCACACCGGCGGACGGACAGGGGGTCCCCTATGCCACCTATGCGTTTGCGGCCCAGATGGCCCTGGTGACGGTGGATGTTCTCACCGGTGAAACCACAGTGGAAAAGATCGTGGCGGCCCACGACGTGGGCAGGGCCATTCATCCGGAAAACGTCATCGGCCAGATCTGCGGCGGCATCGGCATGGGGATGGGATTCGCCCTGATGGAAGCATTCGAACCGGGAGGCACCGTTTCATTGAAGGATTATCATATCCCCACCTGCGCCGACATGCCGGAGATCGTCCCCATCATCGTGGAATCCCCGGAGCCGTCGGGCCCCTTTGGCGCCAAAGGGGTGGGGGAACCGGCCCTGATCCCCACGGCACCGGCGATTCTCAACGCACTGGCCGGGGCCCTGGGCGTGCGCATTCATCAATTGCCGGCCAGTCTGGAGCGGGTGCTGGCCGCCAGCGTGGCGTCGGGGAATTTCGGGCCGAAAACCGACAACGAGCCGATCCCCGGCGCGACCTAACTTGACGATGGCGGGGCGAACACGATATATCATCGAAGGAACCTGACCGTTACTCAGGTGTTCCCGGACGATCGACGCCGCTGGCGCCACCGATCACCGCGATTACCCACCCATTTTTCCCAACAGGAGGTCCAAATGGTCATGCGAAAACGTTTCATCGGCTTTCTCGTCGTGTTCATGCTCGCGGCGACCATCCCCTTTTCCGCAACGGCCGCCGACACCATGCACCTGAAATTCAGCACCTGGCATCCACCCGCCAGCCGGGAGGTGCAAAACGTCTGGAAGCCGATGCTGGAGGAATTGA
>CAYPCE010000537.1:0-1765 GCA_964409085.1 uncultured Desulfobacteraceae bacterium | reverse complement strand
TGGGCTACTCCATGGTCTACAGCATCCTGATGCTGTTCAACTTCGCCCACGGCGATATTTTTATGGTGGGGGCCTACATCGGTTTCGGGGTCGCCACCCTGCTCGTGACCCTGTCCGCCTCCGGATTTCTGGCCCTGCCTGGCTGGATGATCCTGGTGCTGACCATTCTGCTGTCCATGTTTCTCACCTCATTCGTGGGCATGATCGTCGAACGGGTGGGGTACCGCCCCCTCCGGGACGCTCCCCGGGCATCGGCCGCCATCACCGGTCTGATGATCGGCATTATGCTGGAGACCGGAAACCTCATCCTCCTGGGGGCACGCCGGGTCCGCTTCCCCTCCCTCATCGATTCGGTCACGTACAATGTCGGCGGCGTCTTCGTCACCAACAAAAAGATCATGATCGTGCTGGTCTCCCTGGCCTTTATGTACGCGCTCCATCTATTTGTCCAGAAGACCCGGTACGGCATGGCCATGCGGGCCATGGCCTTCGATTACGTGGTGGTGCCCCTGCTGGGCATTCCCATCAACACCATCGCCCGGCTGACCTTCGCCATCGGCTCGGCCCTGGCCGCCGTGGCCGGCATCCTTTTCGGCGTCGCCTATCCGGTACTCGACCCTTACATGGGCATCGTCTTCGGGTGGAAAGCCTTTGTGGCCGCCATCCTCGGAGGCCGTGGCTCCATCATGGGCGCGACCCTGGCCGGATTTCTCATGGGCTTTATCGAGATCTTCGTGGCCATGGTGTTCCCGTCCACCCTGCGGGACCTGATCGCCTATTCCATCATTTTGCTGATCCTGGTGTTCCGGCCCCATGGATTCTTCGGCGAACCCTACAGCGCCCGTCTGAGGCTCTAAACCGGCCGTTTCGCGCCCTTAACCCTTGAGGACAGACATGGAAGAGATCAACGATACCCCCCCTTCGAAAAAGAAAGGCGCACTGGGCGGCCTGCGGTCGGTTTTTTCAGGGATCCCCGTCCTGGGCTGGCTCCTGGGCGCGCTGGTCGCCGTCGTGCTGGAGCATTACCTGGGCGACCCGCTGGTGGACCTCATCGGCCTCGACAAGATCCCGGTGCTCTTCGGCGCGGTCATTATCCTGAAGGAGCCCCTGATGATCCCCGGGGCCGCGGTCTTTCTGCTGCTCATCTACGTCATTCCCATCGGCATCGTGGCCCGGGCCGTTAAATCCGTATCGAACCGGATCGCCGGCCGGCTGATGCGTTTCCCCATCATCGTGCCCGCCCTCGTCCACCTGGGACTGCTCTACGCCGCCATCCACATCTGGTCGGATGTGAGCGCCTATCGGGTGTTGACCATCAAACTCACGTTCGTGGCCATCATGATGACACTGAGCCTCAACATCATCAATGGCTATATGGGGGAGTTCTCCTGCTCCCATCCCGGTTTCATGGCCCTGGGGGCCTACGGGGCGTCGGTTTTCACCGTGTTGTTTTTCTCCAGCGACAAGCTCTTCGGGGACGCGCTGTTGCCCGCGGCCCTGGGTCCCGTCCTCTTCCCCGCCGGGCTCGTCTTCGGCGGACTGATCGCGGCCCTGGGGGCCCTGGTCATCGCCATCCCCTCCTTCCGCACCCGGGGGGACTACCTGGCCATCATCTCCCTGGCGTTTCTCTTCATCGTCAAGAGCATGATCGAGAACCTCGAGTTCGTGGGCGGTCCCCGGGGCCTGAGCGGCCAGCCCGACTACGCCAATCTCCCCACGGTCTTCATCTGGGCCGTGCTCTGCGTCTGGATCATCAACAATTTCG
>CAYPCE010000536.1:0-1767 GCA_964409085.1 uncultured Desulfobacteraceae bacterium | reverse complement strand
GTGAGCTTCCGGAGGGCCTGGGACATGAGCCGGGCCTGGAGCCCCATGTGGGCGTCGCCCATCTCCCCCTCGATCTCGGCCCGGGGCACCAGGGCCGCCACCGAGTCGACCACCACCACGTCCACGGCCCCGGAGCGCACCAGCATGTCGAGGATTTCCAGGGCCTGTTCACCGGTGTCGGGCTGGGAGACCAGCAGGTCGTTGCAGTTGACGCCCAGCTTCTTGGCGTAGACCGTGTCCAGCGCGTGTTCGGCGTCGATGAAGGCGGCGATGCCCCCCTGCTGCTGGGCCTGGGCCACCGCATGGAGGGCGAGGGTGGTCTTGCCCGAGGATTCCGGGCCGAAAATCTCGATGACCCGGCCCCGGGGCAGCCCGCCCACGCCCAGGGCCCGGTCCAGGGCCAGGGACCCGGTGGGGATGACCGGCACGTCGGCCACTTCCCGGGAGCCCAGCTTCATGATGGCCCCCTTGCCGAACTGCCGTTCGATCTGGGTCATGGCGTTTTCCACCGCCTTCTGTTTATCCGGTGACACATTCATAAAAGCCTCCTGCTGATCGAAAATCGTAATCTGTTCCATATGGGTTAGTCGGTTCGGCCGGTGAGGGGCGCTTCACGGAGCGGCGTATGGACCGCGCCGTCGGGTCTGAGATCGCTTTTGAACAGGATGAGCCGGTCGGCCGGAAACGCCGGCGACGCCGATTCGGCGCCGGCGGTGATCGCTTCCACCAGGGATTGCGGGTCCACTTTTCCCTTGGCCCGGCCCATGGTGAGATGGGCCTTGAAAGAACGGGTTTCCCTTGGGAAGCCGATGGCTTCCAGCCGGCCGTCCAGGTCCTTCTGGAGTTCGATAAGGGGATGGGTATCCCCCGTCAGCCCGATCCAGACCACCCGGGCCTTTTTGGGGGTCGGAAAGGCGCCCAGCCCCCTGGCCGAAAGGGACAACGGCGTCCAGAGGACAGCCGTATCGGCCATGGCCCCGGCGATGGCATCCACGGCGTCCGGCCGGATATTGCCCAGAAATTTGAGGGTGAGGTGGACGCTTTCGGGCCGCACCCATTTGAGCCGCAACTCCGGCCGGTTTTTCAGGTCCGCCTGGAGGTCCCGGATGAAACGGACCACCGGGTCCGGGAGTCGGAAGGCGATGAATGCGCGCAGGGTGTCGGCCATATCCGGTCGGAATCAGCCCGCGTCCCCGGCGCACTGGAATTTCTCCTGGGTCGGCATGTGGATTTCCAGCCACTTCATCACCTTGTCGAACTCGCTCCGGAATTCGGCCAGGGCTAGGCCCCGGTGGCTGACCCGGTTTTTCTCCTCGGAGGTCAATTGAGCAAAGGTCTTTTCCAGGGGCGGGTAATAAAAAACCGGATCATAGCCGAACCCCCCTTCCCCCGCCGGTGCCTCGGCGATGACTCCCTCGCACCGCCCCTGGTAGGTGAGGGCCGCGCCATAGGGGACCGCAATGGACAGGACGCACTCGAAGGCGGCGTTCCGGTCCGTCTTTCCCTTCATCTCTTTCAGGAGCTTCCGGTATTTGTCCCTGTCCGTGGCGTTCTCGCCGCCGTACCGGGCCGACAGCACGCCGGGCGCGCCGCCCAGGGCGTCCACCACCAGGCCGGAATCGTCGGCCAGGGCCGGAACCCCCAGCACCCGGGCCGTAAAGCTGGCTTTTTTGTAGGCGTTCTCCTCGAAGGTCGCCCCGTCTTCCACCACCGGCGGAATGGGGCCGAAATCGTCCAGGTTCCGGATCTCCACCGGAAACCCCTCCA
>CAYPCE010000535.1:0-1774 GCA_964409085.1 uncultured Desulfobacteraceae bacterium | reverse complement strand
GAAAGGAGCGATTGCATGAACATACTCGTCTGCGTGAAGCGGGTCCCCGACACCGCGGAAAACGAGATCGAGATCGACAAATCGGGTACCGACATCGAGCGGGAGGACCTGGTTTATTCGGTCAACGAGTGGGATAATTACGCCGTGGAAGAGGCCATCCAGATCCGCGACAAGGTGGGCGGGTCGGTGACGGTGGTCACGGTGGGCGACGACGAGGCCGAAGAGGTGCTGCGCCGGGAGATGGCCATGGGCGCCGACAACGGCCTTTTGCTGTCCGACGACGCCTTTGAGGGCACCGACGGCCGGGGCGTTGCCACGGCCCTGATGGGCGCGGTGAAAAAGGGCGACTACGACCTGATCCTCACCGGGGCCCAGGCCGACGACGGGGCCGGCCAGGTGGGCGGCATGCTGGCGGCCCTGCTGGACATGCCCTTCGCCTCCCTGGTCAACCGGATCGACATCGAGGACGGCGACGCCAAGAAGATCGTGGTCGGCCGGGAGATCGCCGGGGGCAACCAGGAGATGAACGAGATGGACCTGCCCTGCGTGCTCTCCATCCAGACGGGCATCAACGAGCCGCGGTACGTGGGGATCCGGGGCATCCGGAAGGTGGCCTCGGTGGAGATCCCCACCCACGGCGCCGGGGATCTGGGCGTGGAGGTCGGCCCGGCCAAGGTGAAGCGGATCGACTATTTCGTCCCCGAAGCCGGCGAGGGCGCCGAGATGCTGGAAGGCGCCACGGACGAGATCATCGCCAAACTTTTGGACATGCTCAAAGCCAAAGGAGGGATCAAGTAACATGGCCCAACAGATATTCGCCTACATTCTGCACAAGGACGGCGCGGCCGACGATACGGCCCTGGAGCTGGTCTCCGCCGCCAAAAAACTCGACCCCAACGCCGACCCCGTCGCCCTGGTCCTGGGGACCGGGGCCGGCCTGGACAAGGTCGCCACCGAAGCGGCCGCGTCCTACAAAGAGGTCTGGAAGATCGACAACCCGGCCCTGTCCTATCCCAACGCCGAGATCGTCCGGAAGGTGCTGGTCAACGTGATCCCCAAAGGATCCATCGTGCTCGTGCCCCATGAGCATTTCGGCATGGACCTGTCGCCGGGCCTGTCCATCAAACTGGACGCGGCCTACGCCCCCGACGTGGTCGATTTTCAGGTTGCGGCCGACAACGAAGTGACCCTCATCCGCGAGGAGTTCGCCGGTCAGGTCTCCACCCACGTGACCTGCGACGTATCCGGCGGTGCGGTCTTCACGGTCCGGGCCGGGTCGTTTCCGCCCGATGAATCCAAATCCGCATCCGGTTCCGTGACCGACAAATCGGGCGGGGCCGGGGACGTGGCCGGGGCCGGACGCCGTTTCATCGAGGTCCTCGAAGCCGAAGTGGGCGACGTGGACATCACCAAGTCCGAGGTGCTGGTCTCCGTGGGCCGGGGCATCGAGGACCAGGACAACCTGGAGATCATCACCGAACTGGCCGAGGCCATGGGCGCCGACGTCTCCTGCTCGCGGCCCATCGTGGACGCCAAGTGGCTGGAGAAATCCCGCCAGGTGGGCACCTCGGGCCAGACCGTCAAGCCCAAGGTCTATATGGCGCTGGGCATATCCGGCTCCTTCCAGCACATGGGCGGTGTCAAGGGCAACCCCTTTATCATCGCGGTCAACAAAAACCCCAAGGCCCCCATCTTCCAGGCGGCGGATGTTGGGGTGGTAGCGGATATTCTGGAGTTTGTGCCGGAGTTGACGGAGAAGGTCGGGGAGGTGTAA
>CAYPCE010000534.1:0-1777 GCA_964409085.1 uncultured Desulfobacteraceae bacterium | reverse complement strand
CCTGGAGGGTGGTCCGGATGTCGTTGAACTGGATGTCCTGGCTGTGGAGCGACCGGCCCGAGGTCTGGATGTGGTATTTGAGCATCTGGGACCGGGGGGAGGCGCCGTATTTCTCCCGCATGGCCACGGCCCAGATCCGCCGGGCCACCCGGCCGATGACGGTGTATTCCGGGTCCATGCCGTTGGAGAAGAAGAAGGAGAGATTGGGCCCGAACTTGTCGAGATCCATGCCCCGGGAAAGGTAGTATTCCACATAGGTAAAGCCGTTGGACAGGGTGAAGGCGAGCTGGGAGATGGGGTTGGCCCCGGCCTCGGCGATATGATAGCCGGAGATGGAGACCGAGTAGAAATTCCGGACGTTCTTTTCGATGAAATACTGCTGGATGTCCCCCATCATCTTGAGGGCGAACTCGATGGAGAAGATGCAGGTGTTCTGCCCCTGGTCCTCTTTCAGAATGTCCGCCTGGACCGTGCCGCGCACGTTGGCCAGCACCGAATCCCGGATCTCGTCGTATTCGTCGGGGGTCGGGGCCCGGCCGGTCTCGGCGGTGTGCTTTTCCACCTGCTGGTCGATGGCGGTGTTGAGGAACATGGCCAGCATGATGGGCGCCGGGCCGTTGATGGTCATGGAGACCGATGTCGTGGGCGCGCAGAGTTCGAAGCCGCCGTAGAGGACCTTTACGTCGTCGATGGTGCAAATCGACACCCCGGAGGTGCCCACCTTGCCGTAAATGTCGGGCCGCTCGTCGGGGTCGTAGCCGTACAGCGTGACGGAATCGAAGGCCGTGGAGAGCCGTTTGGCCTCGGAATCGGCCGACAGGAGCTTGAACCGCCGGTTGGTGCGGGCCGGATCGCCCTCGCCGGCGAACATCCGGGTCGGGTCTTCGCCCACCCGCTTGAGGGGGAAGACGCCGGCGGTGTAGGGGAAATAGCCGGGGAGGTTCTCCCGCCGAAGCCAGCGAAAGGTTTCGCCGGGGTCGGTGAACCGGGGCAGGGCGATCTTGGGGATCTTCTGGTGGGAGATGGATTCCGTGAAGAGCGGCGCCCGGACCTCTTTGCCCCGGACCGTGTAGACGAACTCATCCCGGCTGTAGGCTTCCCGGGTCTCTTCCCATTTGTCCAGAGTCTCCCAGGTGTCCGACCGGACGGCGGATTTGGCCTTTTCCACCTCGTCCTTGAGCCGTTCCAGGAGCTTATCCGCGTCCCCCTCCAGGTCGCCGAGATTCCGGGCGGTCTCCTCCAGGTGCCAGACCCGGCGGACGGCGTCGGCCTGGGTCTCGGTGTCGTCGTGGTAGCCCCGGATGGTTTCCGAAATTTCGGCCAGATACCGGATCCGGTCGGGGGGGATGATGATGGTCTTGGAAGACGATATCCGCCCCTCGGGCCGGGGGAGGGAAGAGTCGAAACGGACCCCGGTCCGGTCGGCGACGATGTCCAGGATGGCATGGTAAAGGGCGGTGACGCCGTCGTCGTTGAACTTGGAGGCGATGGTGCCGAAGACGGGCATCTCGTCGGGGGATTGGCCAAAGGCGTTCCGGTTCCGCTGGACCTGCTTGCGGACGTCCCGGACGGCGTCTTCGGCGCCCCGTTTCTCGAACTTGTTGACCACCACCAGGTCGGCGAAGTCGAGCATGTCGATCTTTTCCAACTGGGAGGAGGCGCCGAACTCAGCGGTCATGACGTAGATGGAGAGATCCACCATGTCCGTGATGAGCGAGTCCCCCTGACCGATGCCGGCGGTCTCGGCGATGATGAAGTCGAAGCCGGCGGCCTTGAG
>CAYPCE010000533.1:0-1785 GCA_964409085.1 uncultured Desulfobacteraceae bacterium | reverse complement strand
TAGAGGCAGCTCTGGATGAAAGGGGAGGAGAAACGGCAAACCTCTCTGGCCTCCGAGTCGCTTTCCCCCTGGCTTTTTGGAACGATGATGCCGTTCAGATATAAATGGTTGCAGACGGGGTCGTGAAAGGAAAACGGCAGGTCGTCCCGGGCAAAGATGGCGATAACCCGTTCCTGGTGTTCGGGTTGACCGGCTTTGGCGATTAAATTCATCATGGTATTGTTCGGCTCGGTGAAACGGACTTTGCGCCATACCCGCTTCCATACGCGATCATCGATGGGGTTGCTTTTGCCGGGATTGTATTTTTCCGTCAGCAGTTCCCCGAACCAGCAGACAAGCCCGGGCTGACCGTTTGTCGCTTCATAAGCATTTCGGACAACCGCATCTTTGACTGGCTGTTCTCTTTCCTCTTTGTATTGCCGAAACTGGTCTTCCACTTCCGCCGTTGCAAAATTGGGTACATGGAGGGACCGCTGGATGTTGAAAGGCGATCCCCGCCGGCTGCCAACGCCCAGCACCGCCCTAACGCCGATCAGGGCCAGGCCGTGAAGCCGGTAATTTTCGCGATTGAGATACATGTCGCGGAAAAGGGTGGTAAGCCGATCGATGATCCGCTGCGGCAGGCTGTCGAATTCGTCGATGAACAGGATGACGGGGCGACTGAATACGCCCTTTCGAAGGGAGAAGAGCGTCACCCAGTCATCCCAGGCGGTGGGGGCGTCAATGTCTATGCCGAAAGCGTCGGAAAACAGTCGAGGCGTTTGCCGGAAAAAGACCGCATCCTCGTCGGTTTCCTCCATGATGATCCCTTGAATGGACATGGCCCCGACCGTAAAGCGTTTTTCGTGAAGCGCTTCGATGGTTCCTTTCACCTGTCGCATGAGCCAGGTTTTGCCGAACTGACGCGGGGCGAAAATGGTGAAATAGTGGCCGCCGTTTTCCGCATCGCCCACCAGGCTTTCGAGGCAGATGTGAACAAGGTCGGTGCGCGGAACGGTGAAATGCGTCCGGGAATCGACGGGTCCGTAGGAATGGAAGCGTTTCATGAGGTGATTTTCTGCCGGCTAGTCGTCCGGAAAAATCTTCGCCGCCAGCTCCACGTCTTCGGGGCAGAAGACAAAGAGGCACTTATCGTCCGGTCCGGAAACCGACCCGTAGACGTAGTTGATGTTGATGCCCTCTTCGCCGAATTTGGAGGTGGTGGCGGCCAGGGTGCCGGGGTGGTTTTCCAGCCGGATGGCGATGACGGGCAGGATGTCGAAGAGGTAGTCGTTTTTCGACAGGAGGTCCACGGCCTTGTCGGTGTCGTTCACCAGCAGGCGGATCAGGGCGAACTGAGCCGAGTCCTTCCGCATGGAGTTGTAGGAGGCGGTGGAGGCGATCCGCTTGAGGGATTTCCCCCGGGCTTCGAACAGCTCCTTGACGTAGGCGGATGCGTCCTGGATCATCAGGGCGTCGATGTTGATCTCGTTTTCGGAAAACAGCGTCGAGAGCTTGCCCAACTCGCCGGGCTGGTTTTTCATGAAAAGGGATATTTCGGTTCTGACCATGGTGTGTCTCCTGAACTTTTTGTTTGGTTAACAAAATGGGGCCGGTTTCGAATCGGCCGTAAATCCTGCTGATATCCTAAGAAAATACCCCACCAAAGTCAACGCTTCATTGGACCGAATGGGCATGGGCGAATGGGCATGGGCGACCGTAATTTCGTTGCTTTCATGAACGACCGTTTTGGGAGCAGCCGACAAGGCTGTGAGTTTTGAGGGGTGCGAGTCCCCTTACCGCCAA
>CAYPCE010000532.1:0-1786 GCA_964409085.1 uncultured Desulfobacteraceae bacterium | reverse complement strand
CAGCGGGCCAACACCACCTTTTTCTGCGAAGACCCCGAAACCCTCCTCCAGGCCATCGCCATCGTGGAGCTGGCCAGGGAACAGTGGGTGGAGCCGGTCCCCCGCAACGACCGCTGCTGGCCGGTGCTGGTCCACCAGCTCTTCGCCCTGGCCCTCCAGTTCGGGGCCGTCAGCCGGGAACGGTGTTGGGAACAACTCGCCCCGGTCCCCGACTTTTCCGGCATCGAGGCGCATGAGTTCGAGGCCCTGGTGGACCATCTCACGGCCAACGACTTCCTCTATTTCACCGGCGGGCTCCTCTCCCTGGGCGACGCGGCCGAAAACATCTACGGCCGCAAGAACTTCCTGGAACTCTATTCCGTCTTCACCAGCCCCCAGCTCTATACCATCAAGACCGAAACCGGATACGTCCTGGGCACCCTGGAGCAGGACTTCGTGGACAAACTCGTGGAGGAGATGAGTTCCTTCCTCCTGGGCGGCCGGGCCTGGACCGTGGTCCACGTCAACCACCCCGACCGGACCGTCCGGGTCAAACCCGCCCCCCGGGGCCGGGAACCGAGCTGGGGCGGCTTCGTCCCCCAGATCCTCGGCTACGAGATCTGCCAGAAGATCAAGGAGATCCTCACGGGCGACGACCCCATCCCCTACATCGACGCGCCCGCCCAAACCCACCTGGCCGCCCTCCGCGAGGACCTCGGCCCCCTCCTGCGCCGCCCCGGCCTCCCCATCCAGACCGAACCCGACCGCGCCCTCCTCTGGACCTTCGCCGGCGGCCGCATCAACCACACCATCCGGTACGGCCTGGCCCTCCAGCTCGACGCCAAAATCGTCGCCGACAACTTCCGCATCAAGATCGAAGGCAGCGGCGTGGTGACCGAAGCCCTGCCCGAACTGATCGGCAACATGGGCCGACAAGCGTTCTGGGATGATCCGGAAACCCAGGAAAAACTCCTCACCGGGCTGCCCAACTACCGCTTGAGCAAGTTCCAGCCGGCCCTGCCGGAGCGGTTTGCGGCGGAGATGGTGGGGCGGTATTTGTTGGATGTGGAAGGAACAGTGAAAAGTTTAGGGGCAAATGAAATGACGAACAACATCTGAGACTCAACCCCTCCACCCTCCATTCAAAACAGATGCTCCCGCCGGATGCCATCGCCTTTCTCTCCCCTAAACTTACCGTTCTATCGATCATTGTGTTCACACCGCGGATCGTCGATCCAGTGCGAAAAAAATGGATTGACAACAGAGGATTCCTAAGTTAATAAAATAAGGAGTTCATGAGTTCCGAACTCTTTGCGATTCCGAAAAGGGAGTTTCCCATGACCGTCGTTTCGAACTCGTTCCAATCCCTCACCATCGCCTCGGCCCCGGAAGCCCTGGCCGGGCAGATCCTGAAAATGGTCGAAGATGGCGAACTCCGGCCGGGGACCCGGCTGCCGCCCCAGCGGGAGCTGGCCCGGATGTTCGGCGTCGGGCTGGGGTCGGTCCGCGAGGCCGTCAAGATGTTGACGGCCACGGGGTATCTGTCGGTCGTCCGGGGCAAGGGGACCTTCATTGCCGAAAGCGCCCTGGACCAGGGAAAGGCGGCGTCGGAGCTGGAAAAGCGGCTCAAAGCCGTGTCCCTGGCGGACCTGATGAAGGCTCGGGAGATCGTGGAGTGCGGCGCGGCCCGTTTCGCGGCCATGGCGTCCGACCCCGAGCACCTGGTCCGGTTGAGCGATATCGTCGGCGTCATGGACCGGAACCGGGACCGGGCCATGGATTTCAACCGGGCCGATTTCAAATTCCA
>CAYPCE010000531.1:0-1786 GCA_964409085.1 uncultured Desulfobacteraceae bacterium | reverse complement strand
GTGGAGTACTTCCTCGATCACTACCCGGTGACCGTCGCGGCCGTGGGCGCCACGCCGCTGCTGGATCCGGACGGCAGCCGGATGAAAGGCTAAGGAGGCGACGACATGAACATCCTGGCCTGCGTCAAACGGGTGCCGGACATCGGCGCCCGCATCGACCTGACCGACGACAAGCGGGGGATCGTCACCAAGAACCTCGGCTTCACCATCAGCCCCCACGAGGAATGCGCCGTGGAAGCGGCCATCCAGCTCGTGGAAAAAGAGGGCGGCGCCAGCGCCGTCCTGACCCTGGGGCCTTCGGCGGCGGACGAACAGCTCCGGGACTCCCTGGCCCGGGGCATCGACCGGGGCCTCCTTCTGGAGACCGACGGCTCCGAATGGGATCCGGGCGAGACCGCCAAAGCCATCGTGGCGGCGGTCCGGTCCGAATCGGAAAAAGCCCCCTTCGACCTGATCCTCTTCGGCAACGAAGCGGCGGACAGCGGGGACTGCCAGGTGGCCGTCCGGGTCGCCTCGGCCCTGGGGCTGCCCTGCCTCACCGGCGTCAAGAACATCGACGTCGCCGGCGGGACGGTCGCCGCCTCCCGTGAAGTGGACAGCGGATGGGAGATCTACGACATCCCGCTGCCGGCGGTGATCGCCGTGAAAGAGGGCGTCAACCTGCCCCGGTACCCGACCCTGCGGGGCACCATGAAGGCGAAAAAGAAACCCATCAACCGGACCACGCCGGAAAAGACCGGCGCCAGGCTGCGGATGGAGACCCTTTTCCATCCCCCGGAGACGGGCAAGCAGGTGGAGATGCTCGGCGAAGGGACGGCGGCCGTGCCCAAGGTGGTGGAACTCCTGAAATCCCTGGAGGTGATTTAGCCATGATTCTGACCCTTATCGAACAGGAAAACGGCGCCATCGCGGAGGGGACGCTGCAAATGCTCACCTTCGCCAGGGAAACGGCCGGACGGCTGGGCGAGGATGTCGCCGCCCTGCTTTTTGGCGAACCCGCGCGACCCCTCATCGGCGAGGTGGGCAAATACGGCGCCGCCACGGCGGCCCTGGCGGTCCACGAGGCCCTGGACGAATACGGGCCGGCCGCCTACGCCGCCTCGGCGATCCAGGCCATGGAACTCCTGGGGCCGACCCTCGTCATGGCGGCGGCCACGGACCGGGGCGGCGAGGTCATGGCCCATGTGGCGGCCCGGACCGATGCGCCCCTGGCGGCCAACTGCTCGGCGGTGACCGGCGGCGATCCCTTCAAGATCACACGCCTCCGCTGGGGCAGCAGCCTCCTGGAAGAGGCCGTGATCGACGGCGACCCCAAGCTGCTGACGGTCGCGCTCCACACCGTCGAGGCCCAGGAGGCCGCCGAACCGGTGGAGCCGGTCCTCCAGACCATCGAGCCCACCCTGACGGAGATGGACCTCCGGGTCCGGGTCTCCCGGCGGGAGGAGATCGTGGAAGAGGGGATCACCCTGAAAACCGCGCCGGTGGTCGTCGGCGGCGGCCGCGGCGTCGGCGGCCCCGAAGGGTACGCCCAACTCGAAGAACTGGCCGGCCTGCTGGGCGGCGCCGTGGGCGGGTCCCGGGTGGCCACCAACAACGGCTGGCGGCCCCATTCCGACCAGGTGGGCCTCACCGGCACCCGGATCTCCCCGGAACTCTACATCGCCTGCGGCATCAGCGGCGCCATCCAGCACCTGGTGGGCTGCAAGGGCGCCAAGAACATCCTGGTGATCAACAAAGACCCCGAAGCCGCCTTCTTCGCCAAGGCCGACTACGGCGTGCTGGGGGA
>CAYPCE010000530.1:0-1790 GCA_964409085.1 uncultured Desulfobacteraceae bacterium | reverse complement strand
CTGAATTTTGTGAGAGCTAGGAGTTGAAAAAATGGCAAAGAAGGTAACTGCGCAGATTAAGCTGCAGGTAGTGGCTGGAAAAGCGAACCCCTCGCCGCCCATCGGTCCCGCGCTGGGGCAACACGGCGTCAACATCATGGATTTTTGTAAAGCGTTCAACGCCCGCACCGCCAACGATGAAGGCATGATCATTCCGGTGGTGATCACCGTGTATCAGGATCGATCCTTTACCTTCATCACCAAGACGCCGCCAGCGGCCGTCCTTTTGCGAAAGGCAGCCAACCTTGCCAAAGGGTCCAGTGATCCCAAACTGGAAAAGGTCGGGCAGGTGACCCGGGACCAGATCGAGGAAATCGCCAAGCAGAAAATGGTGGATTTGAACGCCTACGACCTGGCATCGGCCTGTAAAATCATCGAGGGAACCGCCAGGAGCATGGGCATAGAGGTTGCCTGAATCGAAAAAGGAGTGAAGAGGTAAAATGCCGAAGCGGGGAAAGAAATATATCGAGGCCAAACAGAGGACCGAGGTGGGGAAGCGCTACGATTTCAATGACGCCGTGACGCTGGCGCTTCAATCGTCTTTTGCCAAATTTGATGAAACCTTCGACGTCGCGGTTCGACTCGGGGTGGACCCGCGGCATGCGGACCAGATGGTTCGGGGCACCGTGGTATTGCCCAACGGCATCGGAAAAGAGGTGCGCGTTCTGGTGTTCGCCAAAGGGGAAAAGGAGAAAGAGGCCGAGGATGCCGGGGCCGACTTCGTGGGGAATGACGAGTTGGTCGAACAGATCAAAGGGGGATGGCTCGAATTCGACAAAGCGGTCGCCACGCCCGATATGATGGGATCGGTGGGCAAGATCGGCCGAATCCTCGGGCCCAGGGGCCTGATGCCGAACGCCAAAACCGGCACCGTCACCTTTGACATTGCCAAGGCGGTCAACGAACTCAAGGCGGGGAAAATCGATTTCCGCGTCGAGAAGGCCGGTATCGTTCATGCGCCCATGGGGAAGGTTTCCTTTGGTGCCGACAAGCTGACACAGAACATCAAGGCCTTTATCGAGACGGTCATCCGGCTGAAGCCCGCTTCCAGTAAGGGAACCTACCTGAGGGCAATGGCGGTGTCCACCACCATGGGCCCGGGGATCAAAATCGACATGGCCACCGTCAAGGACCTTGTCAAGTAAATACCCAAAGGCTCAGGGGGCCGGATCGGATACTCGCTGGTATCGATTCCGGTCCCTTGTTTTTGCGTCCAATCAACCCATTTGTCGAAGACCGCAGGCGCGACCGACGGCTTAATGGGAGGGGCCGGGTCTCTGCCCGGACTCTCCGGCCTGCCGAGACAGAAAACGGCATGGGGAATGCCTTTTCGGTGAGTGAAATGAATCCAAGGATAACAATCGTCTGTTCTATCCCGCTGTTCCTTTCATCATTCTGCCATCGTCTCCGCCCGTGGTCCAGATGGATGCCCAATTGTGAAAGGAGGTGGGACCGTTGAAGCTTCAAGAAAAACAAGTTATTGTTGAACAGCTTCAGGACAAGTTCCGTCGCTCCAAAGTCGTCATCGTCACCGATTATAAAGGTCTGAATGTGGAGAAGATGAACGACCTGCGGAGGAAACTGCGCGAAGAGAACGTGGAATATCGAGTGGTCAAGAACACCCTGTTGGTGCGGGCGGCGCAGAATACGGATGTCGCTGCTCTGGAGCCCCATTTTACCGGGCCCAGCGCCATCGCCATGAGTTTCGAAGACCCGGTGGCCCCGGCCAAAGTCCTGACGGATTTTGCAAA
>CAYPCE010000529.1:0-1806 GCA_964409085.1 uncultured Desulfobacteraceae bacterium | reverse complement strand
GGCAGTTGCGCCAGGCCCAGAAGATGGAAGCCGTCGGAAGGCTGGCCGGCGGCGTTGCCCACGATTTCAACAACATGCTGAGCGTCATCCTCGGCAATACGGAAATGGTCATCGATGAGCTGGATGCGACCCACCCGCTTCACGATTATCTCAAGGAAATCCAGAATGCGGCCGTTCGCTCCGCCAATGTGGTCCGCCAACTCCTGGCCTTTGCCCGTAAACAGACCATCGCGCCCAAAGTGCTGGATCTCAACGAAACCGTGGAGGAGATGCTCAAGATGCTGCGTCGGCTCATCAGCGAAGACATCGACCTGTCCTGGCGCCCGGGAGCCGGCCTCTGGCCGATTCACATTGATCCGGCCCAGATCGATCAAATACTGGCCAATCTGGCCGTCAACGCCCGGGACGCCATCTCCGATGTCGGAAAATTGACCATTGAAACCGCCAATGTCTCCTTTGGTGAAGAGTATTGCTCAAATGATCCTGATTTTCTTCCGGGAGATTTTGTCCTCCTGGCAGTCAGCGACGACGGCTGCGGTATGGACAAAGAAACCCAGAAAAATTTGTTCGAACCGTTCTTTTCCACAAAAGAGGTGGGAAAGGGGACCGGTCTCGGACTGGCCACCGTGTTCGGCATTGTCAAGCAGAACAACGGGTTTATCAATGTTTACAGTGAACCGGACCAGGGAACGTCCTTCAAGATCTACCTGCCCCGTTATTCGGCCCCGGCCCTAAAGGCGCGAGAGCAAGAACAACCGGAGACAACTTCCTGGGGTGACGAAACCATTTTACTGGTGGAGGATGAACCCTCCATTCTGAGAATGACAAAGATGATGCTCCAAAAACTGGGCTATCAGGTGATGGCAGCCAGAACGCCGGGCGAGGCCATTCAACTGGGCAAGGCGCATGGCGGTGATATCCGACTGCTCCTCACCGACGTGGTCATGCCTGAAATGAACGGGCGGGATCTGGCGAATCAAATCCTTTGCATTCATCCGAATCTCAAATGCCTGTTCATGTCCGGATACACGGCCAATGTCATTGCCCATCACGGTGTTTTGGACGAAGGGGTCAACTTTATTCAGAAGCCGTTTTCACGCAGAGAATTGGGCGTGAAAGTCCGGGAAGCGCTGGATAATGGCAACGGATAAGGAGATTCGCCAGAATATGTCAGGCGAACATCCCGACCAACGCGCGACTCACCTCCGGTCCTCTCTCCCGCTCCAGGGCAAAGAGCGGGAGGTCGGGTCGCTGCGGTGCCCTCCCACTTTTATAAATAATCCCGATTCTGCTATGTCCCTCCCCCACACTGAATGAGCCGGACTGCACCGAGCAGAGGTCGTGGATGCTGTTTCTCAAAATATCTGGACGATCTGGAGCATGAGCGGTTACAGCCGGATTTCCGTTACCTGTGGAATCCAAACGCATCGGCGTGACAAAGTCCCGGCGGCTCGCTCAACCGGATTGATTTTCGCGCTCCCTTCTGTTATTCACGGGGTTTCCGGCGCATTGGCACCGCAAACCGACCGGAGGGAGGGCGCAGACGCAGACCGCCATGGGATACCGCGAACATCAGGATTCAGACGCAATCGCCTTTCTGGGCATGGCGGTGGTAGTAGTGGTCTTCGTCCTCTTACTGCTGCGGAAAAAGCAGTCCCCCGGCGGCGATCAGTTCCGGGACGCCGGCCCGGACCCGTTTTCCCATCGCGAAGAACCGGCGGCGGGCGAGGGAGCGCCGGCGGCTGATCATCATGCCGAACCCGTGGAAACCATCGTCCGGGCCGCCGCCGGAGAGATCAGCGGCAT
>CAYPCE010000528.1:0-1814 GCA_964409085.1 uncultured Desulfobacteraceae bacterium | reverse complement strand
CGCCCCGGTCTTAGGTGAATTACGGAAATGAAGATACCAACAAGGCGAATTCAAGAGATCGCTCACCGCCAGCCGCGCGGGAGTGAACTCCCACGCTATTTTATTATGTCCCTACAGGACATTTTGTAGCAATTCCAGTCCCGTAGGGACGACGCATAATAGCGTGGGAATTCATTCCCGCGCGGTCGGGCGGGGTCAAGTTTGGTATCATTATTCCAGTAATTCACCTTAGCCAAAGGCCAATCCGGGTTGAGTGATATCCTCCAGATCGCCCATCGAATAAAACATTTCTGAAGAGAAAACACCGATGATCCTTGCAGTTCACTCCAGCCCGAAAAAAGGCGGCAATCTGGAACGGATGGTCATCCGGGTCGCCCAGGCCTCCGGGCTTGAATATGAAATGCACCATCTTTCCGAAATGGGCCTTTCACATTGCACAGGCTGCGTCCGCTGCGCAAGGACCCGGCGCTGCATCCTAAAAGACGACATGGACCTGATTTACGACAAGATCGAGGCGGCCGACGGCCTCATTCTCGGCGGCGTCAACTACAACGGGCGCTTCAACGCGCTGGCCCATATTTTTTTGGAAAGACTTTTTCCGCTTTATCATCAGGAACCCGTTACCCGAGATATGCCGGCCGCGGTGGTCGCTGTCGGCGGGGAAGCGCCGGAACGCGCGGCAGAGGATATGATCGCGTATCTCAGGGACATCTATTTCTTTCAGGTTGTCGGCGCCGTTCTCTTCACCTCCGATACCCCTCCCTGCTTTTCCTGCGGTCTGGGTCCGGAGTGTCGCGTCGGCATGCCGGCGCTGAATTGGTCCCCAAAAGAGTTCGAGGCGTTTACAAAGGTGGAAAAGAAAATGTTCCAGCGGTTTGAAGACAACCCTGATGCCGTGTTCGGCTGTGATCGGCTTGGACAGACGCTGGCGGCGGCCGTAAAAGGGCAATGGGGCCGGCCCAGAAGCGGCGGCGGCTTCTACCTTCCCGCGTCCGGATGATCTGTCCATGACGGTCCGGTCATCAAGGAATGCAATGCCGGACAGACAGGCTTTATTCCACAAGACAATGGAGAAATCATGGAACCACTGACCCTGGCATTCGATGTCTATGGCACCTTAATCGACACCCATGGCGTCATGGCGATGCTGGAAAACCTGGTCGGTACAAAGGCCGCCGCGTTTTCCCAAACATGGCGCGACAAACAATTGGAGTATTCATTCCGTCGTGGGTTGATGCAGCATTACGAAAACTTCGCTGTTTGCACGAGCGATGCGCTCGACTACACCTGTGCGGTTTTGAAGGCGTCTCTTGACAAGGATCAAAAAAGCGAACTGCTTGCGCTGTATCGTGTTTTGCCGGCATTTCAGGACGTCGCCAGCAGTTTGACGCGATTTAAAAAGGAAAATCATCGCATTTTCGCCTTTTCCAACGGCAGCGCCGAGGCCGTTGAGACCCTGCTGAAAAATGCAGGGATCCGAGATTTTTTTGATGGGGTCGTCAGCACCGAGGATCTCAAATCATTCAAACCAAACCCGGCTGTATATTGCCATTTTCTGAGAAAGTCGGGAGCCGCCGGAAATGAGGCATGGCTGATTTCAGGAAATCCCTTTGACGTCATCGGCGCCATTTCAGCAGGGATGAAAGGCGCCTGGATCAAGCGTTCCGAAGAGGCGGTTTTCGATCCGTGGGGCGTCCCGCCCACCATCACGGCGGACAACCTTTTGGCTCTGGCGGACAAATTGGCTTTTAACGGGTAAGATAAGAAAGGGACCCTGACATGACCGAAACCTATTACGAACCCCGGGATCTGGA
>CAYPCE010000527.1:0-1814 GCA_964409085.1 uncultured Desulfobacteraceae bacterium | reverse complement strand
GCGGTCCGGACCGGCCGAGAGGTGTTCGGCCACGTTCCGGGACAGGAAGCGGCTGTGAAAGCGGTGGTACGGTCCTCTGATCCGGCCGCACCGGTGCCGCCATCCGTGGGCCGCCAGATCGATCCCCGCCTCCCCCCACTGCCGGAGCCGCCGGCGCCCGTCGCCGTCCCATCCCGAATCGGGGATCACCAGCAGCGTGACCCGCGCCACGTTCATGGACGACAGAAAATCGAGAATGGCGGCAATCCGGTCGATGTTCGTCCCGGCGACGTCGTGGATGGAGACCACCGCATCGGGGGGAGACCCCCGCCGGCTATTCTCCATGGGACGCCCTGGGGAACGCGAACCGGTCGAAAATCGGCGCCAGGTCCGCTTCCATCCGGTCGGCGGAAAGGCCGAACTGGGCCAGGGTGTAGCGGTGGCGACTGACGTAGTTCCGGGCGCGGCGGGCTTCCCTCCGGAGCACGGCGTCGAAGGCCGGGGAAAGGTCGTAGCCCAACCGGTCGTAGATCCGGCGCACCTCCGCTTCGCTCCGGCTTTTCAAGCGCTCCATGGTGAGGAAGGCGTGCCGGTCCGCCGGCATCCGGGGAAGATGGTCGGTCAGGTGACGATAGTAGAAGGTCGCGATGCCGGCGAGCCGGGCCTGGAAATCCGGCGTCTCCGCCCCGTTGCCCAGGATATGGGCGCCGGCGGTCATGGAGCTGATCAGGGACGGCACGGCCTGGAGCGGGTTGCGGAGACAGCAGATGATCTTGCAATCGGGATAGGACCGGTCCAGGGCCCGCACCATGGAACTGAAGGAGGGGTTTTTGGACAGGATCCGCCGGTCCCGGCCGTGGACGTAGAGATGGCGCTGGAACAGCCGGTGGTGGAAGGTCATGATCCGGTCCTGGTCCGCTTCGGACACCGCTTCGTCAAACCGGGCGAGCCGCCACAAGGCGTCGTCGTGGGGAAAGAGCGCGATCATCAGAAAACAGGCGCAGATGGGCAGAAAGCCGAAGTAGTCCTCTTCCGGCGCCGTAAGGGAAGAGCTGTGGATGGCGTCCAGCCCGCTGAACAGGCGCCGTTCCGCGGCGGTCAGCGTTCGTTTTAGGGGACTCCCCAGATACCGGTCCATCCGGGCCGCCAGGAGGAAGAGTTTCCGCTCGCAGATGGCCGGCGCCAGGAGCAGTTCCCAAAACCGGAAAACGGTAAACCGGTCGCGGTCTTCCGACAACAGCCGGTGGAGATAGGTGGTGCCGCTTCGGGGCACGCCGACAATGAAGAGCGGCTCCCGGACCGAAATCTTCCGGTACCCCCGAAACAGCAGATCGTCGATGAGAAACGCCGCCCGGTGGACGGCCTGGATGAGCATCAGCGCCGGCAGGACCGCCGCCAGGATCAGACGGCGTCGGATCGGCATGGGCGGCGCATCCCGGCCGGGGAAATAGGTCAATTGGATGAGGCGGAAATAGCGGCGGTATCCGTAGATCATGGAAATCCACTCCTGATTGAAGTTGCGCCATGGGTCCAACACCGCTCTTTGTAGGCGATCTGGACGGGATGGTAAAGGGGCTAACCGAATTCTAACAAACCCCGGCTTTCCTCATCATCTTTTAACCCTGCCCTAACAATTCCCTAACAATGAGACCTTATTTTACCCCCTCTACATGGCGCTTACAGCCATGTGTCTGAATGCACCGGGCGCGCCGGGTGTGCGCCCTGAACGGCATAAAAATTCACGGATATCGAGGAGGAACCATGCTGAGCTGTGATGTCCACGAGGTCCCCGGCCGCCTCCGGGTGAAAATACCGGCTTTGCGGGGGCGGCCTGA
>CAYPCE010000526.1:0-1814 GCA_964409085.1 uncultured Desulfobacteraceae bacterium | reverse complement strand
TCGTTGACCCGGATGGTCCGATAGGAGGAGCGGACGACGCCCATGGCGTATTCGGATTCCACCCGGGTGATCTCCAGCCGGCCGGTGAGAATGTGCTGGTAACCGACGAACCGGTCCGTTTTCGGGTCGTGGATGGGGCCGGCGGTCTTGTAAATCGTGTATTCCCTTCCCACCACCAGGGGGTTGTCGCCCGTTGGCCGGACATAAACGATATCCCGCTTGTAGATCATCTGTTTCGCATCCCCCTGGACCTTGAAGATGACCCCGTGGGGATCGACGGGCTGGCGGCGGATGAATCCGACCCGGTTGATGGGGGAAAAGGTGAGCTGTCTTTTGTCTGCTTCCAGACCGGTTTCCTCGAATCCGCCCGAGGGGGCGGGGGGCGGTTCGCCCGCCTCGACCCGGGGTTCCGGAGCCGGGGCCGGGGCACCGGAAGGGAGGGGTTCGGTGGCGATGACCCCCCGGTCCGGGTAGATGAGCAGGCGCTGCCCCGGATAGATCAGATGCGGATTCAGGATGGGGACATCCTTGGCATTGCGCTGCCAGAGGTCGGGCCATTTCCAGGGGGTGTTCAGAAACCGCTCGGAAATGTCCCAGAGGGTGTCCCCTTTCTGGACCGTATAATAAAACGCCTCGTCGTTGTAGGGTTCGACCCCTTCGGGAAGGGGCTCGCCGGTGTCGAACGGCGGCGATGCCTGGGGATAGGCGGGGCCGGCGGCCAGAGCAATGGCGACCAGCGCCATGAAGCTGATAACGGGCAGCGGATTGGGCAGATGCGTCTGTTTCATGGGTCACTCCGCGGGTTGATGTAAAGGATCTTCTTATGGATTGAGTATCCTGTTTACGCGAAAGTTGTCAAGTTTTTCAGACGCAAAAAGCCCCCGCACCGAAGGGGCGGGGGCTTTGAACGGTCAGCGGATGACCGGGAAACCAAGGGGGGGACGGCGATACTACATCATGCCGCCCATGCCGCCCATACCACCCATGCCGCCCATACCGCCGCCGCCAGGCATGGCGGGCGCCTCGGATTTCTCCTCGGGCTTGTCGGCGACCATGGCTTCGGTGGTCAGCATGAGACCGGCAACGGAGCCGGCGTTTTGCAGGGCGAACCGAACCACCTTGGTGGGATCGATGACGCCCGCTTCGATCAGGTCTTCGTAAACGTTTTTCTCGGCGTTGTATCCATGGGACCCCTCGGAATTCTTGACCTTGTCGATCACCACGGAGCCTTCGAATCCGGCGTTGTTGGCGATCTGGCGGAGGGGCTCCTCCACGGCGCGGGCCACGACCTTGACGCCCAGCCCCTCTTCGCCTTCCAGGCCGGCGGCCTGAATGGCGCTGATGCAGCGGACCAGGGCGACGCCGCCGCCGGGCACGATCCCTTCTTCAACCGCTGCGCGGGTCGCATTCAGGGCGTCCTCGACCCGGGCCTTTTTCTCTTTCATTTCGGTCTCGGTAGCGGCGCCTACGTTGATGACCGCCACGCCGCCGATCAATTTGGCCAGCCGTTCTTGCAGCTTTTCCCGGTCGTAATCGGAGGTGGTCTCTTCGATCTGGGCCCGGATCTGCTTCACGCGACCTTCCAGAGCGGACCGTTCGCCGGCGCCGTCGACGATGGTGGTGTTGTCCTTGTCGATGGAGATCCGCTTGGCCCGGCCGAGATCGTTGATGGTGATGTTCTCCAGCTTGAGCCCCAGGTCCTCGGAAACGACCTGTCCGCCGGTCAGGATGGCGATGTCTTCCAGCATGGCCTTCCGACGGTCGCCGAAGCCCGGCGCCTTGACGGCCGCCACCTGGAGGGTGCCCCGCAGCTT
>CAYPCE010000525.1:0-1814 GCA_964409085.1 uncultured Desulfobacteraceae bacterium | reverse complement strand
GTCAAAACTTTCAACTCCTCAAACATGCATTTTATACTCGACGCATCCATCTCCCCCTCCTGTCGCAATATATGTTTTATGTTTCTCTAATAACATATATTACGCCATTTTTGAAGGTGGATGCACCCTTTTTTGCTTGTTTTCGCTGCCTTTTGACTTGGATTCGGGCGCAATCCAAATCATATAATACGACATTGGGAAAATAGAAGGAGTCTATATAATTGATATTATAGAGATTCCTTATTCCAACCGTTGTTTGTGATCATAGAAAAAAGGGGTTAACGATTTCGATCGTTAACCCCTTGAAGGAGTGGCGGGAGCGACGAGACTCGAACTCGCGACCTCCGGCGTGACAGGCCGGCGTTCTAACCAGAACTGAACTACGCCCCCGAATGGTTGTTATGTCGCCGTCTGCGGGATGCCTCCCTTGCAATCTGGTAGGCGGAACAGGGCTTGAACCTGTGACCCTCGGCTTGTAAGGCCGATGCTCTCCCAACTGAGCTATCCGCCCACGTTGCCCCTGCAAACAGAAGCACTTCTAACAAATATTTCGTCCCGATGTCAAGCGGAAAAACAGCGGGTACGAAAAAAATTCGGCCCTAATTGATGGCCGTGGGTTGGGTGGTGCTCTCGCCCTTTTTGGGGATCATGTCAAAGGGCATGTCATTCTTTTTGAACAGGCTCGTTTCGCCTTCTTCCAGTACGATGGCATGGGCCAGAACCTCATCCATATGGTCCACCAGAACGATCTCGACCTGTTTGGAGACCGTGGCCGGGATGTCTTTGAGGTCCTTTTCGTTCTCGGAGGGGATCAGCACCTTGGTGATGGCCCCCCGATGGGCGGCCAGGATTTTCTCCTTGAGACCGCCGATGGGCAGGACCCGGCCCCGTAGTGTAACCTCTCCGGTCATGGCCACATCCCGCCGCACAGGCCGCTTGGTCAGGGCCGATACCAGGGAGGTGCACATGGCGATGCCGGCGGACGGGCCGTCCTTGGGGATCGCTCCCTCGGGGATGTGGATATGGATGTCGCTGTCCTGGTAGAATTCCGGATCGATCATCAGATGATCCGTCCGGGACCGGACATAGCTGACGGCGGCCTGGGCCGATTCCTTCATCACGTCCCCCAGTTTGCCGGTGATGGTGGGTTTGCCCTTGCCCGCCAGGATGAGGGTTTCGATGCTCAGGAGTTCGCCGCCGAACTGGGTCCAGGCCAGACCGGTGGAAAGGCCCACCTGGTTTTCCTTTTCGGCCATGCCCACCCGGTGGCGGGGCGGTCCGAGGTGTTTGGCGATGGACTTGGCCGTCACCCGCAACTGGGATTCGTCGTGCTCGGTCCGGGTCACCTCCCGGGCCAGCTTCCGGCAGATGGAGGCGATTTCCCGCTCCAGGTTCCGCACGCCCGCCTCCCGGGTGTACTGCTGGATGATGGTGAGCACGGCGTTTTTGGAAAACTGAACATCGTAGTCCTTGAGGCCGTTGGCCTCGATCTGCTTTCCGATGAGAAAGTCTTCGGCGATCCGGCTCTTTTCGTATTCGGTGTAGCCGGGCAGCCGGATGATCTCCATCCGGTCCTGGAGGGGCAGGGGGATGTCCGGCAGCGTGTTGGCGGTGGTGATAAACAGGATGTCCGAAAGGTCGTAGTCGAGGTCGAGGTAGTGATCGCTGAAGCTGTAGTTCTGCTCGGGGTCGAGGACCTCCAGCAGGGCCGCCGAGGGGTCGCCCCGGAAGTCCATGCCGAGCTTGTCCACCTCGTCCATCATGAAGACGGGGTTCCGGGTGCCGGCCTTGCGCAGGCCCTGGATGATCCGGCC
>CAYPCE010000524.1:0-1820 GCA_964409085.1 uncultured Desulfobacteraceae bacterium | reverse complement strand
CGACAACCGGTTCACCCTGGAATCGGTCCGCTGCATCGGGTGTTGCAGCCTGGGGCCGGTGGTCAAGGTCAACGAGGACATGCACGGCCGGCTGTCGACGGAAGCGGTCGGAAAAATCCTCGAACAGTACGAATAGGCCAATACGAACATATGCGCAATCAATGAGGCGATAAGATGAGAATCCAGTCTGCGAAAGACTTAGACGATATCCGCCAGAAACACGGGCAGGCGCTGTACCGACCGGACAAGATCAAGGTCAACATCGGCATGGCCTCCTGCGGCATCGCCGCCGGGGCCCAGGCCAGCTACGACAAGGCCGTGGACGCCTTCAACGGCGACGACGGCATCGAAATCCGCCAGACCGGATGCATCGGGTTCTGCGAGATCGAGCCCCTGGTGGAGATCCTGGCGGCGGGAAAGCCCCGGATCATTTATAAAAACGTCACCGAAAACCGGATCCTGGACGCCATCGCCGATTACCGGGAAGGCAAATTCGAGAAAAAGAAATGGATCTTCGGCCAGATGCGGGACCCCCGGGGCGTGGGGGAAGAAGACGTGCCGTTTCCTTTGGCCGATGTAACGGGCCTGGAAGAGGTTCCCTTTCTGGACGAAGATCCTTTTTACAGCAAACAGGTCAAGGTGGCCCTGCGCAACTGCGGCTACATCGACCCGGACCGCATCGAAGATTATATCGCCCGGGGCGGGTACCGGGCCTTTCTGAAGGCCATGACCGACATGCAGCCAAAGGAGATCATCCAGGCCATCAAGGATTCCGGACTCCGGGGCCGGGGGGGCGGCGGATTTCCCACCGGCATCAAATGGGCCACCTGCGCCAAACACAAAGGCGACCGCTACATCATCTGCAACGCCGACGAGGGCGACCCCGGGGCCTACATGGACCGGTCCATCCTGGAAGGCGACCCCCACAGCGTCCTGGAGGGCATGCTCATCGCGGCTGTGGCCATCGATTCCCGGCAAGGCTATATCTATGTCCGCAACGAATACCCCCTGGCGGTGAAACGGCTGGTGAACGCCATCAAGCAGGCCGAAGCCTACGGGCTGCTGGGCAACAACATCTGCGGCACCGCCTTCTCCTTCCACATCAAGATCTCCACCGGCGCCGGGGCCTTTGTCTGCGGCGAATCCACCGCCCTCATGGCCTCCCTGGAGGGGAACGTGGGCCGGCCCCGGGCCAAATACGTCCACACCGTGGAAAAGGGATTCCGGGACAGCCCGTCCAACCTCAACAACGTGGAGACCTACGCCAACGTCCCGCCCATCCTCCTCAAGGGCGCCGGGTGGTTCGCCGGCATGGGCACCGACCACAGCAAGGGGACCAAGGCCTTTTCCCTGTGCGGCAAGATCAAGAACACCGGCCTGGTGGAAGTCCCCATGGGCATCAGCCTCCGGGAGATCGTCTTCGACCTGGGCGGCGGGGTTCCCAAAAAGAAGAAGTTCAAGGCGGTCCAGACCGGCGGCCCCTCGGGCGGGTGCATCCCGGAGGTCTATCTCGATCTCCCCGTCGATTACCAGAAACTGGCCGAGGTGGGGTCCATCATGGGGTCCGGCGGCATGATCGTCATGGACAACGACACCTGCATGGTGGACGTGGCCCGGTATTTCCTCGATTTTCTCAAAGAGGAATCCTGCGGCCAGTGCAACCCCTGCCGGGAAGGCATCAAACAGATGCTGGCCATCCTCACCCGGATCTGCGAAGGCGACGGGAAAGCGGGCGACATCGAACTGCTGGAGGAACTGGGGGCCATGGTCCAGAAATTCTCCCTCTGCGGTCTCGGCACCGCGGCCCCCAACCCCGTCCT
>CAYPCE010000523.1:0-1820 GCA_964409085.1 uncultured Desulfobacteraceae bacterium | reverse complement strand
CCGGGCGCGGCGCCGCACAGGACCCATCCCAGGGTCGATTTGCCGCACCCGGTGGGGCCCGAAATGAGGACCCGTTCCCCGGGTTCCACGGCGAGATCCAGCCCCGCCAGGGCCTCGCAGCCGTTGGTCCCGTAGGCAAACCGCAGCCCCGCCGTCCGGATCACGGCGATCCTCCGGACCACTGGACCCATCCGGCCGCGGCGGCAACAAGGAGGACCAGGACCAGGAAAGCGGCGTCCCGGCGGTGGAACCGCGGGGGCCGCCGGCAGGTCCGGTGGGCGGCGGGCGAAAACCCCCGGAGTTCCAGGGCCAGGGTCACCTGGTCGGCGTACCCCACCACGCAAAAGGCCATGGGCACGAGAAATCCCCGGTAGACCCGGTGGATCGGGCCCCCGGCGGTCCGGCCCCGGAGGCGGGCGGCCCGGCGCATCTCCCGGGCGTCCTCCGCCATTTTGGGGAAAAACCGCCAGACCAGCAGCAGGGCCACCACCAGCCCCGGCGGCAGGGGCAGGCGGGAGAGGGCCCGGGCCATCTCCTGGGGGGCCGTGGCCAGGGCCATGGCCGGCATGGCCACGATGAAGACGGCCAGGCGGAGGCCGTAGGCCAGGGCCTGGTCCGGGTCGCCGCTGGCCCAGAAATTGAGGCCGGCGACGGTCCCCATGAGCAGCAGGATGGAGAGCGCCTGCCGGAGGCGCACCGCCACCCGCGCGGTCCCCAGGGCGATGAGGAACAGCAGAAGGAGGAGCCCCAGGGACCGGGGGTCGGTCAACAGCAGCGCCAGGGCGGTGCAGCCGGCCCCGGCCCCCATCTTCACGAAGGGGTGGAGCCGGTGGATGACCGATGACGGCCCGTCCGGCCGGGTTCCGACCATCACCCGGCCGCGACCTGAAGCTTGCCGGCCTGGGCCAGTTCTTTGGCCACCTTCAGGCCCACCAGGGCCCCGGCGAGGGAGGTGGTCAGGATGGCCAGTTCCGCCACCGCGAAGATCCAGGGCGCCACCGCCCCGTACCGTTCGGGCATGAAGAAAAAGGAGAGCGCCATGGCCGCCGGGAACATCCCCATCTCGTAGAGCACGGCCCCGCAGACCGGGGCGACCCGGCCGTCGTACCCCCGGAAGGCCAGGGTGCAGACGACCTCGCCGATGAGGCCGCCGGTGAGGACAAACCCGAAGATCACCGGCGAAATGGCCAGGCAGATGAGGGAATAGATGCCGGTGATCAGCAGCAGGGACCCGGGCCGCCGCAGCCGGATCAGCCCGATGGTTACGAAAAACGACCCGAACAAGCCGTTGACCGCGTTGGTCAGGCCGGGGATGCGCAGCGGCAGGGTAAAGGGGATGACGATGCTGGCCGTGACCAGCAGGGCCGCGGCGGTCATGGCGGCGAACACATATTCCCGGGTGCTCCAGTACGACGACGCGCGTGATGTCATGGTTCGATCCTTTCCTCGATCTCCCCCTCCAGGTCCAGATACCGGTCCCGGAGCAGGGTTTTTTCTTCGTCCGTGGCCTGCCAGTAGCCGCGGCCGTCGGCCTCCAGAAGGCGTTTGATGATCTCTTCGGCCGCGAACCGGTTGTTTTCCGACAGCCGGTCGAACATCTCCTTGTCCCGGATGTACCGGTCGGTCACCGCCGACCAGACCCAGTTCTCCACCGCATGGGTGGTGGCGGCGAACCCGATCAGGTATTCCACCCGGTCGCCGATCTTCTGGGCCCCGTGGTAGTCGTGCTCCAGGAGGGCGTCGATCCATTTGGGGTTGAGGAGCCGGGTCCGGATGCCCCGGTTGAGGGACGCCCCCACGGTTTCGGTGCGGATCACCTC
>CAYPCE010000522.1:0-1823 GCA_964409085.1 uncultured Desulfobacteraceae bacterium | reverse complement strand
GATGGTGACATCCAGGGCGGTGGTCGGCTCGTCTGCGATGATGAGCTGGGGATCGTTGAGCAACGCGATGGCGATGATGATCCGCTGGCGCATGCCGCCGGAAAATTCGTGGGGATACTGATGGAGCCGCTTTTCCGGGGAGGGAATGTGAACCTGCCGGAGCTTGTCCACAGCCACCTCCTCCGCCTCCGACGGGCCGATGCCGCGATGGGCCTGGAGGGTTTCCACCATCTGGGTGCCGATGGTCAAGACCGGGTTGAGGGTCATCATGGGGTCCTGAAACACCATGGCGATCCGGTGCCCCCGGATTTGCCGGATGGCCTCCTGGGGCAGCGCGCTGATCTCTTCTCCCTGGAACAGCACCCGGCCTCCGGCGATATAGCCCGGTTTGCTGATGAGGTTGATGATGGAAAACCCGGCCACCGATTTCCCGGCACCGCTCTCCCCCACCAGCCCGAGCCGTTCCCCTTCGTTGAGGGCGAAGGTCACGCCATTAAGCGCCGTCAGGTCGCCGGTGCGCAGCGCGAAATTGACGGTCAGATCCTGGACCTGGAGCAGAGCGGACATGGCGGCTACCCTTTGTAGAGCTTGGGGTTGAGGGCGTCCCGGAGGAAATCCCCCAGGAGGTTGACGGCCAGGACCAGGATCACCAGCAGCAACCCGGGAAAGGCGGTAATCCACCAGGAGCCGCTGAAAATGTACTCGAACCCCGAGTTAATGAGGGAGCCCAGGGACGGACGCGTCACCGGCATGCCCAGCCCCAGAAAGGAGAGGGCCGCCTCGCTCATCACCGCATTGGCCACCTGGATGGTGGACAGCACCAGGATGGGCGACATGCAGTTGGGCAGAATGTGGCCCCACATGATACGGTGTGAGCTGAACCCGGTCACCCGGGCCGCCTCGACATATTCTTTCTTTTTTTCCGCCAGCACCGAGGCCCGGACGGTCCGGGCATACTGGGGCCACTGGGCCAGGCCGATGACGATGATGAGGAACGGCACCGCGATTTCGGCGAACCGGCCCACCCCCACGGCCGCCTGGAGGACGGCACTGACGAAGATGGCCACCATGAGATAGGAAAAGGAAAGCTGGACGTCGGCCAGCCGCATAAAGAAGCCGTCGAGCTTGCCCCCGTAATAACCGGCCATGAGGCCGATGATGATCCCGATCACCGCTTGGAGCACCACGGCGCAAAGGCCGATGATGATGGAAATCCGCATCCCGTAGATCATGGTGGAGAGCAGGTCCCGGCCCTGGGCGTCGGTTCCCAGGATATAGTCGTCCGTGCCCCCCGCCATCCATACGGGTGGGATTTCAGATGACATGATGTCGATGTTGGCCGAATCATAGGGGTTGTAGGGGGCGATCAGGGGGGCGGAAAAGGCGCAGACAAACAGCAACACGAACACCGCGAAACTGACGATGGCCACCTTGTCCCCCTTGAAATCGTGGAAAAGGGCCGAATTTTTAAACCGTCGCCAGCGATCCGTCATTTGGCCCCCGCGATCCGGACCGTGGGATTGACCACGCCGTAAATGATATCTACGATGGTGTTGACCACCACCATGATGAGACCGACGAACATGAGGTAGGCCACCAGCAGGGCGGTGTCGGACCGCTCCACCGCCTCCATGAAAAGAAATCCAAGGCCCTGCCACTGGAAAACGGTCTCGGTGAGGATGGTGAAGGCGATGGTGATGCCGAGCTGCACGCCCCCCACCGTGATCACCGGCAACAGGGTGTTCTTGAAGGCGTGGAGAAACCAGATCCGGTATTTCTTCAACCCTTTGGCCCAGGCATACCGGATATAGTCCGATTCCAGC
>CAYPCE010000521.1:1572-1827 GCA_964409085.1 uncultured Desulfobacteraceae bacterium | reverse complement strand
GAGGACCTTTGATCGGGAGATCCGGGGATTGAAAAGCGCGATGGCTGAATTGTCGCTGAATGTCGGGACCATCGTCACCTGGGACGACGAAGAAGCGGTGGACGATCGCATCCGGGTTGTGCCGATCTGGAAGTGGCTGTTGATGCGAAGACCTGCGGGGTTTTAAAAACCCCGTAGGTCTGTGCAAATTCGATCTACCGAAACTTATCCATCGCCTTTTTGAATCCCGGCATGGCGCCGGTGATGGTCTCGTCG
>CAYPCE010000521.1:0-1562 GCA_964409085.1 uncultured Desulfobacteraceae bacterium | reverse complement strand
AAGAAGCGGTGGACGATCGCATCCGGATCGTGCCGATCTGGAAGTGGCTGTTGATGCGAAGACCTGCGGGGTTTTAGAAACCCCCCAGGTCTGCCTAAATCTGCCTAAACGAGATTCGCCCTACCGAAACTTATCCATCGCCCGTTTGAACCCCGGCATGGCGCCGGTGATGGTCTCGTCGCTTACGCAGAACGAGAGCCGGAAATGGCCGGGGCCGCCGAAGCCGGAGCCGGGGACGGCCAGGATCAGTTCGTCCTGGAGGGCCCGGACGAATTCGACGTCGTCGGGGACCGGCGTTTTGGGGAAGAGGTAGAACGCGCCGGCGGGGGTGACGAAATCGTACCCGGCTTCCTGGAGCCCGTTGCAGAGAAGCTGCCGTTTGCGGGTGTATTCGTCCATGTCGCCGCTTTCCCCCTGGAGCCGGGCCACCACGCGCTGCATGAGGGCCGGGGCGTTGACGAACCCCAGAATCCGGTTGGCCAGGGCCAGGCCGCCCGACAGCGGTCCTTTGTGGGGCGACCGGGGATTGATGGCCGCGTAGCCCAACCGTTCGCCGGCGATGGAGAGATCCTTGGAATAGGAGGTGGCGATGAGGCTGTTTTCATAGGCCAGGAAGATGGAGGGCACGGTCACGCCGTCGTAGACGATCTTCCGGTAGGGCTCGTCCGACAGGAGGTAGATGGGGTTGCCCAGGGCCTTGCTCTTTTCCGCCAGCAGCGCGCCCAGATCCTCCAGGCTCTTGCGGGAATAGACCTGTCCGGTGGGGTTGTTGGGGGAATTGATGAGCACCGCCCGGGTCTTGTCGGAAATGGCGTCGCCGATGGCGGCCAGATCCAGGGTGAAATCCGGATTCGTCTTGACGCTTTTCATGACGCCGCCGTGGTTGTCGGCGTAGAAGCCGTACTCCACGAAAAACGGGGCCGGAACCAGGAGTTCCTCGCCGGGGTTCAGGATCGCCTTGAGGATGATGTTGAGGGCGCCGGCGGCGCCGCAGGTCATGACGATCTCGTTTTCGGTCAGCTCCACGCCCTGCTCCCCGGAGACATACTCCGCCACGGCCTTGCGGACGTGGGGATAGCCGGTGTTGGGCATGTAGATGTGATCCGAACCGACGCTGTTTTCCGCCAGATCCGTCAGGACTTCCCGGAACTTGGCCGGCGGCGCCACATTGGGGTTGCCGAGGCTGAAATCGAAGACGTTGTCCGCGCCGTGTTCGGCCTTGAGCCGGGCGCCTTCCTCGAACATTTTCCGGATCCAGGAAGAGCGCTCGATAAAGGTTTCGATCTTCTGTGCAATGGGGTTCGCAGTCATGGATGGGCTCTTTCGTGGCTATGCGTGGAAAAAGGGAGGACGCCGCCGGCGGACGGGCCGGCGGCGGGGTTTACGCTATGCAGGCTCGACGGCCTTGATTTCGGGGATCTCTTTTTTGAGCACCCGTTCGATGCCGTTGCGAAGGGTCATCTGGGACATGGGGCATCCGGCGCAGGCGCCCTGGAGGCGGACCCGGACGACGCCGTCCATGTCCACATCCACCAACTCCACGTCGCCGCCGTCGGCCTGGA
>CAYPCE010000520.1:0-1831 GCA_964409085.1 uncultured Desulfobacteraceae bacterium | reverse complement strand
GGTTGTCGCCGATGAGCGGCAGGTAGACCTTGTTGATGAGCCGGTTCCGGACGAAGGAACTCAGAATCCGCGGCTTGAACTCGGAAAGCCGCATCTCTTCGCGTTTTGCGTCGGTGAGCCGTTTTTTGAGTTCCTGGTACCGGTTGAAGAGCGGCACGGTGACGGTTTCGTGGCGTTGCAATTTTTCCATGAAACCGAGGTAGTCGAGCCGGTAGACCCCGTTCCGGATCACGGTATGGTCGCCTGTCATGCCCTCTATGTCGGTGGTCAGGGGCACGTCGATGACGTCCTGCTTGAGCGCGTTCCCCAGAAACGCCAGCACGGCCGCCTCGTCCACATAGTCCACCCAGTCCACTCCGTCCACCTCGTCCACCGCTTCGGCATACCCCCGAACCCAGTCGCGCACCAACTCGTAGTCGGCGGCCGGCGTCGATTCGAGCCGTTCCCGGGCCGCGGCCAGCCGTTCGTCGTACCGCTTTTCCCGCAAGTGCTTTTCGAAGCCGCCGAACAGATCGAAGGCTTCCCGGCTGATGGCGAAATGGTCGTCGCCGGTCAGCTCGTCGAAGAGATAGCGGGCGGCCCGTGGCGACAGTTCTTCCGGGAACAGGCCCGATATCCGGGCGAAGCCGGCGATGCGGGTTTCGAGGTCGGCGATATACCGGTCCTGGCGCTCCTGGCCGGCGAAGAGGGTTTTAAGGGTCCCGAAGGCCGAGAGCTTGTGACCGATTTGGGCCTTGGCGTCGGGGTCGTCGAAGCATTCCCAGAAGACCCTTGCCAGCGCCCGGACCCGTGGGTGATACCGTAGCAGTCCGATGGCCGTGTGGGTCGTGTAAAGGGCGGAAAGAAGGTTAGCGCCGTCCTGGTCGTGAACACCCTTGGTATAGCCTTCGGTGTACCGGGGCCCCATGAATCCCTGGACCAAATCCAGCCAGTCCGCGTCGCCGTAGCCCGCCAAAGCTTCGGGGGCAGATTCGCGCCGGGCCTCGATCTCTTCCAGCATCTTGAACGCCAGATACTCCCCCCGATACACCGTCTCGTTTTCCGACGGCACGGCCATTTGCCAAACGGGCCGGGTTTCGGTGAAGGTCGGGTCATCGATCCGCTCGAAAAAATCGGTGCCGGTGAGATGGAACCACTGGTCGCCCTCCCGTTCCACAACGGTCAGGTCCAGGGCCTGGACGTTGACCGTGAACCGGTGCTCGCCCATTTTGATAATGTTGGCCCCGTCCTCGAACAGCTCCTTCCGGTCCTTGAGCTGGCGGACGGCGTCTTCGCGCACGGTTTTCAGCCGGGACTGGATGTCGTCGGCCTTGACGGTATCGTCCAGTTCCAGGAGCTGCCGGACGATGTCCCGGATCTTTTCCACCATCATGTCCGACGCGAAATAGGCGTTGATGGCGTCGATCTCGGCCATGCCCTGGACCCGGTTGCCGATCCCCTTGATGATCCGCTCCGCCGCGGACATGAGGGTGTTGGCCTTTTTGTTGCGGGCCTCCACCAGATGGAGCTTCCGGGTTTCGAAGGCGGTGTAGAGTTCGTCCCGCTTTTCCGAAAGCTGGAGCACGAACGCGTCGAAATCGGCGAACCGGCCCTCCAGCTCCTCGATGGCGATCATGGTCTTTGTGAGGTATTCCTCGCACCGGGCCGGGGTGTCGGAGATGTCCAGGTAGTTGATGACCGACTGGTTGAGCAGCTTCATCTGGGCGTTGAACTGGGCTTCGCCCTCGGCGCTCTGGAGGCTTTTCCGTTTCGTTTTGAGCGACGCCTTGACGCCGTTGAGCCGCGAGTAGATGGCCGAGATGTTGTCGATGATCCGGGTGGTCTGGGTGGC
>CAYPCE010000519.1:0-1842 GCA_964409085.1 uncultured Desulfobacteraceae bacterium | reverse complement strand
CCATCGCCCACGCGGGCGCCTTTCTCGCCGAATGGCTGGAACGCGCCCGGCTCCGCGAATGTCCGCCCCACAAGCTGCCCGAACTGCTCAAAACGGGAAATGCCGAAGGCGTGGTCTCCCACCGGGTGACCGCCTACGTCAACACCCTCCGGGAAGTGAGCCGCGGCGCGCCGGCAGTGGAAATGGAGGTTGCGGTGGAAAACCTCCTCCAGACCGCCACGCTGGCGATCTGGAAATCGATGGACCGCCTGCGCATCCTGGTCCGCGCGGCGCCCTCCCTGGGGCTCATCGGCACCCTCATCCCCATGGGCACGGGACTGGCCGCATTGGGACAGGGCGACATGACCCGGCTTTCATCGGACCTCGTCATCGCCTTCACCACCACGGTGACCGGGCTGGCCATCGGCACCCTCGCCTTCGTTTTTTACACGATCCGCAGGCGATGGGTCGAGGAGGACGTCAAAAACATGGAACTGGCGACGGAACTCATCGTCCCCCCGCCGGAGGAAACGGACCATGCGGTACCTGAGCCGGCGCCGAATTAGAAAGGCCCGCAAAGGGTTCGGGGATCAGGCCTTCCGCGACGACGATCCCATGGGCGGCGTGGCCAACCTGTTCGACATCGGCCTGGTCTTCATCGTGGGGCTGATCCTGACCCTTTTCAGCGTCTACCATCTCCAGGATCTCTTCAACGAACAATCCTCCTTCACCCTGGTCAAACAAAACGACGGGACCCGGGAGATGGAGATCATCACCAAACAGGGCAAAAAGATCAAGGCCATGAAAGTCACCCGGGAAAGCGTTCAGGGACGGGGGCATCGTCTCGGCGTGGCCTACCAGCTTGAGGACGGCAGCATGGTCTATGTCCCGGAACAACCGATGGAAGGGAAATAACCCACATGATCCCAATTGAAAAAATCGCCGTTTCGGCGGCGCTCGCGCTGGGTTTCGCCATCTGCCCCGCCGCGGCCCAGCACCACGGCGGCGGCCACGGCCATGGGCACGGGAACGGTCCCGAATCCGCGGCAACGCTGGACCCCATCACCGTGACGGCTGAAAAGATCGACGCCTACATCCGGAACCACCCCCAACAGGTCACGGTGGTGGACCGGGAAGAGATCCTGGAACGGCATTTCCTCAACCTGGCGGAGACACTGAACAGCATGCCGGGCGTCGAGGTGCGGCCTTCCGCCGGCATCGGGTCCCGGATTTCCATCCGGGGGTCGGGAAAATCGGGGGGCGTCCTGGTGCTCCTGAACGGCCGGCCCCTCAATTCCAGCCAGTACGGGGGCGCGGACCTTTCCACCATTCCCATCGACATTGTCCGGTCGGTGACGGTCTTCAAGCCGCCCGTGCCGGTCTGGCTGGGGCCAGGGGCCAGCGACGGGGCCATCAGCATCGCGACCCATGAATTCCGGGCCGGGGTGGAAACTGAAACCGGGGAGCTGACAACGCGGGGCAAGACCCGGATCGAAATGACCGCCGGATCCCATGGACTGGCGGAGGCCAGCATTGGCTACAACAAGCCCCTACCGGAGGGAAGCGTCATGGCCACGGCCGCCGGCGGCCGCCGGGACGGCAAGCGGCCCAACCACGACCGGGACAAGGGGGTGTTCAGCCTCCATTGGGACCACCTGACTCCCAGCCTGCGTCAATACGAGGTCAACGGCCGGTACTACCTGTCGGAATACGGGAGCCCGGGTCCGGTGGACAACCCGACCCCCGCCGCCCGGCAGCGGTACGGTAAGGGATCGCTGGACCTTCGGGTCCGTGGGGGCGCCGGGGAATCGCCGGCTACCGGGTCACGGTCCCCACCTTTGGTCAGCTTTACCAGTCCAGCCA
>CAYPCE010000518.1:0-1852 GCA_964409085.1 uncultured Desulfobacteraceae bacterium | reverse complement strand
TGGGCCGGTCATCCGGCGGCAGACGGCGTCGATGATCTCGATGGCCGCCGCCCGGCCCGCTTTGAACCGGTCGTCTTTGAAGCCGGGCTTCCAGGTGAAATCAGACAGTTCATCGGACGCCACCAGCAGGCCGGCAGCCTCGGCCCCCCGGTAATGGGCCACCGTCCAGAGGGCCGACAGCTCCATCTCCACCCCCAGCACGCCGGCGGCCTGGAACCGGGCCACCTTGCCACGGGTCTCCCGGTAAATGGCATCCGTGGTCCAGATCGGCCCTTCATGAAACGACAGGCCGGTGGACGCCAGTTCGCCCCGCACGGCGTCCACAACGCCCGGCGACGGCAGGACCGTCTTCCCGGCGATCTCCGGCGCATAATGGGGAGAGGTGCCTTCATCCACCACCGCCCCGTCGGGGAGGATCACATCGCCGATGGCCACGCGAGTTGAAATGGCCCCGCAGGAGCCGAAATACAAAATCCGACGGGCGCCCCAGCAGATGAGGGTTTCCAGCAGGAGCACCGCATAGGGCGCGCCTACGGCCGGTCCGGCCAGAGAAAGGCCGGGGTATTTATCGCTCGCCGCGTAAACGCGGCTCAGCATCAGCTTTTTACCGCCGGCGTCGGAAAATCCCAGCGTTCGATGGAGCGCCGCAAGGTCCGCTTCCCCGCTCACCATCACCGCCAGGGGGCCCACATCCGGAGCGCTTTTTCCCTTGACGGGATTGATGACGGATTCGTCGGCCCGGGGGTCCATCAACCGGGTCCCACCCGGTCGGAGAGGTCCTCCTTCACTTCGTCAATAATATCATAAAACCACATCAGGTCTTCGACGGTCAAGCGGCCGGCCTTCCGCTGGCTTTCGGTGCCGTCCTTCTTCATGACCATCCGGGGCCCGATCTGGACCTTGGGCTCCCCATCGCCGTACTGGTTGATGGAGACCACCAGCCCCGTCTCCTCGCTCTGCCACCGTTTCAGCACTTTATCTTTATCCGGATCATATCCCGGCATACTGCCTCCAAATCTTTATCGTTTTATCAGGTTGAAATCTTGGAAAAATCGGCGAAATCCTCGAACAGGGCCGCCACCTGGCTCAAAAGGGCCAGCCGGTTGTCCCGGATCTTGGCGTCGTCGACCATGACCATGACATCGTCGAAAAAGGCGTCCACCTGGGGCCGGATGCCGGCGATGTCCCGGAGGGCCTGTTCGAATTCGCCTTTGGCCATATCGTCGGATGTCTTCTGTTGAACCTGTCGGCAGGCCGCCAGAAGGGTCTTCTCGCTCTCGTGCTCGAACAGCCCCTCGTCCGCGTCGGCCTTTCCCTCGTGGCCGGCCTTCCGGAGGATGTTGACCACCCGTTTGAAGGCCACGGCCAGGGGTTCGAAGTCGGCGTCCTTCTTGAGGGACTCCAGGGCCTTCACCCGGTTCCAGACGTCGGGGACGTGGTCCACCGAGACCTCCAGGACGGCCTGGATGACGTCCTTGGCATACCCCTCCTCGGAGAGCAGGTTGATCATCCGGCTCTTGAGGAACTCGTAAACATCGTCGACGGTCTTGTCGACCCGGTCCGTCCCGAACAGGGAGGCGCTCTTCCGGATCAGTGCCCGCAGGGAGAAGGTGAACCCCTTGTCGAGCATGATCTGGACGATGCCGATCCCCTGGCGGCGCAGGGCGTAGGGATCGGAGGCCCCGGTGGGAATGAGCCCCACGCTGAAGCAGCCGCAGATGGAGTCGATCTTGTCGGCGATGGCCACCACGGCGCCGGTGAGGGTGTCGGGGAGCTTTCCGCCGGAGTGGGTGGGACGGTAATGCTCTTCGATGCCCATAGCCACCGGGTCCGGCTCACCGGCCACGGCGGC
>CAYPCE010000517.1:0-1856 GCA_964409085.1 uncultured Desulfobacteraceae bacterium | reverse complement strand
TCGTAGAAGATCCCCACGTTCCGGTACTGGAGGAGGTAGTATTTGAGGGATTTGAGTTCCACGAGGGTCGCATCGGGCTGATACCGGATGGTGAGGGTCCCGAAGTCGGGCAGCCCGGTCATGGGACAGACCGAGGTGAACTCCGGCTGTTCGATGACGATGTCCAGGGACCGCCGTTCTTTGTAGGCATAGGGAATGGGATCCAGGGGGTCGGCGGAGACGGTTTCGGGTCCGTCGATGGCGTATGGAACGGGGTAGGGTTTGTTTTCCATAAAGATCTCCTTCGGTCGGTTGCGTCAATCGCGATACCGGGCATCTTTTTTTCCGAATATCCCATTGACTTTAGTTGACACCCTCCAGACCCTCAACTATTATATAGGATCACGGAAAGAAAAAACACCCTGATCGCTCCACATCCCCCTTGGGAAACGATGATGGAAGCCGGTCGCCCACGGAAAGGTATGCGGGAATCCGAATATGAGTCAAATCGCCATTGTCACAGCGCCCATCGCCGCCATGGGCCGCTTTGTTCTGTTCCTGCTCCAGGAGATGGGGCGGCTCGCCCTCTTCTTTCTGGAAGGACTGATTTATATTTTTTACGTCCCGTTCCAGTTTTTCAAAATCGCCGAGCAGGTTTATTTCATCGGCATGAAGTCGGTTTTCGTCATCTGCCTCACCGGGGCCTTTACCGGCATGGTGCTGGGCCTCCAGGGATATTACACCCTGGTCAAATTCGGCTCGGAGGGGATGCTGGGGCCAGCCGTGGGCCTGACCCTGATCCGGGAGCTGGGGCCGGTGCTGGCGGCCATCATGGTGACGGCCCGGGCCGGATCGGCCATGGCCGCCGAGATCGGCATCATGCGGATTTCGGAGCAGATCGACGCCCTCAACACCATGGACATCAACCCGGTCCGGTTTCTGTTCAGCCCCCGGCTGGCGGGGGCCCTCATCAGCCTGCCGCTGCTCACCGCCATCTTCGACGTGGTGGGCATCTTCGGCGGCTATCTGACCGGGTCGCTGATGCTGGGGATCAGCCCCGGCATCTATTTCACCCACATGGTGGAGGCGGTGGTCATGACCGACATCAACGGCGGGTTCATCAAGTCCGTCGTCTTCGCCGCCGTGGTGGCCACCATCACCTGCTACCAGGGTTACCACACCCACCTCCGGGCCGAAGGGTTCGGGGCCAAGGGCGTCGGCATGGCCACGACCTCCGCGGTGGTTTTTGCATCGGTGATGATCCTGGTCACCGATTACGTGATCACCTCTTTTCTGCTGTGACGAGGACCGTTTAGATCCATGAGCGAACCGCTGATTCGATTTGACGACATCCATAAACGATTCGGGACCAACGAGGTGCTCAACGGGGTGAACCTTTCCATCTACGAGGGGGAGATCACCACCGTCATCGGCAAGAGCGGCGGCGGGAAAAGCGTGCTGCTCAAACACATCGTCGGTCTCATGGAGCACGACGACGGCCGCGTCCTCATCCAGGGAAAGCCTTTAAAAGAGATGAAGCGGTCGGAACGGCGGGCCCTGAAGCGCCGGTTCAGCTACATGTTCCAGGGCAATGCGCTCTTCGATTCCATGACCGTCTACGACAACGTGGCCCTGCCCCTCAGAGAAAAGACCGCCATGCCCAAAAAGGAGATCCCCAAACAGGTCGAGAAAAAGATGGACCAGCTGGATCTCCATGACATCCACAACAAATATCCCTCCCAGCTTTCCGGCGGCATGCAGAAACGGGTGGCCCTGGCCCGGGCCCTGGTGACGGACCCGGAGATCGTCCTTTTCGACGAGCCCACCACCGGCCTCGACCCGGTGCGGAAAAACGCGGTCCACAGCATGATCTCCGA
>CAYPCE010000516.1:0-1865 GCA_964409085.1 uncultured Desulfobacteraceae bacterium | reverse complement strand
GCCATGGCCCGTCCCGGCATCCGCCATCTCGACGCCGTCAAGGCGGAGCGGGTCCAGCTGATGAATCACCGGGTCGGTTACGGGCTGCGGGCGCCCATCGGGGTTCTGGCCATGGCCAAACGGTTCCATCCGGATCGTTTCACCGATATCGATCCGGAAGCGGTCCATCGACGATTTCTCCAAACCTACTTCGACATGACCCTTGACGGCGTCTACGTCTATCCATGATGTCGGAACAGATCGCCCAAAACGTGGTATCGGCGTCCTTCAGGCGCCGGGCCGCGATTCTCGTCGCCCTGGCCGGAACGCTGATTCTGCTGATCCTGTTCGCCGCATCGGTGGGGATCGAATCGGTGGGGCTGCCCCAGGTGATCGAGGCCTTCGCCGGCAAACTGCGTCACGGGATTGGGTTTCGGACCGGGGCGGACGTGGTGGTCTTCGACCTGCGCTTGCCGCGCGTGCTGTTCGCCGTCGCCGCCGGCATGGGCCTGGCCCTGGCCGGCACGGCCACCCAGGGGGTGCTGCTCAACCCGCTTGTCAGCCCGATGATCCTCGGCGTATCCTCCGGGGCCGCCTTCGGGGCTTCCCTGGCCATGGTTCTGGGGGTGGATTTAGTCGGAACGGGCCGCTACATCATCATGGGCAACGCCTTTGTCATGGCCACGGCGGCCATGTTCATCACCTACGGCATCGCACAGGTCAAACGGACGTCCAAAGAGACCATCATTCTGGCCGGCGTGGCGGTGGGCTATATCTTCAGCGGTCTGGTGGCCGTGATGCAGTACGTGGCCGGGGAAGAAGACCTCCGGGCGCTGGTCTTCTGGATGATGGGGAGTTTGTGGAACGCCCGGCTCGGCCTTCTGGTCGCCATTTTGCCTGTTTTGGTCCTGGTGTTCCTGGTCCTGATGAAGCTCTCCTGGGATCTCAACGCCGTCTCAGCCGGGGAGGACGTGGCCCGGAGTCTCGGGGTCCATGTGGACCGGGTCCGTTACACGGCCCTGATCATCGGCGCGCTGACCACTGCGGCCGTGGTGGCGTTTACCGGCGTGATCGGGTTCATCGGCCTCATGTCGCCCCACATCGCCCGGATCATGATCGGCAACGACCACCGCTACCTGATACCGGCATCGGCCCTGGTGGGCGGCATCGTGCTGCTGACCGCCGATACCGCGGCGCGGACGGTGGTCTGGCCGGTGGAAACGCCGGTGGGGATCATGACCGCGCTGATGGGCGGTCCGTTTTTCATCTATCTTCTTTGGCGGCGCGGAAAGGATTTCTGGTCATGAAAATCACGACGCGGGACCTCCACTTCTCCTACAACAAAAGGCCGGTGCTGCAGGAGGTGGATCTGTCGCTGAACACGGCCGAAGTCCTGGCGCTCATCGGCCCCAACGGCGCGGGTAAAAGCACCCTGTTGCGCTGCCTGGACCGGATACTGAAACCCGCTTCGGGCGTCATCCGTTTCGACGACCGGCCGCTGGCGGACTTCAAGAGCCTCGAGCTGGCCCGGCGGCTGGCGTATGTGCCCCAAAGCGCCCGTCACCACCTGGCCGCCTGCGTCTGGGAAGTGGTGCTCATGGGCCGCAAACCGCATCTGTCCTTCCGCGTGACGGACCGCGACAAGGCGGTCGTGGCCGAATGCCTGGAACTGCTGGGGCTCGGATGGGCGGCTGAACGCCCCCTGGACGAACTCAGCGGAGGGGAACAGCAAAAGGTGCTGCTGGCCAGGGCCCTGGCCCAGGAAACCGACGTGCTGTTGCTGGACGAACCCACCAGCAACCTGGATGTCCGGCACCAGCTCGAAGTCATGGATCTGATCCGGCGGCTGGTTCGGGAAAAAGGGGTGTCCGTCGTGGTGGCCGTCC
>CAYPCE010000515.1:0-1870 GCA_964409085.1 uncultured Desulfobacteraceae bacterium | reverse complement strand
GTCAGATGTGTATAAGTGACTGGATCTCGGGGTACTCGGTTCGCCAGTCCCCGGCGGCGGCCGGGATCGGATGGGCGGCCAGCACGCAGAGGGCCGCCGCGGCCAGGGTCAACAGGGTTTTCGCGGATGTCATGGTGGTCTCCTTTCGGTTGGGGGTTGTGGTTCGCAACTTATGCACAGGCGGCTTCCCTTAGATCCGGGGAACCGTCCCGGGCATCCGAAAAAGCCTCTTCCAGTTCCTCGGCGTCGGTTTGTCCGCCATAGATGTCCAGGGCCGCCCCGTCGGTCAGCTCCGACGGCGCGCCGTCGAACACGACGCGGCCCGATCGCATTCCGACCACCCGGTGGCAGTACGTCCGGGCCGTATCCAGGTGATGGAGGTTGCAGATGATCGTGATGCCGTAGTCGCCGTTGATCCGCTTAAGGGCGTCCATCACTTTGGCCGCATTGTGGGGGTCCAGGGAGGCGATGGGTTCGTCGGCCAGAATCAGTTCCGGCTCCTGGACCAGGGCCCGGGCGATGGCCACCCGCTGCTGCTGCCCGCCGGAAAGGGTGTCGGCCCGCTGGAGGGCGGTCCCGGCCATCCCCAGGCTGTCCAAAGCGTCGATGGCCATGGCTTTTTCCTTTCCGGAAAACACCTTGAACAGGGACGGCAGGGTCCGGTGGTAGCCCAACCGCCCCACCAGGACGTTGGTGAGCACGTCGAGGCGGTCCACCAGGTTAAACTGCTGAAAGATCATGGCGCACCGGGTCCGCCAGCGCAGCAGAGCCCGCCCCTTGAGGCCGCTCACATCGGTGTCGCCGAAGGAGATGGCCCCGTCGCTGGGGTCGATGAGCCGGTTGAGGAGCCGGAGAAGGGTCGATTTGCCGGCGCCGGACCGGCCGATGATCCCCACCATCTGACCGGCGGGAATGTGCAGATCGACGCCGTCCACGGCGATGGTCTCGCCGAACCGTTTGCCGAGGGCGTTCACCCCCAGGGCCGGCGGTCTCCGGACCGAAACGCTGGGCGTGAAGTTTGATCGGTTATCCATTGACGATGATCAACCCTTTCTGATTCGCGATCCGTCGGACCGTCTTGTAGGCGTCGTGGAGCGTTTTGCCGTTCCGGGGGCCGAACCGCGCCGAATAGACCAGCGCCCCTGCCGGCCGCCTCAGCTCCATCCGTCCCTGTTTCTTGACCATGAAGACCTCGTCCCCCGCCAGAAAGCAGTGGGTCTCCGTCTCGATATCGAACTGCCGGGTTTCGTCCAGAATGGACATGTTTTCGGCGGATTCCATATATGAGCCCATGGCGCTTCGTCCTTTGAGTGGTTTGCGTATGGCGGCCGGTCCGGTTCCATCCGGCGGCCCGCATGATTCGATGGGTACCACGCCATTGTTAGCGCTTTGTAAAGCGTTTGTTAGGATTCGATGAGAAGCGGGTTCCGGAACCGGATCGATGCGTTTTTCATCCCGGGCTAACATTTCCCTAACAATCGGCTGCCATGTGACGATCTGTCGAAAAGATCTGTTTATGGGACAATGAAAAGGAGGAACGATGGAACGGTTTGTCCAAAAAAAGCGGTATCGCGGACCGGTGCGGGGCGTGATCCTCGACTGGGCGGGGACGGCGGTGGATTACGGGTCGCTGGGACCCGTCGCGGTATTCACGGAGGTTTTCGGGAAGCACGGCGTGACGGTGAGCATCGCCGAAGCCCGGGCGTTCATGGGGATGGCCAAGAAGGACCACATCCGTGAGATGCTGGGGGTTCCGGCCATCGCGGAGCGCTGGCGGGCGGCCCACGGCGGCGCTCCGGACGAAGACGCCGTGGCGCGCATCTATGCCGACACGGAACCCATGATGGTCTCGGCGGTCGCCCGGCACGCC
>CAYPCE010000514.1:0-1875 GCA_964409085.1 uncultured Desulfobacteraceae bacterium | reverse complement strand
ATGATGTCCAAAGCCTGGGGACCCGAGCCGAAGAACAGCAGGCAAAGCACCGTTAAGATCGAATAAAATTTCCAATGCGTCTTCAACATGAGCGCCTCCGGGGTGATGATTTTCTCAGACTGTACTATCATCCATGTTGTTTTGAAACAAAGAAAAGCAAAAAGGCCCCGTCCAGAACCGGGACAAAGACCGCGCCCGATTCATCCCATCATCACCCGAACATCCACCGCGACCAACCTCTCCCCGACCCCCATCACCGGGTTGATGTCCATCTCTTCTATGCCCGGCACGTCCCGCGCCAACAGCGAGACCCGGACCAGCAGGTCGGCCAGGCGATCCAGGTCCATGCCGGGCCGGCCCCGATAGCCTTGTAAAACGGGCAGTCCCTTGATGGACGCGATCAGGCGGCCGGCTTCCTCCGGGGAGAGGGGCGCCAGTCCGAATTGGACATCCCCCAGGGCTTCGGCCAGCACGCCGCCGAGGCCGAAGGCGACGAGATGACCGAATTTTCCTTCCCGGCTCAGGCCCATGAAGACTTCCGGTCCGGAAATCTTTTCCGCAAGGCTTCTGGCGCAACGGAGCAATTTCGGGGGCGACCCGATTTTTTCCATGTAGAGCATGATGTGCTTGGAAAAAGAAGGCGTGGGACGCGGCACGGCATGACGAGGAAAACCTGATGGAGAGCAAAAACGGCAGCCAATACGCGCAGAATTACGATGTCATCGTCAAATGGCTGGCGGACGCCCTGCGCGGCCAAACCCTAGAGGTCATCGGGGTCAAAACCGGCCGGATCGAAGAGGTCTTTGGTTTCGAGCCGGTCGAAATCGCCGTCCGGGCCGGGCGCGTCGATGTGATGCTGAGGGACGAGCATGGGAACCTTTTTCACCTTGAAGAGCAGCGGAACCTTTTGTTGTCGGATCTGTACCGGTCCGCGGCGTACCATGAATTGTGGGAGGACATCAAAATGCTGGATGTTCTTGAAGTGGCGAGAGAAAAAGGCATGGAGGAAGGGATCGAGGCAGGAAAAAACCTGGGAATTCAGGAAGGCAAAAACTTGGGCGCAGTGGAAACCCATCACAAGCTGTTGTTGAACGCGATATATGAAAAATTCGGCTTAGCGCCCCTCAGAATCGCCGATCAAATCAAAAAAATTGAAAATCAGAACGTCCTCGACATTTTGTTCAGCCAGGTGTTCCGTTGCGCCGATATGGCCGCTTTTGAGAATGTTTTGCGGCAGGTGGTCGCGGACGATAATGAAACGCAGGGGGCTTTTTAAGCCGCGCCAGGCAAGCATTCAACTTTCTCATCCGCATTCCCTGCCAAAAAGCCGACCCCCGCAACATCATTCTACGACCGGAAGGATGTGGAATGATCGTCATGACGGTGGGTTCAACAACGCTACAACAATTTTATCGCTACACATTCAACGCCTTCAACGCCGCCGCCCTCGGCTCCTCGTAAAAAACCGGATCGACAAGCTCCATAATGTCGGCGTCCACGTCGAGGAAATTGCGTTTGTTTTCGATGGGGATGAGGGCGCGTTTGGCGCCGTTGTCCTTGGCGACCTGGAGGGTCAGGTCTGGCGTTCGCAATCTATTTCCCCGTTTCCCCGATCAATCCTTGACACCTGCCTGCCAAAAGCGTAGATAATCAGATAAATCCCTCATACCCGATCCTTCACCGAAAGGAACCAAGAAACCGGCAGAATGACAGGAGCTTTTCGATGCCCGCGCAAAAATACTCGGTCAATCAGCATCCCATTCAAGCCCTGCTGACCTATATCGGCAGCGGAGAGATCGCCATTCCGGAGATTCAGCGGCCGTTTGTGTGGAGCGCTACCAAGGTTCGGGACTTTCTGGATTCGCTGTATCAGGG
>CAYPCE010000513.1:0-1891 GCA_964409085.1 uncultured Desulfobacteraceae bacterium | reverse complement strand
AGGACAAGGAGACCGCGCCCTTTGTCATGGAGATGCCGCCTTACCACCTGCCCACGATCCGGGGGGTGCTGGGCCGGGCCTGGGAGCGGGTGTGGCTGTTTGTGCGCAAAATCACCACCATCGTCGTGGCGGTGGCGGTGGTGGTCTTCGTGCTGCTCCGGTTTCCGGGCATCGGCGAGGAGCGGATGGCCCATTACGAAGCGCAAAAAGAAAAGGCCGTCGCCGCCTTCTCCAAACGGATCGAAAACACCGCGTACGCCGAAATCCTTAAGGGCGATCGTCTCATGGAGATGATCCTTTATTGGGACGACTACAGAAACGCCCGGATGACGGTGAAAACGGAAGCGGCCATGGCCGCCCTGAACGAGACATTTCAGGAGCGGAACCCGGACTTTTTCAAGGTCGTGCGCCGGACCGGCAACGAGGGCAAAGCCGTGAACCGCGCGCTCAAGCGGTTGATCCGGGAGCGCAAGGGCCTTCTCCGCGACATGCGCAAGGAGCGCATCGACAAAAGCTTCCTGGGAACCATGGGCCGATGGCTCGAGCCCGTCACCGCCGCCGCCGGCTTCAACTGGCGGGTCAACGTGGCCCTGCTGAGCGCACTGGCGGCCAAGGAGAGCAGCGTGGCCACCCTGGGCGCCCTCTACCAGCAGGAGGAGGAAGGCGAGGCCCTGGAGCAGCGCATGAAACGGGAGGAGGAGGGGTTTACGCCCCTGCACGCCCTGGCCCTGATGATCTTCATGGTGCTCTATCCACCGTGCCTGGCCACGGCCATCGCGGTGAAGCTCCAGGCCGGGTCCGTCAAATGGATGCTCTTTTCCATCGGCTACCCCATGCTGTTAGGGCTCGCGGTCGCGTCCCTGATCTTTTCCGCGGGCCGGGCCATGGGGCTGTCGGGGCTTCAGGCCATGGTCGGGTTTTACGGGCTGGCCCTGGCCGTCGCCGTGACGGCGGGGTTCGTGGGCAACCGGCCCGCATATGCGTCAGACAACCAATAGAACGATGGCAGACCCTGTTTTATAAACCCAAAAAAAAGGAGGTAGGAAAATGTTGCAAAAACGTGTTGCCGTCATCGGCGTGTTGATCCTGGGCCTGGCGATGGCCCCCGCGGCTTTCGGGCACACCCCGCTCTGCGCGTGCTGGGACAACGGAGACGGAACCATCACCTGCGAAGGGGGGTTTTCGGACGGTTCTTCCGCGGCCGGCGTCGGGATCCGGGTGGAAGACGACAACGGCAAGTCCCTGGTCGAAGGCAAGATGGACGAGTTCAGCGAGTTCACCTTCGACAAGCCCTCCGGCGCCTACAAGGTGGTGTTCGACGCCGGCGAGGGGCACCTCGTGGAGGTCCTCGGCAAGGAGATCATGGAGTAACCATTTTCATTTTTATGATCGGGAAAGGAGTCTGTTCGATGAAAAAGGCAATTGCAGTGATGGCGGGTTTGGCGGTTATGGCGACGGCGGTTCCGGCCCTGGCCCATTTTCAAATGATCTACACCCCCGAGTCGGCGCTGGAAAAGGCGACGACCATCGACCTCAAGCTGGTCTTCACCCATCCCTTCGAAGCGGGGCACACCATGGACATGGGCGCGCCCGAGGCCTTCACCGTCACCCGAAAAGGCAGAACAACGGATCTGTTGAACACGCTGAAGCCCATTGAGTGGACCAGCCTGACCAACAGCGGCGCGGCCTATGAGACCACCTGCAAGCTGCGCGGCATGGGGGACAATGTCTTCTGCCTCACCCCGTCGCCTTATTATGAGAAGGAGGAGGACGTCTACATTCAGCAGATCACCAAGATGGTGGTCAACACCGCCGGGTTTCCCACGGACTGGGATGCGGAGATCGGTCTGCCCGCGGAGATCGTCCCCCTGGACAAACCCTACGCCCTGTG
>CAYPCE010000512.1:0-1893 GCA_964409085.1 uncultured Desulfobacteraceae bacterium | reverse complement strand
GAAGGTGGATTACAAAGCCCTGTTGTCTCCCGAAGATTTCACCGTCTTCGCCCGGCTGCGCGAATGGCGGAAAGCGGCGGCCGCCGAAGAAGGCGCGCCGGTCTATGCCGTCTTCACCAACGACCAGCTCGCCAAGATTGCCCAAAAGCGGGTGCGCACCCAGGCCGATCTGCTGGCCATCGACGGCGTGGGCGAGGCCCGGGCGGGCAAACACGGCGAGGCCGTGATCGGCATTGTGGCGGAAGCGGCGCCCGATGCGCCGGATGAGGCCGCCGAATGAAGCGGGCAAAGGACCTGTACCGCCGTATCCCGGATTACGACAACCTGTGCCTGGCGTTCTGGAAAGCGGCCCGGGGAAAGCACCAGCGGCCCGACGTGATCGCCTTTAAAAACCGGTTCGACGACAACATCCGAAAACTGCAAAACGACCTGCTGGCCCGCCGCCCCGACGTGGGGCACTACCGGTTCATCCAGGTGTACGACCCCAAACCCCGGTCCATCTGCGCGGCCTCGTTTCCCGAACGGGTGCTGCACCATGCCGTCATGAACGTGTGCGAAACGGTTCTCGAAGCCCATGCCGTTTTCGACTCCTACGCCTGCCGCAAAGGCAAGGGCAACCGCAAGGCCCTGGACAGGGCCCAGCGATTCAGCCGCCGGTTTCCATGGTTCTTGAAGCTGGACATCCGCAAATACTTCGATTCCATCGACCATGGCGTTCTCATGGCGCAACTGGCCCGGCAGTTCAAGGACCGGGACCTGCTGGACCTGTTCCGGACCCTGCTGGACACCTATCACACGGCGCCGGGCAAGGGGATGCCCATCGGCAACCTCATTTCCCAGCACCTGGCCAATTTCTACCTGAGCGGTTTCGACCACTGGGTGAAGGAAGACCTGAAGATCCGGGGCTACCTCCGGTATATGGACGACTTCATCCTGTTCGGGCCGGACAAACCATTCCTGAAAGCGGCCCTGACCCAGGTTCGGGCCTGTCTGGCCGAAAAACTGGCCCTGGAACTCAAAGACGACATCCAGCTCAACCGCTGCGCCCACGGCATTCCGTTCATCGGCTACCGGGTGCTGCCGTCGCACATCCGGCTGTCGCCGCGGAGCAAACGGCGGTTCACTCGCAAATTCAAAGAATACGAATCCAAATGGCAATCCGGCGAATGGTCCGAAGCCGACCTCGTCCGCCACATGGAACCGCTCATCGACTTCACCCGGGCGGCCCATGCCGACGACTTCCGCCGGAACGTCATTTCGCGGTTTGGGGTTCCGTCCTGAGGCGCGAACCGGGTCATCCGCGGCGGCGCGTGGAACAACCCCGCCGAGAACTGCCGGACGGCGTACCGCAACAGGAACCACCCCGACAACCGGAACCACAACCTCGGCTTCCGGCTTGTCCGCCTCCCAGCTCACCGGGCCCGGTGGATGCCGGCCTGCTGACCCGGACGGAATCCCGTCCCCGGCCCCGCCGGGGCGAAAACCGAATACCCCGCCGGTGCTGGTACCCGGAGCGGACGCCCGGCGACGGCTCCGGCGGGGTTAACCCCGAATGTAAGGGAGAATCGAACGACTGGGCGGAGGATCGATAATGACCGAGATCAGTGAGAAAAAAACGCGGATTGATAAATCACAAGTCGCAGTTGCCGGCGATGGCGCAAAACTTAGCGGCGGCGTTCATTATCACATTTCCCACCTTGTCAGCCCTGCCTCGATCATCGGTTTCATTGCGTTTGCATCCATAGCGACCTTTGTCATTGTCTTGCTGTACATGGATAAAAATCCCGAGACCAAGCCGAAAAACCTCATGGAAGGTCTCATCGTCGTATGCGTGGCCGCGCTGGTGGCCATCGCGTTTTTGTTGGCGTTGTCAAAAGTTTATAAATCCGTGAC
>CAYPCE010000511.1:0-1896 GCA_964409085.1 uncultured Desulfobacteraceae bacterium | reverse complement strand
CGGACGACGACGTGATATCGCTCACCAGCCGGCCCACCTTGTCGGCGGCTTCGGAAACCCGTTGAAACGCCCGCTCGGTCTCATTCACGCAACCGGCCCCCTCTTGAATCTTGCGGCCGGCCTCCTCGATCGATGCGGCATCCTTTCAATGAAAAATAAAGAATCGAATCTTCCCTTTTGCCGTCTTTATTCATCCGCCCAACCGCCGGACGGTTTAGACGAACAAATGGAAAGTTAGCCCAGATTCAATTCTTTTGCAAACCCCGCCAAAAATCCCTTCAATTGAGCCGCTTCCCCGGGACCGATCACGATCTCCCAATCCGGAAGGGCGGCTTCCAGCTCGTCTTGAAACTGCGCGTTCCGCTCCGAAATGACCAGCTTCCGATGCCGCACCCGATCCCCGAGACCGGTCTTTTCAATGAAGCGGGCGGTTTTCTTGCCGTCGAGCTTGCCGCGTTGGGTGCTTTGCAGGCAGTGATCGCACCAGCACAAGACATCCGATTCGTCGATGCGGTGGACGCATAAAAAGACCGGAACCCGGGCTTCTTCAGCCGCCAGACAGAGTTTTTGATAGGTCAGGGCCCAGCTCGATGTCAGCAGGACGGGCGCGTCCGGGCCCGGACCCCCGAATTCGTAAAGCCCCTCGGGCGCCATGAGCGGTGACTGGGGGTCGGTGTAAAGCGCCATCCGTTGCAACAACAGCGGGAACAGGGTTTCGCCCTGAAAATCGGACAACACAATGACGCCGGCGTATTTGGCCACAAACATGGCGGCCATCAGGGTTTCCATGGCCGGATTGTCTGTCATTTCGAAGGGAAAGACAATAGTGGGAAAGCTCAAAGCCTGATTGCCCTGCAACGCCGCCCGCCGGATGTGAATCTGGTCGTAAAACGCCTGGCGCAACTCCCTCGACCCCGGATCCAGAAGGATGTCCGCCACGCCGGCGTCCGTCAATTGTTTCGTCAAATCCGCAAGTTGGTCGAAACCGACGGCCCGGGCGGACACCGGGCAGCCGCACGCGGCGGCCAGCTTCGCGACCCCTTGGACCGTATCCGCCGTCGCCGAGTGGATCAGGGGACGCCGTTCGGCGCAAACGCTCAACGCCGCCGACAGGGCCTTGGCGTCGCCGCCCATTAGGATAAGGTTGGCGTCGCTGTTTTGGATGACGTTCAGTGCCGCGTTTTTGTAGCGCTCCGGAGCGCCTGAATCATACCGAACCGCGATCAGCTCGGGCCGAAGGGACAGGCCGATGCGCCGGTGCCGAAGCGCCCTGAACCGCACCAGACGCGCCGCCGTTTCCGCTTCATCCATGGCGTCGCTGACAAGGAGCGCGATCCCCGGGGGATGACAAAACCGCTTCTCGTGGCGGAACAGCACCGTCTCGCCACCCACCGTCACGGCCCGGTCGCCGACGCCGATGGTCACCTCGCGAATGGGGGGTTTCCCGGCGTCCGCGATCTTGGCCTTGGCCTCCTCGGACACATAGGGGCATTCCAAGAGGTCCATTTTTCCCGAGGCGACGTTCATGGCAAAGGCCAGGCAGGTGGTGAGGCCGCATTCGCGGCAGTTGGTTTTGGGCAAGAGCTTGAATATTTCGATCCCCGTGAGCGCCATTTTTCTTCCTCCGTTGCAATTGGAATCAGGTTCCGGCGGCCTGCGTATCGTTCCCGCGGGTCGCGCTCCCTGGCGCCGCGCCGGCATCCGGGGAGACGGGACGCAGGGGAAACACCATCAGATCGCCTTCCGGATGGACCGACACCCGGGCGTCGATGCCGTAAACGTCGGCCAATGCCTCGCGGGTCAACACGTGCCGGGGCGGGCCGACGGCCACGACCCGGCGTCGATGCAGCATGGCCAGGCGGTCGGCGCAGCGTGCGGCCAGGTTCAGGTCGTGGA
>CAYPCE010000510.1:0-1905 GCA_964409085.1 uncultured Desulfobacteraceae bacterium | reverse complement strand
GGTAATGCTCTTCGATGCCCATAGCCACCGGGTCCGGCTCACCGGCCACGGCGGCGTAGACCCGCCCCATGATGCCCTGGAGTTTGGGGAATTCCCCCACCATCTCGCTCACCAGGTCGGTCTTGGCCAGAACGGCGGTCCGGTCCACATCTCTTGCCAGTTCGCCGCCATCCACGGCGTCGGCGATGAAGGCGGCCACGTCCCGGATCCGCATTACCTTCTCATACATGGTGCCCAGTTTGGCCTGGAAGAGGACGCCCTTGAGCTTCTCCAGGCGGGCGTCGCCCGATTCCTTCAGGTCCCCCCGGTAGAAAAACTGGGCGTCGGCGAGCCGTGCCCGGATGACCCGCTCGTGGCCCCGGGCCACCAGATCCATGTCCCGGGCCACGGTATTGTTGACGGCGATGAAACTCGACTTCAGCTTTCCGGCGTCGTCCACCACCGCGAAATACTTCTGGTGCTCCCGCATGGCGGTGATGAGCACCTCATCGGGCAGTTCCAGGAATTCCTCGTCGAAACGGCCCACCACCGGGGCCGGGTACTCCACCAGGTTGGTGACGATGTCGAGGAGTTCCGGGTCGTCCAGCACCTTCCCGCCCGCTCCTTCCGCCGCCTTGGCGATCTGGTCGGCCACCGCGTCCCGACGCTTTTTAAAATCGGCGATGACGTGGGCGGAGCGGAGGGTCTCCTCGTAATCCTCCGGACGGTCGATCTGTATTTTCCCCGGCTTCATGAACCGGTGGCCGAAGACCTGCCGGTCGCTCTGGATGTCCTCGATCTTAAACGGCACGACCGTTTCGCCCAGAAGGGCCAGAACCGAATGGACGGGCCGGGCGAAATAAAACTGGTAGTCCTTCCATTTCATGGTCTTGGGAAACGGCGTCGCGGAGATGATCGAGGGCAGGACCTCCTTCAGCAGACTGACGGTGTCCACGCCGTCTTCGGTCTTTTTGGCGCAGAGGTAGCGTCCCTTGGGGGTCTCCTTGACCTGGATCGAGGCCACGGGGATGCCCAGCTTCTCGGCGAACTTCTCGGCCGCCACGGTGGGATTGCCCTCCGCGTCGAACCCGACCTTTTCCGGCGGGCCTACCACCTCTTCGGTCACCGATTTTTGGCGGTCGGCCACGTCGGCCACCGAAACCGCCAGCCGGCAGGGCGTGCCATAGACCGAGGCGGCGCCATGATCGACCCGTGCGTCGTCGAGTTTCTTGAGCAGATTTCCGGACAGGGCCCCGAGGGCCGGTCCGATATAGCCGGCCGGGATCTCCTCCGATCCGATTTCAAGCAGCAGCGTTTTCATCTCGTTATCCTTTCTTCAACAGCGGAAATCCCATGGCCTCCCGCTGGTTGAGGTACGCCTTGGCGCAGGCCCGGGCCAGGTTCCGGATCCGGGTGATGTAGCCGGTCCGCTCCGTGACGCTGATGGCCCCCCGTGCGTCCAGCAGGTTGAAGGTGTGGGAGCATTTGAGGCAGTATTCATAGGCCGGCTGCACCAGTCCCTCCTCCACGATGCGCATCGATTCGGACTCGTACTGGTTGAAGAGCGACAGGAGCATCTCCACGTCCGCCGTGTCGAAGTTGTAGGTGGAGCCCTCCACCTCCTGTCGGTGATGGACGTCGCCGTAGGAGATGGCATCGTTCCATTTGAGATCGTAGACGTTGTCGACCCCCTGGAGGTACATGGCGATGCGCTCTAAGCCATAGGTCAGTTCCACCGGAATCGGATGAAGCTCGACGGAGCCGCAAAGCTGGAAATAGGTGAACTGGGTGATCTCCATGCCGTCGAGCCACACTTCCCATCCCAGACCGGCGGCGCCCAGGGTGGGGGATTCCCAGTCGTCCTCCACGAACCGGATGTCGTGCTCCAGGGGATCGACGCCCAGGGCCTTCAGGCTGTCCAGATAC
>CAYPCE010000509.1:0-1905 GCA_964409085.1 uncultured Desulfobacteraceae bacterium | reverse complement strand
CGGTTTCCGGCAGGACCAGGAGGAATTCCTCGCCCCCGTAGCGGGCCAGCCAGTCGATAGTCTCCCGGATGAGGGAGCGGATCATGGTGGTGAATTCGATGAGTACGTGATCTCCGCACTGGTGCCCGTGGAGATCATTGAAGCGCTTGAAATGGTCGATGTCGCACAGGACGATGGACAGGTTCCGGCCGTATCGCCGGGACCGCCGGATTTCTTTTTCGAGGTTTTGTTGAAGATACTGGCGATTGAAGCACCCGGTGAGGTAATCGGTATTGGACAGATGTTCCACCTTCTCGAGGGTCCTCTTCAGCTCCCGGGTCCGTTCTTCGACGATGTTCTCCAGGTACAGTTTGTATTGTCTCAGTTCTTCCTGCGATGCCTGCAAGGCTGAAATGACGCGGGAGTATTTGAGGTTCCGGTATCCCAGCCTGGAGATCTGCTGCGACAGGCGCCAGAAAAAGTCGAGTTTGACCTGGAATTCTTCCATGGGCATGTTCGTCATGGTCCGGTAGGCGGCGAGCATCTCGGCTCTATCCGCGCCGATTTCCCGGGCGTAGGCGACCACGCGGGCTTCGTCCACATCCGCCAGGTTCGCCTGGCCGACGAGCCAGGTGGCGATGTGGCGGCCCTTGACGATTATGGGTGCGGCGGCATCGACGAATCCGATCCCATAGCACGGACGGGCGAAGGGATGTTTCAGCTCGTGGGCTTTTTGTCCGAGAATCCGGCCGGACCGGCGGCAGTTGGCGAGACCTTTGGGGGTGCTCCGGATCAGGCGGCAGATGCGCGAATGGTTGCAGGGGGGTGTGATGGATTTGCCTTCGAGATCCACCAGGGTGGACGCCATGCCGATGGCGTAGGCGAACGCCTCGTTGATCTCCTGGATATGCGCCAAATCGAGGATGTCCTGGATCTGAAACGCCTCGACATCCTCGAATGACGGCATTCTGTCGTTTCTGAACAAAGACATCTTCGGGGCGATTTACTGCAATGTTTTCGGGGCCGGCAGCTCGGCGTCCACCGTCCGGCCGGCCTGCCGGTTCAGTTCATCCAGTTTGAAGAAGTTCAACAGATCCAGTGTATTGTGGTACCGGATCGGCCCGCCCCCGCCGGCGTCGCCCCCGCCGGCGCCGCCGAACAGCGTCTCCAGGGGGATGAGATTGGCCCCTTTCAGCACCTCCGCCAGCCGCGAGGCGACGATGAACCGCGATCCGTCGCCGCTCCAGGCATCGACCATGGCCTTCTGGCCCTGGGCTTCGGCGAGCCTCTTGACCCGGATGCCCTCGGCCTCCTTTTCCGCGGCGTAGAGCAGGGCATCCGCCTCGATCTTTTTCTTTTCGGCCCCTGCCTCGGCCTCGAACTTCACCTGGGCCTTGCGGATTTCCGCCTCGTCCCGGCGCTGTTCCGCCGCGATGATGGCCCGGATTTTGTCGGTTTCCGCTTTCACCTTTTCCGACTCGAAGATGACGAGCTGCTTTTGGCGGGAGAGTTCCGCGTTGGCCTTCTGGGTGTTCTGTTCCTGTTTGTACTGCTCTTCCACCTTGAAGGCGATCACCTTTTTGGTGATGGGGTCCCGCAGGTTGTCGGGCACTTCAAAATACCGGACCAGGGTCTGGTTGATGATGATGTTGCTCTCGGCGCATTTTTGCATCAGCGCTTCGTGGAGATCGGACTGGAATTGCTCCCTTGTGACGCCGTGGATGAATTCTTCTCCCTTGTTCTTGGAGCCGATGATCCGGGCGAAGGAGCGGGCCGCCGGCCGGATCCGCTTGTCCCGCACCACTTCGATGGACCGGCCGATGGTGGCCACGATCATGGGGGTGTGCTCGGCCTTCACCTGGTAAAGGACCGTCAGGTCGAAGTTGATGTCGAACCCGTCGTCGGAGAGAAAATGGATGGAATCGT
>CAYPCE010000508.1:0-1909 GCA_964409085.1 uncultured Desulfobacteraceae bacterium | reverse complement strand
TGCTACGCCAGGTACATCCGATACTCCCTGCACTCCGGAATTGGATTAAAACATCAGTTTAGTGAAACGCCGAGAAAGATTATGTGGTTAATCAACATCCTCCCTGGCTTGACAGGATGGATGCGGGATCGCATCAAATTTTCCTACAGGAAACGGCACGCCAGTGACACCTGACCCCGACGGTCGTCGCTGCCTGGTGATGGCGGAGATCGCCCAGGCCCATGACGGCAGTCTGGGCACGGCCCATGCGTTTATTGACGCGGTGGCCGGCGCCGGAGCCGACGCCGTGAAATTTCAAACCCATATCGCCCGTGCCGAGTCCACCCGCCAGGAGCCCTGGCGGGTCAAGTTCAGCTATCAGGACGCCACCCGATACGACTACTGGCGGCGGATGGAATTCACGGAAGATCAATGGCGCGGCCTGAAGCGGCACGCAGCGGAACGGGGGCTTTTTTTTCTCAGCTCCCCCTTTTCCATCGAAGCGGTCGAGCTGCTGGGCCGGGTCGGCGTGGCTGCATGGAAAATCGCTTCAGGGGAAGTGAGCAGCGCCGATCTGTTTGCGCGCATCGCCGAAACGCGGCTGCCGGTGCTCCTTTCCACCGGCATGAGCGCGATGGCGGAAATCGACGAGGCCGTGGCGCGGATCCGGGGGGCGGAACTCCCCCTCACGGTATTCCAGTGCACGACCATGTATCCGACGCCGCCGGAAAAGATCGGTTTGAACCTGCTGGCCCTTTTCCGGGACCGATATGGCTGCGCCGTGGGCCTTTCCGACCATTCGGGAACCATTTTCCCCTCCCTGGCGGCCACTGCGCTGGGGGCGGGGATCGTGGAGGTCCATGTCGCCTTCAGCCGGCAGATGTTCGGCCCTGATGTGCCCGCTTCGGTGACCGTATCTGAATTGGCCCAGCTGGTGGCAGGCGTCCGCTTCACCGAATCAATGCGTGCCCATCCCCTGGAAAAAGACCGGATCGCGGCGGAACTGGCGCCGGTGAGGGCGCTGTTCACCAAAAGCCTGGCGCTCCGGGCGGACCTGCCGGCGGGGACCATCCTCCAGCGATCCCATTTGACCGCCAAAAAGCCCGGAAGCGGCATTTCCCCGGAGCGCATGGGCGAGATTGTCGGACAGCGGCTGGTGCGGGATGTTTCGGCGGAGGACCTGCTACGGACTGACGATATGGAATCCGTTGAGATCAGGGACGACGGCTGAACAACGGCGTCGCCGGACGCGTTCGATGTTTCAGCGGTTTTCTCTTTCCAGAAGCCAGTCCGCCAATTCCAGTTCAAAGGGATCGTCGATATTCACCACCGGACGGTCGATGACGACGGCCGCGGCGTCGGCGTCGATGATCCGTCCCTTGTCGACCACCTGTTCCCGGGTAGCGGCGTAACAGATTCCGTTGCGGTGATAACATTGGGGGATGCCCTGGCGAAGGCTGTGCTTTGCCCCATCCTGGATGTAGAATCCGATGACGCCGTTTTCCGAAATCGTGAGGGTTTTGTGGGGGGAATAATGGGCCGGGGTCGGGCTGACGGTGGCGGCGGCGGGATGGCCGCCGTCCATAAGCGTTCGCACGGTGCGCTCGATATCCTCGGGCCGCCGCAGAGGACTGGTCGGTTCGAGGAACACCGACAGGTCGAAGCGCCGGCCGTAATGGGCTTCACAGGCCAGCCAGGCATGACGCCAGACATCCACCGCGAGGGCAACGTCGCCTGAAAGGGATTCCGGTCGCATGAAGGGAACGTCCAGCCCGTGCCGCCGGCCTTCCGCCGCAATCTCTCCGTCGTCTGTGGAAAGGACGGCCCTGTCTATCCAGGGCAACGATTTTGCCGTCCGCGCGGCGCGGGCCACCAGGGACACTCCCCCGGCGAGCCGGAGGTTCTTGCGGGGAATGCCTTTGGACCCGCC
>CAYPCE010000507.1:0-1921 GCA_964409085.1 uncultured Desulfobacteraceae bacterium | reverse complement strand
TCCACCCCCGCAATCACCTCAATCTCCACATCCAACCCATCATCGATCCCCGCCACCGCCACGCAATTTCGCGCGGGCAAATCCACCGGAAAAAATTTCCGATACACCGCGTTCATCTCATCCTTGAATTTCATATCCGAAATGTAGACATCGCTGCGTACCACCTTGTCCAGGGAAGACCCGGCCGCTTCCAGAATGATGCCGATGTTGGTCAAAATCCGCTCGGTCTGCTCGGCCACGGTGCCGTGGACCGGCTGGTTGGTCGCCGGATCTTCTGAGGTTTGACCGGCCACGAAGACGAGGTTGCCATATTTGACGGCCTGGGAATAGGGGCCGGGGTCCGGGGCTTTTCCGGTATAGATGATTTCCTTTTTCATCTAATGCTCCAGCGTTTCACTTCACAAACCATTTCCGTTCAGATTCCACAAAGATTGCGCCTGTCAGCCCATCCTTTCAGGCATCCTGAACGCAGCGGTTCAGAATCCGCACATACGCCCCCGAATCGATGCTGTTTCCGGTCAACACCGTCGCCACGCGTTTGCCCTCCACATTCACCTTACCATGCACCACGGCGGCCACTCCCACGGCGGCGGCCCCTTCGGCCACGAGGCGGTGTTTCTGGAAAATGTAGATCATCGCCGTTTCGATCTCCTCTTCGGTCACCAGCACATGGTCGTCCACGAAGGTGTTCACCATAGGCAGCGTGTACCGGTTGTCGACGCCGATGCCGCCCAGGAGGGAATCGGCGATGGAGTCCTTTTCCGTCACCGGCGTGGGTTTGCCGGCCTTGAGGCTTTCCAGCATGGCCGGAGACCGTTCCAGGGAGACGCCCACCACGCGAATGGCCGGGTTGATCGACTTGGCGGCCATGGCGATGCCCGCCATGAGGCCGCCGCCGGAAAGCTGGATCATCAGGACCTCCGTGTCCGGCAGCTTCGACAGGATTTCGACTCCGATGGTCCCCTGCCCCGCGATCACCATGGGATCATCGAAGGGGACCACCGGCACGAGGCCCAGGTCCCGGGCCAACTCGTGGTAGTGTTCCTCGGCCTCGTCCTGGGATCGGCCCTTCCGGGCCACCTCCCCCCCCAACGCCCGGATCGCCTCGGCCCGGTATTCCGCCACATGCTCGGAGAGGCAGACCACCGCCCGGATCCCCGTCTGCCCCGCCACCCAGGCCACGGCCTTGCCGTGGTTGCCGGTGGAAAAGGTGATGACGCCCTTCTCTTTCTCGGGATCCGACAGGCTCAGGATCTTGTTGGCCGCGCCCCGGACCTTGAAGGCGCCGGTGTTCTGGAGGCATTCCAGCTTCAGGTGAATCTCCGTCGCCCCGGTCTCTTTCGCCAAATCCGGCGACGGAATGACGGGCGTCTCCCAGATCATGGGCCGGATGCGGGCATGGGCCTGAAAGGCGTCGTGAAGGGTGGGCATCCGTTCCATCATCAGCCTCCCAGCGCCAGGTTGGGCAGAAACAGGGCGATCTGCGGAAAGACCATCAGGATGATCGTAGCGATGATGAGCATAATCAGGAACGGCAGCGCATGGCCGATGACCTCGGTGTAAGGCCGCCGGAAAATGAGCTGGGCCGTGAAGATGTCGCACCCGAAGGGCGGCGTCGCCGAGCCGATGGCGGCCTGGAGGGTCACCAGGGTGCCCAGGAGAATCGGGTCCACGCCGGCGCCGACCACGTAGGGCTGGAAGATGGGGCTTAAAATGAAAATGGCGACGATGGGATCGACGAACATGCAGGCCACGAAATAGACCACCACGACGATGATCATCACCCGCAGCATGGACGGGTCCGCGCCGAACAGCGGCGGCAGGAGCTGCTGGGGGATCTGCATGAATCCGATCATCCAGGAAAACGCCTGCCCGGCGCCCACCAGGATGAAAACCACGCCGGTGATGACGCCGGTCTGGA
>CAYPCE010000506.1:0-1924 GCA_964409085.1 uncultured Desulfobacteraceae bacterium | reverse complement strand
TCGGGGATGCCGAGCCCGTTTTCCCGGTTCATGAGCCGGATGAGGGGGACCGGCAGCAGCTCCAGGGCCGCCGGCTCCAGCCCGGCGCCCATGAGCACCGCGGTGGCCTCGGAAGCGGCGGTCAGGTCCTTGAACGTGACCGTGGCGGCGAGGTGGTGATTGGGGCGGCCGGTGAGCTTGACGGTGGCGTCGGTCACCACGCCGAGGGTTCCTTCGGAGCCGACAAAGAGGCGGGTAAGGTCGTACCCGGAGGAGGATTTGGCGGCCCGGCAGCCGGTGTGGATCATCTTGCCGTCGGGGAGGACGACGGTGAGCCGGCGGATGTAGTCCCGTGTGGCGCCGTATTTGATGGTCCGGACCCCGGAGGCGTTGTTGGCGATCATGCCGCCGATGGTGGCGTCGGCGCCGGGGTCGGGCGGGAAAAAGAGGCCGTACTGGCCGACCTCCCGGTTGAGGGTCTTGCGGAGCACGCCGGGCTGGACGTCGGCCTGGAGGTCGTCGGGCCGGATGTCGATGATCCGGTCCATCCGGGTCAGGTCCATGACCAGGCCGCCCACCGCCGGGACGGGGTTGCCTTCGGTGCTGGTGCCGGCGCCCCAGGGGGTGACGGGGATGTCGTTTTCGTAGGTATAAGCGAGAATCCGGGCCACTTCGTCGCCGTCGATGGGCCAGATCACCCCGGCGGGGAGAACCCCGTCATGGGCGGAGATGTCGTGGCGGTGGAGGTCCCGGCTCGACTGGCCGGTGGTGAACCGGTCGGAGGAAACGAACCGGCTCAGGGCTTCGATCTGGCTTTCGGTGAAGGCGTTCACGAGGGCTCCTTTTGTCCGTACCGGTTGTAGTGGACCTTTTCCCACTTCAGGTCGTCGTCGGTGTAGGTCCGTTTCTCCTCGGCCGGGTAGCCGACGGCGATGATGGCCTCCACCGCATAGCCTGGCGGGAGGCCGAGCAGTTCGGCGACGCGGTCGGCGGCCGGGGTTTCCTCGTTATAGTTCCGTTTCCGGATCTGGGACCAGCAGGCGCCCAGGCCCAGGGCTTCGGCGGCCAGGAGAAGGTAGACCGAGGCGATGGACGCGTCCTCCACCCATACGTCGGATTGAGACGGGTCGGCGACCACTGCGATGCCGAGGGCCGCGCCTTTTAAAAAGCTTGCTCCGTGGGGTTTGGACTGGGATAGGGCGGTCAGGGTCTCCCGGTCGTCGACAACGACGAATTCCCAGGGGCGGATGCCCCGGGAAGAGGGGGAGAGGAGGGCGGCCTTCATGAGTCCGTCGATCTTTTCCTTCTCGATGGGTTGATCGGTGAATCGGCGGATGGAACGGCGTTTTTTTAGGAGGTCGAAGAACATGGGGGCTCCTCTAATTTGTTAAGGGGTTACAAATATTCAACGTGGTTTATCATCTCTTCTGTTTCCAGTGCCTGGTAGATCAGCATTAATCCAGATATGATTTTACCAATTGCCATGCCTTGGTGAGCATACACAATTCCGGATTCTACTCCTCATGCTGTCTTGCTTTGGCGAAGTTTCTGGTCAAATTTCGAGGCCGAATTTCTGCGCAAGGACTCCACAAACATTTCACCTTCTTCGATCTCTTGATCAATTTCTTCCCGATGGTCAAAATAATAAGCGAGGGCAGCGTAAATATCCGCTAAATCAAGGTCATAATCGGTTGCAATTTCATCCGCGCTTTTTCCCAGTCGATCATGCCAGATCACAATGTTCTGGACGGTAATGCGATGGCCGGCGATTCTTGGTTTGCCGCCGGCGATCCCGGGAGTAATAACGATATGATTATCTATTGTTTTCATAAATATTTTCTTTGTTTGTCTCGGGTAAATTTCAGGCCATACAGCAAAACTTGAATTTATTACCGCTTCCGCAAGGACAAGGGGAATATTTGTTAAAGCCGTTATAGATTTTTTT
>CAYPCE010000505.1:0-1955 GCA_964409085.1 uncultured Desulfobacteraceae bacterium | reverse complement strand
GGTTAAGAGGGCAGGGGGCGGGGATGGATTTGTAGGGTGGACCTCCCGGTCTGACCGTGTCATGGCGCCGTCAAGAACCGGTCATAATCCTCAGGCGTGACCCATTCGGTCTTCGCTTTCGGATACGCCCGCACAAACGTCTTGGGAAAACCGGTCCCTTTTTTTTTCGGGTTCCATTTGAATTCATAGGCCGACAGATCCGGCCCCCGCTCCTCGACGTAATCGATTTCCTGCTGCTGGGTGGTGCGCCAGAAAAACCCGTCGGCGTAAATTCCTTCGTTGCGCAACATCTTCAACCTTTCGGACACGAGATAGTTTTCCCACAACGCGCCGGCGTCGGTCCGGCTGGCGGGGGGCAGAAAATTTCCGATCAGGGCGTTGCGGATGCCGTTGTCGAAAAAATAGATTTTCTTGCCCTTCTTGATCTCATTGCGGACATTCCGGCTGTAGGCCGGCAGCCGGAACAGGACAAAGGCTTTTTCCAGCAGGTCGATGTACCGTTCCACCGTGTGGCTGTCCGATCCCGTCAACTGTCCGATTTCATGGAAAGATACCTCGCTCCCGAGCTGCAACGCCAGGGCCTTGACGATTTTTTCAAGCAGGGCGGGCTTTTTGATTCCATCCAGATTCAGCAGATCCTTGAACAGATAGCTGTCCGCCAACAACCTCACCAGCTCTTCTTTCTGCCCGGGGGATGTGGCGACCTCCGGATAACCGCCAAAAATCAGGCGATGCTCCAGAAGCCGCCGCTCTTCCAAAAGGCCATAATGCCCGGCCAACTCGGCAAAGGACAACGGATACAGCCTGAACTCGAATTTCCGCCCGGTGAGCGGCTCGGCGATGCCGGCGTTGAGTTCGAGGGACGAGGACCCGGTGGCGATGGCCTGGACATCGGGAATTTGATCGGTCATCAGCTTCAATGTCAGTCCGACATTGGGAATCCGCTGGGCTTCATCGATACAGATGATCCGATGCTCACCGATAATGGCCCGTAGCCGGGTGGAGGTCGTGTCCTGGAGAAGTTCCCGCACATCCGGCTCGTCCGCGTTGAGCATCAGGTGTTTTTCATCCGACCGATCCATGACGGCCTGAATCAGCGTCGTTTTCCCGGCCTGCCGGGGGCCGAGCAATATAATCGCCTTGCCTCGGAAAAACCGTTCTTCGATCCGGTCCATGATCTTTCTAGATATAAATATTTTGGATTTCATATCAAAATAAATATAATAGTTTTGGATTTAATGCAACCCCTCTATCACGATCCAAAAAACTGTTCCAAGACAGTCCTGAATTCCTGGTCGAAGCGGGCCGCTTCCGTGCAAACGCCTTTTACAACGTTCCAGCTGGCCGCGGATTCACAAGTGTATTTTAAGTACATATCCCTTTTTTCGTATTGCCTGAAACCAGCCGTCTCTGGTTGGGCTTCCCTCGACGTAGGGTTTCGAGGTGCTTTCGACATTCGATATCTTCCCCCCGCAAGATTGGATCTTCGGGAAAAGCCCGACAACCACCCACGCCTCCATCGCTTTCGATGGGGTACTCCGCAACCGGCTCCCTGTTCCAGCGTAGTTGTATCCGGCGAGTAAATGGCAACATCCCAGAGTACCTTGAGAAGTAAGAACCTATCCGAAAACCTCCCCTTTTGGCCCCATGCGGCGTTCTCGCCCTTTTCAATCCTCCGAAATAGTCGCGCTATTCCTGCGGATGCGGAGACCATCATGTAAACGATTTTCGTGCACTTTACACTTGTAATCACCATTACAGTTTACAGGAAACATATCCCCCGCCCTGTTACACACGCCTGTTTATCCCATACAGCCCCGCCTCTTCCCATTGTTTTCCATAAATTCAAGATCCTTACTTCATTTGACCGATAGTTTCCAGCTCCGGCACGCTTCTTGTAACCCACTTCCTGGAACAGTTGAATCTCAACAGGAGGCGGATTTTATGGAACTCAA
>CAYPCE010000504.1:0-1960 GCA_964409085.1 uncultured Desulfobacteraceae bacterium | reverse complement strand
GACACGGCAACTTGCTCGTAAAGCAACTTCAATTATCTGAATGAAAATCCCTGATCAAGAAAGACGGGATTCAGAGGAATCCAGCAAGGAATTCAGCAGGGCCAAGTTCTAGCCGCCAAGGAGATGCTGATCGAAGCGATTCAATCGCGGTTCGATCGAGTTCCAGCCGACATTTCCGCGATGGTGGAGCGAATTTCGGATCGCGATATCCTTAAATCAGTGCTCAAACAGGCAATTACCGCGCAGAGCATTGAGGCCTTGCGCAAGCAATTGTCGATGACAGGGCAATAAAATCACAGATGGCTTACAGAACGTCGTTCTCCCCTCGGCGCTTCACAACAACCAACGTCACATCATCGGTCTGCGCCACCTCCCCCCTGAACCGTCCGTGCGCGTCCAAAACGGCCTGAATGATCGTCTCTGATGGTTTCTGATGGTGTTGACGCAGGAGCGTCCTGACCCGATCCCGCCCAAAGGGCTCGCCGTCTTCGTTTTCCGTTTCCCACAGCCCGTCGGTGGCCAGCAGGAGGATCTCCCCCGGCCTCAACGTCGAGCATCCCGCTTCCTCGTAGCTGCTCTCGGGATCGACGCCCAGGGCCATGCCGCCTCCTCCGAGTTCGGTGAAGGCGTTCGACGCCGGCGCGTAGACGATGGCCGGTTCATGCCCCGCCCGGACCCACCGGATTTCGCAGCCCGCGACATCCATCAGGAGGAAAAAGAGCGTCATGAAACTGCCGCTCAGAGTGGTGTCCATGCAGAGCAGCCGGTTGACGTCCCCGATCATCCGGGGCAGGGATCGCGAATGGATCGCCCGGCTCCGGATGAACGCCCGGACGGAGGTCATCAGCAGGGCCGCGGCCACGCCGTGGCCGGAAACGTCCCCCACCGCCACGCCGATCCTCCCCGGCCCCATCTCGGGCAAGGCGATGAAATCGTAGTAATCCCCGCCCGTCTCATCGCAGTAGCGGCTCGCGCCCGCAATATCGAGCCCTTCGATGATCAAAGGCTCGGACGGCAGAAGGTTCTGCTGGACCTCCATGGCCAGGTTGAGGGAATTTTTCAGACGGAGCCGTTCTTCCAGTTGCCGGGTCATGGTGTTGAAGGAAGCGACGAGTTCGCCCACCTCGTCCCGGCTCTTGACGGGAAGGTGATGATGGAGCCGGCCCTCGGCGATCTCCCGGGCGGCCTCGGAAACGGATTTGACGGCGACCACCGTCCGGCCGGCGACCCACCGGATCAGCAGCAGCGTCATCAGGATGAAGAAAGCGGCGCCGACCAGGTAATAATCCCGAAACCGGACGATGGGCGCCAGCACCTCCCGGCCGGGCGCGGAAATCACCAGAAACCAGGGGGCTTCATGGAGCCGGAAAAAGCCGATGATTTCGTCCGGCGGATGCCCCTCCCCCATAACCGCGCCAGCCCGGTATTCCGCCATCTCCGCCAGGACCGCTTTGCCCAGTTCGTCGCCGCTCGCCCCCAAACGCCGGGGCCGCGTGTCCGTGTTGCCGGCCAGCACGTTCCCGTCGCCGTCGACGATATAGGCCCGGTAACTTTCCCACAGGTCGGAGGTCGACACCGCGTCCACGAGATAATCGAACCGAACCGCCGTCGTTAAGGTACCGATGGTTTGACCTTCTGCGTCGTTCAAATTGGAAATGATGGACACCGTCTGTCCGTCCACGGACACATCGTAGTGGGGAGAAGTCACTTCGGCGATGCGGCCCTGGTGGAAACGGCGCGGCATGTCCATCACCCGGGCCGTCTCCGCTCCGCCGGCGTCGTGGCGCCGGGGCGTCATCCGCAACATGGGGAGGGTCGCGGAGTCTTCATCCCTCCGCCAGTCCAGGCGGACCCAGGCGACGCCCTCCGTGGATTCGATGCGCTCCAGAAGCATCTCCTGGACCGCCTGCACATCGGCTTTGCCCCCGGTCTGGAGGAACATCTTCATCCATTCCTTGGG
>CAYPCE010000503.1:0-1983 GCA_964409085.1 uncultured Desulfobacteraceae bacterium | reverse complement strand
CCAAATATTGGATATCCCCAAAGAAGCACTGTTCCTTGCTGGAAAAGCATTCCTCCAGTATCGTAAACGAAAGGGCGTCAAGAGGTCCCCTCTGCCCGATTTTTATATCGGGGCTCATGCGGCCGTTTTACAGCTGGATTTGATGACCCGGGATCCAAACCGTTACAGAACGTATTTCCCGACAGTCAAGCTCATCTGCCCGGAATAAGACAAAGCGCTACGTCTTATCCGCCGATCACGATCAAGTACAACTCCCGCGGCCCATGGGCCCCATGCACCAGCGTCGCCTCGATGTCGGCGGTTTTGCTCGGGCCGGTGATGAAGGTCATGGCGTCGGTAAGACCCCTCCCCTCTCCATCCAATTCGGCGTCCAGCAACGCATACAACTCATGGAAATCGGCCACGACCTGCCCGGCGCGGATCACGGCGACGTGGATGGACGGCACGAGGGAGACTGAACGGGGCATGCCGAGATGGTTCCGACACGCGAGGGTCGCCGTGGACGCCACGCACCATTCGGCCGATGTGACGCCGATGTAAGCCGCCTTCACCGCATCTCGGACGCCTTCACGGTCGGTTTCCGCCAACCCCGTCGGGAAAACCGGTACGTTCAGCCCCGTCAGCGCGACCTCCAAATCCAGGGATGCAATCAGCGGATGGTCCCAGGCCGCGACCCGTTTTTCTCCGCCCCACTCCGGCGGGCGGCTCTGGACGATCCCGACGATAGCGTCGGCCGCGGCGGTCTCGTCATGCGCCCGGTGGAATTGAACGTTGAGCGGGCCGGCGGCCTTGGCGAGACGGTCCAGCAGGGCCGCCCGTTCTTCGGGGCTTCGGTCGCGCACTCTTTTCCGCAATGCCGCCGTGGTAGAAGGATCGGGGTCTGCAAAGGCCGTCCGAACCGATGCCGCATCCCGGATCGGGTCGCCCAGCGCGGAGCGGACCCTTTTGAGAAAAACGGTTCGTCCTGGATCAGTCATGGCGCGGTCCCTCCTTTCCTTCCCCTTCTTTCCACCGCCGCATGAACGATTTCGACGCCGGCGCCGGCAGGTTCCGGGTGCGGGGCCATCCGGAAAGCGGACCCGGCAACCGTCGTCCTATCATTCCGTCCTTACGAGCAAACAGCCGGCCGCCGATGCCCGCGGCGCGGAGACACATCTCGTAAAGGCGCCGGTTCCCGATGAGGCGGGACCAGAACCGGTAGGCGGCCCGCTCCGCCGGGCCGGCCGGCGTCACGCCCCACCGGTCGTCGCCCTTCGCCAGTTTGGCCCGCAACGCCAGCAGCATCCGGGGGATGTCGATGGCCACCGGGCAGGCGTCCCGGCAGGCGCCGCAAAGGGTTTCTCCCTGGCAGAGGTCCTTCGCGCGGTTAATGCCAACCAACAGCGGCGTAACCACCGCGCCCACCGGACCGGAATACGGGTACCCATAGGCGTGGCCTCCGATCTCGCCGTAGACCGGACAGATATTGAGACAGGCGGCGCACCGGATGCACTGGAGCATTTCACGGAATTCCGGATCGGCCAGGATGCGGCTCCGGCCGTTGTCCAGGATCACAAGGTGGAATTCCTCGGGGCCGTCGGCCTCTTCCGGTCCGGCCGGTCCGCCGGCGTAGGAGACGTACCCGGCCATCTGCTGGGCCGCGGCGCCCATGGCCAGCAGCCGGAAGAGGATGGCGTGGTCGCTCAGACGGGCCACCACCCGCTCCATGCCCATGACGGCGACATGGACCTTGGGCAGGGTGGCGGCCATTCGGATGTTGCCCTCGTTGGAGAGGGTGGTGATATGGCCGGTTTCGGCGCAGGCCAGGTTGCACCCGGTGATGCCCATGTCGGCGGCCATGAATTTTTCCCGGAGGGCCTTGCGGGCGGCCTGGGTGAGGGTTGGCGGATCTTCGGTGTAGGGGATGCCCAGTTTGTCGGCAAACAGCCGGCCGATCTCCTTCCGGGTTTTGTGGATGGCCGGCGCGATGATGTGGGAGGGATG
>CAYPCE010000502.1:0-1995 GCA_964409085.1 uncultured Desulfobacteraceae bacterium | reverse complement strand
GTCCAGGGGCAGGTCCAGGCGGAGGGCCATCTCCTCCAGAAAGGCGCCGGTGCCGGCCGCGCATTTCCGGTTCATCTTGAAATTGAGGCGACGGCCGTTTTCATCCAGCTTGATGATCTTGTTGTCCTGCCCGCCGATGTCGATGATGGTCATGGCCTCGGGAAATAGGTGAAAGCAGCCCCGGGCGTGGCAGGAGATTTCCGTCTTGGCCCGGTCCGTGATGAAGTCCGCGTTTTTCCGGCCGTACCCGGTGGCCAGGGCGGCCCGGATGGCCGTCCGGTCGCGGCCGGCGGCGGACAGTGCCTCGTCCAGGCATCCGCCGGCGGCCTCGGTGAAATCCGCGCCCGTTTTCCGGACCGCCGCGCCCGCCATCCGCTTTTGGTCGTCCAACAGCACCACTTTGGTGCGGGAGGCCCCGATGTCGATGCCCGCGAAAAGGCCGCCGTCCGGCCCGTTGCCCGCCATCGCCATTATGGCTCGATGGCCTTCACCAGCCCTCGGATGGTCTCATTGTAGGGCGTCGGGATCCCGGCCTGCTGGCCGTAATGGACGAACTTGCCGTTGATGAAATCCACCTCGGTGCGCCGTTTGTTCTCGATGTCCATGAGCATGGAGGGCTTGTGGTTCCCGGCGTTGCTCATGTACTCGATGGCGTGGGGGTAGAAATCCCATCCGAGATTGATTTCATTGGCCCGGGCGATCTTGACGCACTCCTTGATCAGGTTGTCGACGATGCCGAACACGATGGGGTCGTTCATGGCCTGGGACATGGTGAACCCGGTCACCGCGCAGACGGGGTTCATGCAGGCGTTGAGCACGCTCTTGCGCCACACCATGGAGACGATCTTGTCGGTGTTTTCGGTCTGGAGGCCGCATTCGGTGAGCACCGCGGCGATGGCCTCGGCGGCCGGAATCGACGCGGGGTCCAGGGCCTGGATGTAATGGGGCGGATGGTGAAAGGGCATCTTCACGTGGCCCGGCGCGGCCAGCCCGCATCCCCAGTTGACCACGGCCCGCATCACCGGCTGTTTGCCCAGGGACTGGGCCAGGGCCAGCTCGGTGTCGATGCCGTTTTGCCAGGAGACGACGTACATGCCGTCCCGCAGAAACCCCTCGACGGCGGATGCGATGAGCGGCGTGGCGTTGGCCTTGACGGTGATAAAGACCACGTCCGGCTCGTACTGGCCGATCTCGTCCACGCTTCGGGTGGTGCGGGTCACCGTGGATTGCAGGGTTTCGGATCCTTCGATGGTGATGCCCGGCTCTTTTGTGGCCGGCGCCAGCAGTTCGGGAACGATGTCGCAGAGGGTGACCTCGCAGCCCTTTTTGGCCAGGAACGCCGCCACGATGCAGCCCACGGGTCCGGCGCCCACAACGGCGAATTTTTTCGGTGTAAAATCGGATGGATCGCTCATGACGCCTCCTTATTTTGTCAGGACCGGGATTCCAGGATGCCGAACCGTTCCGAATCCAGAAGTTGATGGCCGCTCTTTTCCAGGATCCCGATGGCCTTGTCCGTATCGCTGAACCGGAAGATCATCACCGCTTTTTTGGCCGACAGGCCGACAAAGGCATAGGTGTAGAGAACGTTGACGCCGCCGTCCAGCAAGGGTTTGAGCACCTGGGAGAGGGCCCCCGGCGTGTCCTCGATCTCCACGGCCACCACGTCCACGACCCGGGCGGGCATCATCAGCTCCATGAGGATCTGCCGGGTCTTGGGGATGTCCGACACCAGCAGCCGGAGCTGGCCGAACATGCCGGTGTCCACCAGGTTGAGGGCCCGGAGATTGATCCCGGCATCCCCCAGGGCCTTGGTGACCTCGTAGAGACGACCGGGCGAATTCTCGATCGAGATGGTGATTTGCTTGAGTTTTTTCATGGCAACCTCCCTGCGTTGGGTTACGGGACGGAAAATGGCGGCATTAAAGCGACATCGAAACTATATTATAGCTATGATGTAACTAAAGCGCGGGGGATTGTCAACGATTTTTCAAG
>CAYPCE010000501.1:0-2008 GCA_964409085.1 uncultured Desulfobacteraceae bacterium | reverse complement strand
CGAAATAGACACTGTATTTACGAGCCCATGACGCAACCGTTCGGATCGCGATAATGCCCAGTGCGGTCACCAGCGCCGCCAGCAGGCTCGCCGCGAAAGCGGTCCAGAATTTCTCTTCCATAACTTCCTTTTTGGCGCGCAGAAAACGCCCTTTCCCCGCCCCCGTTATCGGTTTGTTTTTTTGAACTGTTCATGGTGATAAGACCCTTCCCGCAACATCTTGGCGCCGCATTGCGGGCATCTTCTTTCCTGACAGGGGACGCCCCGCTGATGCGGGATGGTTTCCTGACACTTCGGGCATACACACCGGCCTTCCGGCCCCATTTCATGTCTCCGTTCCATTCGATTTCCTCCTTTATGGCGCCCAAACAGCTTCACAAACCCGATCATGGCAACGCCCCGGGGGTGTTCAAGGTTGCACCGGCCGCCCCAGCGCCCCTTCATAAAGCCCGATATACCCCTTGACCATGTTTTCCCAATTGAATCGGGCATCGCTTTCTTTCATGACCCGGGCAAGCTGGGCTCGCCTGACCTCATCGGGAAGACGGAAAAAAGTCAAGGCATCCTGGATGGCCGCCCACAGTCCCCCGGAATCGTGGCGATCGAAAAGAAATCCGTTCCCGGCATTATGGACCACATCCATTTGGGCAACGGTGTCGCAAAGGCCGCCGGTCCTGTGGACCACCGGCAGGGCGCCATAGATCGACCCGATCATCTGGGGCAAACCGCAGGGCTCGAACCGGGAGGGCATCAGGACGAAGTCCGCGGCGCCGTAGGCCAGGTGCGACAGGTGCTCATCGAAATCACAGACCGCCACCCGGTCCTCCAGGCCATTTCCCTCCACCCGTTCTTTGAAATGGGGTTGCTGATCGCCGTCCGCGACAAACAGGACCTGAGAATGGGAAGCGCCATCGACCAGGTCCCACAGCAGGTGAGACAGAAGCTGGACCCCTTTCTGGAGGCTGTCCAGCCGGGAGGGCCAGAAAAACAGGGGCGCCTCCGGTTCCGGTTTCAGCCCCAGGGCAAGCTGGAGCATCCGTTTGTTCACCTGCTTGCCTTCCGCGTGATCCTCGTGGCCATAGGGGCGGAACAGACAGACGTCGGCCGCCGGATCGAAGCTGTTGTCCGGCGCGTTGAGAATGCCGACCGCCCGGCCCTGATCCCGCTTGCGTCCCAGCTCCTCACGGATGGTCGGTTCCACAAACCCGTGTTCGCCATCGACGATCTCTTTCAGAAAGGTTTCGCTCACGGTGTTGACCCGGTCCGCGGCCAGAATGCCGCTGGTCATGTACTCCACCGGGTTGCCGTGCCGGGATTCCTCGTAGCCGGCGGGCAACCGCTGGTAATACAGCCGATCCCAAAACCCTTTGGGGTCGATGCCGTGATCTTCGATGAAGCCCAGGGTGCTCTTGACGGTGTGGATATTGTGCAGGGTGAACAGGGACGGAATCGATGCGGCCTTGCCCCGGGCCGGCAACAGCCCCGTCATCCAGTCGTGGCAGTGGATCAGATCGGGCGCGACCCGGGGCAGAATCTGGTCGATCACCCCCTGCTGGAAGGCCAGGGAGAGCCGGGTGTTTTCCAGTCCGTCGGAACTGTAAACGCTGTCGAGGTGCGTAAACCGGGGGTGTTCCACCAGGTGAATCCGGTTGTCCGCCATGCCCTCCAGAAGATCGGCCAGGGGGGTTTTCAAAAACTTCGGCAGACGGCTCCTGAAAAGCGGCCGGTAATAAGGGATCGCCAGATGGACATCGACTTCCCGTTCGAGCAGGGAATTCATGAGACCCGCCACCACGTCCGCCATGCCGCCGGCCTTGGCCCGGTAATACTGCGCGATGACGCCGGCCTGGGACGGCAGGTAGGCGATTTCTGGTGACACCATCAAAATGCGGGGGGCATTCCCGGCCCGCCCTTTCCTCCCCTTCATAACTCGACCTCGCCTGTTTTCCGGGTTGCCGTTTATTGATCGCACAGGAGCGGCATCCTGTGATAGGGTTCAGCTTGTAGC
>CAYPCE010000500.1:0-2018 GCA_964409085.1 uncultured Desulfobacteraceae bacterium | reverse complement strand
GACCCGCTGCCCGATTCATAACTGGACTGATAGAGCGATGCCGCGATGCCGCCCCTGTTGTTGATGAAGGTCTGGACGTAGAGCGTTTCCAGTCCCTCGCAAAACGCCCGTAGCGTTGGCGGTGCGGCGGCGACCGTCTTCATTTCAGCGGTGGTCATGAGAAGCGGATGCCCCGCCTTGCCGTCCTGAACGGCGATGGCCTCGAAGGGCTCGAACCATTCCCCTGAATGCAATGTTTTGCAATCTTCGGCGTTGGATCCCCAGAAAAGCCGGCAGAGCCGGCGGAAAGCTGTGAGGAGCGCTTCTGGATCAGCATTCGGTTCGGTTTCAGACATCATGCGGTCTCCCGTCATTTCAACTTGTTTTCGGTTTGGCCGATTGCCTTGAATATCTGGTCCGTCAACTCCGCCTCATCCAAATCGTTGTTTTCGATCTTGACGGCGTTCAGGTAGGTCCGTCCCAGCCAGACCATGATGTTTTCGATGCGTTCGGACCGGGCGCTGTCCCGGGCCATGTACCGGTCGAAGGGGTCCACGTCGCCGCCCCGGGTCCGTTTGGCGATGCGTTGCCGGCGGATGTGATCGTCGATATCCAAGACGATGGCCTTGGCGCGGGTGACGGGCAGGATGGCCCGCAGCGCAAGGTCGAGAAAGGCGGGCATCCGGATATCGTTGATCCGGCGGAACCGATGCCCCAGGTAGAAGGCCAGAATCCGCAGGCCGGTATGGCTGACGACGATGAGCGGGTGGTCGGGTCTTCGGAAGTGCCGCAGATCCCGTTTGATGAGCAGGGTGATCAGGGAAGGGATCAGGTACCGATTGATCCCGAAAGTATAGAGAAAAAGCTGCTCCTGGAAGAGGGACAGCGTGCCTTTTTCGGCCTCGGCCGGCGTCGGGGGCTTTGAAAACCAACCTTCCCGCAGTTCGACCCGACTCCCGGAGCGGGCCAGCGCGCGGGCCACGACATCGGCCACATGGTTTTTCCCTGCCGCGTCCGTGCCCAGAATGACCAGCACTTCCGGAAAGTGCCCCAATTGTCGCTCATGCTGTTCGTCCATACTGTCCATCCCGTCCACCGAGTCCACTCTGTCCACTTTACTCATGCATACGAAGCGAAGATCGGCGCCAAATAAAGGTTATCCGTTGAAAAAACCTTACCATATTGATATACATCCGCCAATGACGAAGGCATGATCACATCCCATCGACAACCCATCATCCATCAGGAGGCGTCATATATCTGCCTAAAAAGTACACCGACTTTTCCAGAGATTATCCTGAAATTCTGAACGCCTACAAGGCGCTGGGAAAAGCCTGCCGGGAACAACGCCGGAGCCACGCCCGAGGAGATCCATATCCAGCCTGATGGAGGCGAAGGATGTAGCGGCAGTGCAACGGGGTATCCGGCAACGGACCTCGGGAGGAAGCCGTCCCGCTGAGTCGGGATGCCGCAAGCGTACGGGGCGATGTACAAGAACCGGGTCAGGCGGGCCTGGCGGGAGGAGCCTGCAACACAAGGCAAAGTCCTCTATCCATCAAAGTCAGGCAGGTATACTCGGCGTTCGTGTGCGCAAAGATGCGTGTTTACCCCGGGAGATCCGCATGGGTGTCCGTTCCAGTTGAAATGACCATAGCGTCTCGATCAACCGAAAACCCGACAGGACAGGTCCGGCTCATGAAAGATATTCTTGAGCGGGAGAACATGCTGCGGGCGTTTAAACGCGTCCGGGAAAACAAGGGCGCGCCGGGTATTGACGGCATGACCGTCGATGGGCTCCCGGCCTATCTTCAACGTTACTGGCCCAAAATCAGGCAGGATTTGCTCGACGGCCGCTACAAAACGTCGCCGGCAAGGCGGAAGGAAATCCCGAAGCCTTCCGGCGGGGTGCGGCTGCTGGGCATCCCGACGGCGCTGGATCGGTTGGTCCAGCAGGCCGTCGCACAGGTGTTGCAGCAAATATGGGACCCGACGTTTTCGGCCAACAGCTTCGGCTTTCGGCCGGGCCGGTCTCAACACGA
>CAYPCE010000499.1:0-2019 GCA_964409085.1 uncultured Desulfobacteraceae bacterium | reverse complement strand
GACGCCATGATCAGGTCGCATTTTCCGTCAAGAAAATCCCGGAAACCGGTACTCGAGCCCTCCGCGGCGATCTCCACGTGGCACACCCCCTCGCCGGGGAGCCGGGCGGTGATCCGCTTTTTTCCGTCGCCCAGCGTATGGGCGGCCACATCGCTGCCGCCGATATGGCGCAGAAACGCCTCCACCAGGGTCGGCGCGAGCCGGGCCCCGATGGTGTTGGAGCCGTGCATGGAAAACAGCCGCTTTCCATGATCCGCACTGGCGGTTTGGGCCGATAGGACCGGTTGGGCCGTCAAGAGACCCATTGCTGCAATACAAAAAATAGACCGCCATCGCATCATGCATCCTCCTGTCGTTTTGTTTTCTCAGAATCCTTGGGACGTGAAGAGCCGGCCGGCTTCAGGTTCCGGCTCAGTCCGAGGGTCAGCAACCGGTTTTCCAGTTTGCGGCCGACATCCGCGCAAAGGGTCAGAAAAAGCAGAAACATCTGGTCGCCCCGCAGTTTCTCGTCGGTCAATTCCGTCAACGCACCCTCCTGCAATTCCGTCAACCGGCCCTGCAATTGCCGCAGTTCATCCGGACGCCGGGTCTCCATGCCGATCCGCTGCATCTTGACGATCTCCTGGATGAATTCATCCAAGCGTTCCTTCTGGGCATGGAACGCCTTTTCCTGATGGCGCTTCCGCGCCAGTTGGAGGCGGTTCCGGAGGAAAAACGCGCCGAGCACCAGGGCCAGGATCAGCTCCTTGGCCGCAGATAGGGGCTCCAGCATGGTGCTGATGAATTTGAGCTGCTTGTAGGGCTCGAAATAAGCCCGTGCTTTGGGGAGCCAACTGTTGCTGGGCCAGGCGGCGGCCGTCTGCTTGGGAATCAGGGTCGGGATCTGGGTCTGGAGATCGGAGGCGTACAGGCCGTCGAGCACCGTGGAGACCAAAAGCTCAGATGAAGTTGACGGGGCGATGAGAACGGCCTTGGCCGAGAGGGTCGACATGTTCCGCTCCGGAACCGGGGAGGGGTTTTCGCCGTAAAGCCCTTTGGGAATCTGCCCCACGGCGTAAAACGGGTAATGGAACGTCAGGGCCTCGGCGTCCTCGATTTCCAGGAGCCTGAAGTCCCCCGTGGAGAGCAGTTGCTGGAGGGACGCATCGGCGATGCCGGTCAGCGCGATGGCCGCGGGGATGTCGGCCCGGGTTTTCAGGGCCTCCACCGGGTGCTGGACGTCCGGGATGCCGGAAGGGTTGACCTGGTAATGCTGAAGGATGCGCAGTGCCGTGGGACGGATGCCGGAGTTTTCCGACCCGAAGGCCATCGTCTTTCCGCCGAGGTCGGCCATCCCCTTGATGGCCTCGTCGCCGTCTCCCCCTCTCACCATAATATGGACCAGTTCATCGTACAGGGGCGCGAGGATGCCCGTCCCCTCCATGGGGCCGGCCCCGTCGCTGAACAGGGCCAGCTCCGCCTTGCCGTCCAGCAGCAGTCGCCGGTTTTCGAGGGCGCCTTCCGTATCGATGACCGTCACCGTCTTTCCGGTTTTCCGGCTCAGTTTTCCGCTGAAAGCATAGGCGAACGTGCTGTAGAGCGAGCCGGGCGGTCCCGCCGCGATGCGGATTTCATCCGGCAGCCGTTCCCGGTGAAGGCTCCAGTAGACGACCAGGGCCGCCGCAAGGCCCACGATAACGATGGTGAAAAGGTTCCGAAAGAGCTTACGCATGACGGGCCGCTTCTGTGTCGGTTCGGGTCAAAAGATCACGTTCAACAAAAGGATGACCGCCATCAGCGCCACCGCCCCAAAGCAGGCATAGATGCCCAACTGTTGGTTCCCTCTCAGGTCCTCCTGGGCGGTGGCGGGGTCTTTGCCGTCCCACATGCACGCGAGGTCTTGGCCCTCTCGGTAATCCCCCAGGTCATTAAACGTGAATTCGAATTCCCCGATCTCCCGTTTGCCGGAATCCACGACGGCGACGTTTCTCCCGGAGGTTCGGATCCGTTTCACTTTTCCCGTGAACGGTTTGTAGTTCC
>CAYPCE010000498.1:0-2023 GCA_964409085.1 uncultured Desulfobacteraceae bacterium | reverse complement strand
AGGCGACCCTGACCATCCGGGACGTGGTGGTCCACGAGCCGGACCGGCCCGTCAGCTTCCTCTCCTTCGGCCCCCGGGTCTTCGTAGCCATGGCCGACCTGGACAAACTGGACCTGGTCAAACGGTCCAGCCGGGTCCGCTACTACGTGCTCCTCAAGACGCCGGAAGGGACCGACCTGGAACGGATGGCCGAAGATCTCCGGTCCGTCGCCGTCCCCGGCCAGGAGCGGGTGGAGACCTACCGGACCGCCCGGTCCCGGATCAAGCGGTTCTTCGACAACTTCCTCTTCTTCCTGGCGCTCATCGGCATCTTCACCCTGCTCCTGTCGGGCATCGGCATCCAGAGCGCCCTGACCGCCCTGCTCAAGGAGAAGGAGCGGACCATCGCCGCCGTCAAGGCCATGGGCGGCACAGGCCGGTTCGTCATCGGCCACTACATCGCCGTGGTGGGGATTCTCGGCGCCATCGGCACGGCCCTCGGGCTGGCCCTGGGATTCGCCCTCCAGTGGGCCATGCCGACGCTCTTCGGCGGGTTGCTGCCCGGGAACCTCCAGTTCATCCTGTCGCCCCGGGCCGTGCTGGAGGGGCTCGTCCTCGGCGTGATGGCCGTGGCCCTCTTCGCCTTCCTGCCCCTCCACCGCCTGCGGGAGATCAAGCCCAGCGCCGTCTTCCGGAAAGAGACCGCCGCCCGCCGCCGGGGGCTCCCCTTCTACCTGGCCGGCGCGGCCCTGTTCCTCTTCTTCGCGGCCATGGTCCTGTGGCAACTGGAGGACCCCAAGATCGGCATCTGGTTCGTCCTGGGGGTCTCCGGCCTCATCCTCCTCACCGGGCTGGCGACGGCCGCCATCCTCGCCGGATTGCGCCGGCTGCCCCTGCGGGCCCTGGCCCTGCGCCAGGCCCTCCGGGGATTGTTCCGGCCCGGCAACGCCACCCGGGCCACCATCGTCACCCTGGGCGCGGCCCTGGCGGTGCTCTTTTCCATCTTTTTGGTGGAAAAAAACCTCGACGCCGCCTTTGTCCGATCTTATCCGGCCGACGCGCCCAACCTCTTTTTCATCGACATCCAGCCCGACCAGGTGGACGCGGTCTCCGAAACCCTGGGAACCGCGCCCCAATACTACCCCGTGATCCGGTCCCGTCTCGTGGCCGTCAACGGCGAGAAGATCGACCGGGAAAAGGAGCGGAAACGCCGGGGGGACAACCTGGCCCGCCCCTTCAACCTCACCTATCGGGATTACCTGCTGGACGACGAGGCCATGCTGGAGGGCGACAGCCTGTTCACCGAAGACATCGAGGGCCTCCAGGTCTCGGTGCTGGACACCGTCGTCGAAATGCGGCCGCTCGCCATCGGGGACCGGCTCGAATTCAACATCCAGGGCGTCCCGGTGACGGCCACGGTCTCCTCCATCCGCACCCGGACCAAAGAGTCCATCAAGCCCTTTTTCTATTTCGTCTTCCCCGAGGACTCCCTGCTCAAGGACGCGCCCCAGTCCATCTTCACCGCCGTCCGGGTCCCCAAAGACGAAATCGGCGAAACCCAGAACCGGATCGCCGACCGGTTCCCCAACATCACCGCCATCGACGTGACCCAGGCCATCGCCGATTTCGCGGACATCGTCCACCGGCTCTCCGTGGTGGTGCGGTTTTTCACCCTGTTCAGCCTCCTGGCCGGGGTGCTCATCATCGTCAGTTCGGTGCTGGCCACCCGGTTCGCCCGGATCCAGGAGGCGGTCTACTTCAAGGTGCTGGGCGCCAAAAGCCGGTTCGTGCTGACGGTTTTCACCCTGGAGAACCTGCTCATCGGCCTCATCAGCGCGGTCCTGGCCCTGGCCATCAGCCAGACCGGGGCCTGGATCATCAGCGTCCGGGTGCTCGACATCGCCTACCGGCCCTACCCCGGCGCCAGCCTGCTCATGGGGGCCGCCACCGTCCTGCTGGTGGTCGCCGTGGGGCTGTCGGCGTCCTTGTCCATCCTGAAACAACGCCCTGTGATCTTTCTCAGGGAACAGACGGAGGAGTGAAG
>CAYPCE010000497.1:0-2027 GCA_964409085.1 uncultured Desulfobacteraceae bacterium | reverse complement strand
ACAAGGATTTGGGATAAGCAAGGATTGTCGGTGTTTGGACTTGTTGATCTCCGGCATCCACGCATGGCGGGAAAAAATCCTTGCTTATCCCAAATCCTTGTAGATCTATACCCCCGGCCGGTTACGACTATTCGTCGATCTTCTTCTTGCGGTTCTGGATATAGGCATCCCGGAGGGCTTCGTAAGGCACGATGGCCGACTCCTTGAGCGCCTCGTAATCGCCGAGGCGAAAGGAAGTGGCATTGATGGTATCCAGGGCCCTGATGCCGGTGGCCAACACCCTGGGATCCACATACCCGACCGGATCCAGGAACCCGTCCCCGACCATGCCGAAGGAGTCCCGGATCGTGGAGGGGCCCAGCACCGGCCATACGATGTACGGCCCGCCGCCGATCCCCCAGACCGCGAAGGTCTGGCCGAGATCCTCCTCCGGGACCGCCAGCCGGGGGTCCCGTTTGGCCGGGTTGCCGAACCCGAGCACGCCCACGGTGGTGTTGAGCATGAACCGGCCGATCTCGGCCCCCATCCGTTCGCTTTTGCCCTGGAGCATGCAATTGACCACCCGGATGGGGGTGGTGAGATTATAGAAAAAATTCTTCACACCGGACCGGACGATCCCCGGCGTCACGGTTTTGTACCCGGTGGCCACCGGCTTGAGCACCCAGAAATAGAGCTTGTCGTTGAAAACGAACATGGCCTTGTTCCAGGGGGCCAGCGGGTCGGAGACGGTGGGGCCGGCCGGTGTGTCGGCGTCCGTCCCGAACTCGTCATCGAAAAAGTCCTCGTCCGCGAAGGCATCGGCGCCGGTTTGGGACCCGGCTTCGGACGACTCCGCCGCCCCGGCGGTCCCCGCGGTCCCCATCCCCAGGACGAGGAACAAAACCACCGCCATGACCAAGCCCGGCGACCGTCCCCGGATCGCCGCCGCTACCGGATGTCTATGATGTCTCATCCTTTTCCTCGACCTTCTCCCGGACCTTGTCGATCAGGACTTGCGGGGATTCGTTGAGCAGGATCTTTTCGAACTGGGTCCGGTAGTTTTTCACCAGGCTCACCCCCTCGACCTTCACATCGTAGACCTGCCATTTTCCGTTTTCCAGGTACATGCTGTAATCGACAGGCACTTTGTTCCCTTTCCGGAAGACCAGGGTTTTGACCATGACCCGTTCCTTGTCGGAGGGGTGGTGGATCTCCTCCAGGTAATCGACCTTTTCGCTTTCGAATTCCTCCTGGACCTGCTTCAGGTAGGTGCTGGTCAACAAATCGGTGAAGAGTTTGGTGAAGGTCTTCGTCTCCGCTTCGTTGAACTTCCGCCGGAACCGGCCCAGGGCCAGTTGGGATATTCTTTCGAAATCGAAGAACCCGTCCACCTCTTCAAGGATTTTCAGGCGTTGCTCTTCCAGTTTCTCCGGCCCCGCGTCGTCGTATGCCGAGTCTTTGAGGATGTTGATGACGTTTTCGATCCGGCTTCGGACCGCGTCGGTCGCCGGCCCCTGCCCGGTGTCCCGGGACGCCGCGGGCAGCGCCATGCCCAGGGACAATCCAATGGTCAATATGGTCACGATGATGCGTTTCATGCGATTCTCCTTTCAATGGTCGGCGTGTTATTCCACGCTTCCGAATACATATTTGCTGATCAAGCCTTCGATGTCCACGGAGGATTCCGTTTCGATGATGATGTCGTTCGGCTTCAGCATGTCCATGGCCCCGCCCGGGGTGAGGTTGACGTATTTGTCGCCGATGAGCCCCGCGGTTTTGACCGAGGCGATCACATCCTCCGCCAGCTTCAGGTCGTTGCGGATCTGAAGGGTCACCACGGCGATCTTGATATCGGGGTCCAGTGCGATCTCCGACACCCGGCCCACCGACACCCCCGCCATTTCCACTTCCGTGCCGGTCTTGAGGCCGGTGACCGAGGTGAACCGGGCCTTGAGGGGGTAATACCCTTCCCCGAACCACTCCATCTTTCCGAGCTTGACGGTCAGGTACCCGACGCACAGAATGCCGATCAGGACAAAGATGCCCAC
>CAYPCE010000496.1:0-2044 GCA_964409085.1 uncultured Desulfobacteraceae bacterium | reverse complement strand
TGACGCCGATGAGGGTGATGGTGGGCAGGATGGCCAGCTTCATGGCGTACCGGAATATGACCACCGGCTCCGGCAGCCCGAAGGCCCGGGCCGTCCGGATGTGGTTTTCCCCCAGCACCTCCAGCATGGAGGCCCGCACCAGCCGGGCGATGTACCCGACCCAGGAAAGCCCCACCGCCAGGGAGGGAAGGGCGAGATGGGTCAGCCGGCTGACGATGTCCCCGGGCTCGCCGGCCCCGATGGCGGGGAACCATTGCAGATAGACCGCGAAAAAGAGGAGGGCGTACAGGGCCACCACGAAGGACGGCACGGCGATGACGGCGATGGAGAGCACCCCGGTGATCTTGTCCAGGATAGTGTTCCGGAAAATGGCGGAAAACGCCCCCAGGGGGATCCCCAGCAGGGCCGCCCACCCCATGGAGATGAGCACCAGCACCAGGGTGTGGGGCACCTGTTCAAAGACGATCCGGCGGACGGGCCGCTCTGAAAACACATCCGTGCCCAGGTCGCCCACCGCCACGTTCCCCAGAAAGCTCACCACCTGGATGACGAAGGGGCGGTCCAGCCCCATCCGCACCCGCAGCGCCTCCTTCATCTCGGGCGTGGCCCGGGGGCCCAGCATGGCCGATGCCGGATCCCCGGGCACGAGATGGATCATGCCGTAGAGCATGGTGACGGCCACCACCACGATGATCGCCGCCAGTCCCAGCCGTTTCAGGAAATAGAGGCCCACGATGCCGCCGTTATATCAGGCCTTTTTGAAGTACCGCAGCAACGGCAGCCCGTCGGGCCGCAGCGCCGGCTCGATGGTATTCCGGTAAATGGCCGGATTGGCCTCGTGGGTGATGAAATGATAGGCCCCGGACATCTCCATCAGGTCCTGCATCCGCCGGTACATCTCGTCCCGTTTTTTGGGGTCGGATTCCACCGCCGCCTTTTTGTGAAGTTCGTTGTATTCCTCGTTGGCGAACCGCTCCCAGTTCCAGACGCCGATCTGGTCCTTGGTGAACCACTGGGCCGCGTAATAGGGGTCGGGCGCGCTGGAGAACCGGTTCAGGACCAACTGGACGTCCTTCCACCGGTCGCCTTTGCTGTCGTCGCCCAGTGCCCAGAAAGATCCGGAATCGTGGCTGTTGATCTGGACCTGAATGCCGGCGGCGGCCAGGGATGCCTGGATGACCTGGCCCGCGGTCATGTGGGAGGATTTATTGCGGACGTCGAGGGTCAGGGAGATCCCGTTGGGGTAGCCGGCTTCGGCCAGCAGCTCCTTCGCCTTCTCGACGTTGGCTTCGCGGGGAATGAGGTTTTTGGGCCGATGGCCCACGAGGCCGGGCGGCACATAGCCGGTGGCCGGTTCGGCGACGCCGAAATACGCGGCCTGGAGGATGGACGGCACGTCGATGGCGTACTGGACCGCCTTGCGGATTTTTGGATCGCTGGTGGCGGGGTTTTCCATGTTCATCCCCACCCAGACGTAGTACAGGGATGGGAAATTCTGCACGGTGCTGTTTTTCGGCGGCTTGGATTTCAGTTTTTCGAAGGAGGAGAGGCTGATCCGGGTGAAATCGATGTCCCCCGCCTCGAAGGCGATTTCGGCCGTCTTTTCGTCGTCGATGGGGAAGATGTGGATTTCGTCGAATGCCGGCTTCGGCCCTTTCCATTCCGGATTGACCGCCAGCACTGTCCGCTGCTTGGGGGTCCAGGATTTGAGGACGTAAGGGCCCGAAAAGCAGGGCGGCGACGTGCTGTACTTGCCGCCGGCGGCCTCCGTGGCCTTTTTGGAGATGATGTTGCCGGCCATGTAGGGCAGGGTGGTCATCCACAGGGCCTGGAAGGGCTCCTTGAGGACGATGACGCCGTTGTATTTGTCTTTTACCTGGACCTCCTTGAGGGTGGCCCAGTCGCCCTTGATGGGCGATTCCAGCTTCGGATCGATGATCCGCTCGTAGGAATACTTGACGTCTTCGGCGGTCATTTCGCCGAACCCGCCGGTGAACAGGATGCCGGGCCGCAGCTTGAACCGGATGTGGTTGGGGTCGATCTG
>CAYPCE010000495.1:0-2056 GCA_964409085.1 uncultured Desulfobacteraceae bacterium | reverse complement strand
CCTCGAAGACCTTGCACAGAAAATCCGGGTCGCTCCGGGAGCCGTCCTCGGCGGAAAATTCCACCACCGGCGTGTGGGACTTGGCATACCGGACCGCGTCGATGGCGGCCTGCAAGACCTGGTCCCGGGTCATCTTCAGCTTGTACTCCAGGTGGATGTCCGACGTGGCGATGAACGTGTGGATCTTGGGTTTGGCCGCGTGCTGCACGGCCCCCCACGCCTTGTCGATGTCCGACTTGGACGCCCGGGCCAAACCGGCGATCTCGGATCGCTTGATCTTTTCGGCGATCCGGGAAACCGCCTCGAAATCCCCCTCGGAGGCCGCCGGAAACCCGGCCTCGATGGTGTCCACCCCCAGCTTCTCCAACTGGGTCGCCAAGCGCAGTTTTTCTCCGGTATTCATGCTGGCGCCCGGTGACTGCTCGCCGTCTCTCAACGTGGTATCGAAAATATAAACGCGATCGCTCATGGGGTTGCCCCTTTAAAAATTGTGGATAGTGGTTTGTGAATCGTGGCTTGTGTCAACCGCCGGCCGCAACCCCATCGAGCATGGGCCGCGGGATGTGCGCAATGCGCCCCGCGGCGTCGTCACCTCTGATCTGTTTCAACTGATTTCTCCTAATTATTTATGCAACATCAACGGTTTCATCCAAACCGCCTTTGTCCCTTTGTGCCTCTGTCCCTTTGTCCCTTTCTTTTACCCCGCCTTCCGCCGCTCCTCCGCCAACGCCGGAACCGCCAGCTTGCACTGGTAGCTGTCGACAAGGGCCTGCCAACTCGCCTCGATGATGTCTTCGGACACCCCGATGGTGGACCAGATCTCCGTCTCGTCCCGGGATTCGATGAGCACCCGGACCCGGGCCGCCGCGCCTTCGCGGCCGTCGATGACCCGGACCTTGAAGTCGACCAGTTGCATGTCGTCGATGTGCGGAAAAAACTGGCCGAGGGCTTTGCGCATGGCGTTGTCCAGGGCGCTCACCGGGCCGTGGCCCTCCGCGGCGGTGATTTCGTGCTCGTCGCCCACGGCGATCTTGATGGTGGCGTGGGCCGTGCAGGGTTTGTCCTTGTCCTTTTCCACGGTCACCCGGAAGGATTCCAGCTCGAAGGCCGGCTGGAACTGATCCGTGAACTTTTCCATCAGGATCTGAAACGACCCGTCGGCCACGTCGAACTGGTAGCCGTCCTGCTCCATGCATTTGATCTTGGACACGATCCGCCGGCTGTCGAAGCCGTTGCCCCCCAGCCGGATCCCCATCTCCCGGGCCTTGTATTCCACGTTGCTCTTGCCCGACATGTCCGACACCAGCACCCGCCGTTCGTTGCCCACTCGCCGGGGATCCATGTGCTCGTAGGCCCGGGGCTCCTTCATAACGGCGCTCACATGGATGCCGCCCTTGTGGGCGAAAGCGCTTTTGCCGACAAAGGGACGGCTGTTCTGGGGGATCATGTTGGCGGTCTCGCTCACATACCGGGAGAGGGACTGCAATTTGGGCAGATCTTCCGGCGATACGCAGGGCCGGCCCATCTTCTCGTGAAGGATGGGGATTACCGATGTGAGGTCGGCGTTGCCGCACCGCTCGCCGTAGCCGTTGATGGTGCCCTGGACCATGACCGCCCCGGCCTCGACGGCGATGGCCGTGTTGGCCACGGCCATGCCGCTGTCGTTGTGGGTGTGGATGCCCAGCCGGACGCGGTCCCCGCCGAAGGCTTCAGCGAGGGCGCGTCGGACGTCCTTCACTATCCGCTGGAGATCGAAGGGCAGGGTCCCGCCGTTGGTGTCGCACAGCACGATGAAGTCGGCGCCGTTTTCCATGGCCGCCGTCAGGGTGTCGAGGGCATAATGGGGGTTGTCCTTGTAGCCGTCGAAGAAATGCTCGGCGTCGTAGATCACTTCGCGTCCCTGGTCCCTGAGATAGGCCACCGTGTCGCCGATCATGGCCAGGTTCTCGTCCAGCGTGTTCTTCATGATCCGGACGTGGAGGTCCCAGGTTTTCCCGAACACGGCCACCGCCGGGGTGTTGGTCTCCAGGAGGGCCGCCAGGTTCGGGTCCTCTTC
>CAYPCE010000494.1:0-2062 GCA_964409085.1 uncultured Desulfobacteraceae bacterium | reverse complement strand
ACCCGGGCCAGGATGGTCGGCTTCCCGGGACTGATGGAGATGCCGTGGACGAGAACGGCCGCATCCGGCAAGGCCGAAAAGACATCGATGGTAAAATCCCGGGTCCCCACCGACGAGCCACCGGAGACCAGGACCATATCCGAGACGGCCAGGGCCTTCTCGACGCCGGCCCGGAGGCTGTCGTAGTCGTCGGACACGATCCCCAGGGAATGGGGGATCGCCCCGGCCTCCTGGATGAGGCCCGAGAGGGTGTAGGTGTTGATGTCGCGGATCTGGCCGGGGCCGGGGGTTTCCCGGACGGGGACCACCTCGTCGCCGGTGGACAGGATGCCGATAACGGGCCGTCGGTGGACGGGAACCGCATCGATGCCGAAGGCCGCCAGGAGCCCCACCTCCTGGGACCGGAGTCGCTGACCGCCCGCCAGCAGTACGGCGCCTTTCCGGACATCCTCACCCTTCCGGATTACATGCTGGCCCGGCGCCACGCTGCGATACACTTCGATGGTTCCCCCGATATCGGTTTCATCCAGGCGTTCGGTGTGCTCGATCATGGCCACCGCATCCGCGCCATCCGGGAGCATGCCGCCGGTGGCGATCTGGGCGCACTCCCCCGGCCCCAGGGAGAAGGCGGGGGACTCGCCCATGGCGATGGCGCCCTTGACGGTGAGATAAGCCGGGTTGGCGTCCGAGGCCCCGAAGGTGCTGGCGGCCCTGACCGCGTACCCGTCCATGGTGGCCCGGGAAAACCCCGGCAGGTCGGCGTCCGCATTCAGATCCGTGGACAGGACGCGTCCCAGCGCGTCGGGGAGGTACACGGTCTCCATGCCCACGCAGCCGAAATCCGCGATGGATTCGAAGACCCTGGGCAGGTCGGTGATGCTAAAAAAGGCTTCCATGACCCTCCGGGATTGCAAAAATGTGGCAATCGGTTACAATGCCGTGTCGTTTCATCGGACCCTCACCGGGAAGGACCCTGTCAATGGACCATTTCAGATTCATGGCCCCGCTCTACGATGCGGTGTTGGGCCGCCCTCCCATCGATTGGTGGCGGACGGCGCTCCGCCTGCCGGTCGGCGGTTGGCTGCTGGATGTGGGCGGCGGAACCGGCCGGGTATCGGCCGGGTTGCCCCATCTCGTCGGCGGCATCGCGGTCTGCGATGTATCCCGGCCCATGCTGCGGCGGAGCCTCGGGAAAAACGGCATCCGGCCCATCCAGGCCCCGGCGGAGGCCCTGCCCTTCCCGGACGGTGCCTTTCACCGGGCGGTGGTCGTCGACGCCCTCCACCATTTTCAGGACCAGCCGCAGGCCATCCGGGAGCTGGCCCGGGTGTTGACCCCCGGCGGCCGTCTGGTGGTCGAGGAACCCGATATCGGGTTGGCGGTTGTCAAGGCCGTTGCGTTCCTGGAACGAATGGCCCTCATGGGCAGCCGGTTCTATTCGCCGGAAGCCATCGCCGACATGATGGCGGCGGCGGGCCTGACACCCCGTATCGAACGGCGGGCGCAGTTTCGGGCCTGGATCTCCGGCGTCAAAGACGCCGTCACGCCCCTTTCAGGTGACGGATGACCGCCTCGATGTCGGGCAACTCCCGGATTTCGTAAACCGTGACCCACTCGATCGTTCCCCCCTCGTCGACGAGGATGTTGGCCCGGCCGGAGATCCCTTTGTCCTCGATGAACAGGCCGTATGCCGCCGTCACCCCGCCGTGGGGCCAGAAATCGGCCAGGAGGTCGGTCTTCTCCACCCCCATCGCCGCAGCCCAGGCCTTTTTGGCCGGGACCGTATCCACACTCATGCCCAGGGCCACGGTATTGAGTTCCGCGAAGGTCGGGGCCTTGATCTCAAGGGCCCGCATCTGCAATTCGCAGACCGGGGTAAAGGCGAGCGGATGCCATGACAGTAAAACCTTCTTGCCTTTCAGTGATGCCAGGGTGACGTCTTCGCCCCGCTGGTTTTGAAGGGTAAAATCCGGGGCTTGATCTCCGACTTTTAGGGCGATTTGCGGCATTAGAGTTTATCTCCTTTTAGCCTTGCGTTGAATACAGCATCACGGCGACACAT
>CAYPCE010000493.1:0-2066 GCA_964409085.1 uncultured Desulfobacteraceae bacterium | reverse complement strand
TCCCAGGACACCCAGGACAAGATCAAGGAGATGATCGTCGAACACGACCTCAACCGGGTGGTGGTGGCCTCGTGCAGCCCCAAGACCCATGAGCAGATGTTCATGGAGACCCTGGAAGCCTGCGGCCTCAACCGGTACCTGTTCGAGATGGCCAACATCCGGAACCAGGACTCCTGGATCCATGCCAACAACCCGGACGAGGCCACCAAAAAGGCCAAGGACCTGGTCCGCATGTCCGTGGCCCGGGCCGGGGTGCTCCGTACCCTGGAGGAAAAGGTGGTGTCCATCAACCACCGGGCTCTGGTCATCGGCGGCGGCGTCGCCGGCTTGACATCGGCCCTCAATCTGGCCCGGCAGGGGTTCGACACCGTGATCGTGGAAAAGGAAGCGGAACTGGGCGGCTTCGCCCGGAAGCTCCACCACACCATCGAAGGCGCGGACATCGGGGCCTACCTGGAAAAGACCATCGCCGAGGTGAATGCGGAAGACCGCATCGAGGTGCTGACCGGCGCCCGGATCGCCGATTTCGAGGGGTTCAAGGGCAATTTCGTCACCACGGTGGAAGTGGGCGGCGAGAAACGGCCCATCGAGCACGGCGTTTTCATCGTGGCCACCGGCGCGTCCGAATACCAGCCCACGGAATTCCTCTACGGCGAGGACGACCGGGTGATGACCCAGGTGGAACTGAGCGACCGGCTGACCGACAAAGGGGCCGGGGATCTCTCCAGCGTGGTCATGATCCAGTGCGTCGGCTCCCGGAACGACGACCATCCCAACTGCTCCCGGATCTGCTGCCAGGCCGCGATCAAAAACGCCCTGGAGATCAAAAAAGGGAACCCGGACGCCAACGTCTTCGTGCTCTACCGGGACATCCGGACCTACGGGCTCCTGGAAGACTACTACACCGAAGCGCGGCGGCAGGGGGTCATTTTTATCCGGTTCGACCGGGACAATCCGCCACAGGCGGCAAAGAACGGCGACGGTCTCGTGATCAAGGTCAAGGACCACATCCTCCAGCAGAACGTGGAGATCACCGCCGATCTCCTGGCCCTGTCCGCCGGCGTGGCCGCGGCCGACACCACCGAGATGAGCAACATCATGAAGCTCAACCGGAACCCGGACGGGTTTTTCATCGAGGCCCACGTCAAGCTCCGGCCGGTGGACATGCCCAGCGAGGGCGTCTTTCTCTGCGGCACGGCCCACGGCCCCAAACTCATCTCCGAGAGCATCGCCCAGGCCCAGGCCGCGGCGGCGAGGGCCACGACCTTTCTGTCCCAGGGCGAGATCAAGCTGTCGGCCATTACGGCCAAAGTGGATACGGAACACTGCGTCAAATGCCTGACCTGCGTCCGCTCCTGTCCCTTCGGGGTCCCGGCGTGGAACGCGGAAAAGCAGGTCATCGAGATCAACGAGGCCACGTGCCACGGCTGCGGGGTCTGCACGGCGGTCTGCCCGCGTCAGACGATCCAGTTGAGCTACTATGAGGACGACCAGTTAACCTGCAAGATCGATGCGTTGCTGGCGGGAGGAATGTAATGGCGGATTTCGAGCCCAAGATCATCGCGTTTTGCTGCGACTACTGAGGATACTCGGCCGCGGACCTGGCAGGTTCCATGCGACTCGAGTACCCATCCAACATCAAGATCATCCGGGTGCCCTGCACCGGAAAAGTGGACCTGATGCACCTGTTGCGGGCGATCCAGAAGGGCGCCGACGGCGTGTACTGCGTCGGCTGCCTGGAAGGGACCTGCCACTACAACGAGGGCAACATCCGGTGCAGGGAGCGCGTCGAACACGCCCGGACCCTGCTGGCGGAAGTCGGCCTCGAGGCGGACCGGGTCCGGATGTACAACCTCTCTTCGGGCGAAGGCCCCACCTTCGCGGCCTATGCCAAGGAGATGACCGAACATATCAAAGGTCTGGGACCGAACCCGCTCGGCGCCCGGAAGGATGCATAGCGAAAGCGGATTTCAATACCGAGAACCATAGTCTAAAGGATTTGCTATCATGTCAGAGGAAGCAATCAAGCTAGGCGGCAAGAAAAAGTCCATTTTCATGGACAAGGT
>CAYPCE010000492.1:0-2068 GCA_964409085.1 uncultured Desulfobacteraceae bacterium | reverse complement strand
ACGAGGCCATCAAGATGGGCGACAAGATCGCCCTGCTCGACGCCGGCCGGCTCATTCAGTACGGAACGGCGGAGGATCTGTTGACCAAGCCGAAGAACCAGTTCGTGAAGGATTTCGTGGGCGCCGACCGGGCCCTGAAGCGGCTCGATCTGCTCAAGGTGAAGGACGCCATGCTCGAAAATCCGGTCCACTGCCATGTCGACCAGCCCAGCGAGAAGATCCTGGAGCGGATGCTGGAAAGCGATCTCAATTATCTCCTGGTGCTCGACAAGGAGGACCGGATCAAAGGGTACGTCAACGTGGACATGCTCCGAGGCCACAAGGGCGAGGTGGGTGACGTGGTCCATCCAATGACCATCACGGTATCCCCGGAGCAGAACCTCAAGGACGCGCTGTCCAAGATGCTCAGCTTCGACCTGGGCATCGTGGTGGCGGTGGACGACGACGACAAGGTCAAGGGCATCCTCAACACCCGGACCCTGGTCAGCGTGGTGGGCGAGACCTATGACGAACGCGGCGGCCACTGGGGCAAAATCACGGCGGATGGGAGGATCGTATGAGCGAAAAGGCCGAAGCCAGCACGGCGGAACGCGTCTGGTTGTCCCTGGGCTTTCTGGCCGCCTTCGCGGCCGGGGCCTATGCCGAAAACCTGGGGTTCTTCGCCTTCGCCAAAGACAATCCCGGAGACATCTGGTACCTGTTCAAGGAACACTGCTACCTGGTGGGGGTCTCCAGCGGCATCGCCATCTGCATCGGGGTGCCCACGGGCGTTTTTCTGACCCGGGGGTTCATGCGGCGGTACCGGGACGTCACCCTCAACTTCCTGGGGGTGTTGCAGACCGTCCCCTCCCTGGCGGTGGTGGCCATCGCCATGACCTACGTGGGCATCGGCAAGACCCCGGCCATCGTGGCCCTGGTGGTCTATGGGCTGCTGCCCATCATCCGGAACAGCGTGGCGGGCCTCGCCGGGGTGGATCCGGTGCTCCTGGACGCCGGCCGGGGCATGGGCATGACGCCGGTCCAGCTCCTCTTCCGGGTGGAGATCCCCAATGCGCTGTACATTATTTTGACGGGCATCCGGACCTCCACGGTCATCAATGTGGGAACGGCGGCCCTGAGCTTCCTGGTGGGCGGCGGCGGTCTTGGGGATCTGATCTTCACCGGCATCGCCCTGGTGGACCCGGCCTACATGCTGGCCGGCGCCGTGCCCACGGCGGCCCTGGCCATCGCCATCAACTGGGCCTTCGGCGTGCTCGAAAAGCTGATCGTCAGTCGTGGACTGGTTTACGATTGATTTTTTTTCCAACCCAAACAAAGGAGATGGATAGACGATGAGGACATTTGCGAAAAGGATGAGCATTCTGGCGATTTTCGTTGCGGCGGCGGTATTCTTCGGGCCCCCGAGCGGGCTGGCCGCGGACAAGGAGATGATCATCGGTTCCAAGGAGTTCACCGAGCAGCGGATTCTGGGCAACATCATGATCGTGCTGCTGGAGAGCAAGGGATTCGATATCACGGACAAGACCGGTCTGGGCGGCACCCTGGTGGCCCGGAAGGCCTTGGAAAACGAGCAGATCGACTGCTATATGGAATACACCGGCACGGCGCTGCTCACCTTCCTCGATTTCGAGGAGCCCATCACCGATCCCCAGGAATGCTATGAGACCGTGAAGAAGGAGGATCTGAAGAAGAACGATCTCGTCTGGCTCCCCTACATGAGCTTCAACAACACCTACTGCCTGATGATGCGGGCCGACAAGGCCAAGGAGATGGGCATCGAGACCTTGTCCGACCTGGCGGCCGCGGTCAATAAAGATCCGGACAAGATCACCTTCGCGTTGAACGCCGAATTCTACGCCCGGCCCGACGGTTACCGGCCGCTGCAGAAGGCCTACGACTTCAAGTTTCCCCGGGGCAACATCAAGAAGATGCAGTCCGGCCTCATCTACCAGGCGCTGAAGGATGACCAGATCGACGTGGGCCTGGGATTCGCCACCGACGGCCGCATCAAGGGCTTCGACCTGGTGGTGCTGGAGGACGACAAGAACTACTTCCCGGTCTACAATCC
>CAYPCE010000491.1:0-2087 GCA_964409085.1 uncultured Desulfobacteraceae bacterium | reverse complement strand
CTTATGCGATCGTGGGCAGCGTCAGATGTTTATAAGAGTCAGCCGGTTCCATTACGTCATCGTGGACCTGGACGCCGACTATGTGGCGGGCGAGCCCCGGCCGGGGGACGACGCCGCCGATGCCCGGTGGGTCGGCCCGGACGAGATGGGGGGCCTTGCGGTCAACCGGGTCACCCGGCAACTGCTGGCGGATCGATTCAGTTTCGGGGGACAGGAGGAATGAAAGGGGACCGGCACCGTTGGAACGAGCGGTACCAGAAAAAGCGGTTTTCCACGGACCCCGCCGAGATCGTGACCCGGTTCGCGGATCTGGCGCCCCGGGGCCGGGCCCTGGATCTGGCGGCGGGCAACGGCCGCAACAGCCGGTTCCTGGCGGCAGCCGGGTTTGTGGTGGACGCCCTGGACGTCTCGGATGTGGGGCTCGGGCCTCTGGCCGGCGCCGACCCGGACATCCATCCGGTCTGCATCGACCTGGACCGGTTCGACATCCCGGCGGAACGCTACAGCCTCATCGTCAATGTCCGATTTCTCAGCCGACGGTTGTTTCCCCTGATCCGCGAGGGACTGGCCCCCGGCGGCCTCCTCATTTTCCAGAGCTATCTGGAAACAGATCATCCGGCCGCTGCGGCCCCTTCCTGCCGGGACTATCTTCTCCGGGAAAACGAGCTTCTCCACGCCTTTCTCCCCTTGCGGATCATCTTTTACAGAGAGGCCGAAGATCCGACCCGGGACGACCACTACCGGCAGGCGTCCCTTGCCGCCTTTAGGCCGAGATGACCGCTTCTCAACCCATGGCCATGGAGGCCGCCCCCGGAATCAACCCCTATCTGGCCCTCGTCTTCGGGGTGTTCGCGGTCTCCACCGGGGCGATCTTCGCCCGGCTGGCCGATGCCCCGGCCCTGGTCATCGCCGCCTACCGGGTAGGGCTGGCCGTTGTCGTGCTCACCCCCATCGCGATGTGGCGTGTCCGGGGCGAACTCCGGGGGGTGTCCAGGCGGGACTTGCTCCTGGGCCTCCTTTCCGGCTTCTTCCTGGCCCTGCACTTTGCTGCGTGGATCTCGTCCCTGGATTACACTTCCATCGCCAACAGCGTGGTGCTGGTCAACACCAATCCCCTCTGGGTGGCGGTTTTTACGCCGTTCATCACCCGGGAGCGGATCCCCAGGGCGACCCTGATCAGCGTGATCCTGTCGGTGATCGGCGGGGTCATCATCGGGGCCGGGGACTTCGCCCTGGGACCCCAGGCCCTATGGGGGGACGGGCTGGCCCTGCTCGGCTCCATCTGCGCCGCCATTTATCTCCTGCTGGGGCGGAATCTCCGGAAAAACTTGTCCCTGCTGGCCTACATCCAGATCTGCTACGGATGCGCCGCCGCCGTGCTCTGGCTCATTGTACTGGGGGCCGGGCTCCCCGTGACCGGATTTACGGCCAACACGGTGGCCGCCTTCTGGGCCATGGCCCTGGTCCCCCAACTCATCGGCCATACCAGCTACAACTGGTCCCTCCGGTGGTTTTCGGCCTCCATGGTGGCCGTGAGCCTGCTGGGGGAGCCCATCGGCGCCACAATCCTCGGATACATCATCTTCGGCGAGGCCGTGACCCTCTCCAAATTCATCGGTGGCGGCCTGATCCTGGTCGCCATTTACATCGCCGCGGTGGGCGAGGAGCGAAGACGGGCGACGTGAAACGGAAAGGCCGATTTCCCTGGCTGGACATGATCCAGTTTCTCGTCGTGACCGGCGGGATCGTCTTCCTGGTGGCGCGGGGGGCCGCGGAGCTGGACTACAACTGGCAGTGGTACCGGGTCCCCAAATATCTCTACACCGTCGAGGACGGCCGGTGGACCCCCGGCCCCCTTTTCGACGGGCTGATGATCACCTTCAAGATCACGGGCATCAGCCTGCTCCTGGCCTTTGCCGTGGGCCTGGTCACGGCTTTTTTCCGCCTCTCCCGCTCCCCCCTGGCCCGGGTCGTGGCCCGGATCTATCTGGAACTGGCCCGGAACACGCCGCTGCTGGTCCAGCTTTTTTTTATCTATTTTGTCCTGGCGCCGGTGCTGGGCATCGACCGGTTCACGTCGGCGGTCC
>CAYPCE010000490.1:0-2094 GCA_964409085.1 uncultured Desulfobacteraceae bacterium | reverse complement strand
CCGAATACGCCATGGGCGTCGTCCGCTCCTCCTATCGGACCATCCGGGTCAACGAGAAGCTGATGCCCTACAATGAGCTTTCTCCGGACATCCCGTTTGCAGACAGTGTCGACGGCCTTAGAGGAACCATCGTCTCATCCGAGGAAGGCGGGCGGCTTTTGGGGACCGGATCGGTCGTCTTCATCGATCGGGGAGAGGAAAACGGCCTCGCACCGGGCCAGCGCTACAACATCATCTATCAGGAAATCGCCAGGCCGGACCCCGAAAAAACCCAGCGGGTGACCCTGGCTCCGGTGGTGCTGGGGGATGTTGTGGTGCTGCGGGCGGAACCCACAACTGCCACGGTGATCCTCACCCGGTCGACAAAGGATGTCTATCCGGGGTCGCAAATCCGGACCCCGCTTCAGTAGGGGATCAAGTGTCATCGACCCGCCGTAAAAAATTGGCCAGAAATCGGCGGGATGCCGCCCGGTAGGCCCTTTCTTTTTCGGCGAAGGCGGCCTGATACCGATCCGCATCGGCTTCTTTCCGGCTCCAGTCGGCAACAATGGGCCGGGTCACTTCGGGGTGAAATTGGACCCCGTAGGCCGCGTCATCCATCCGGATCGCCTGGAAAGGGCACACCGGCGATTCGGCCAGGTGGATCGTCCCCTCCGGTGGATCAAAAGCGTCATTATGCCACTGAAAGGAGGGAAACGTTCCGGCCATGCCGGAGAAAAGCGGGTCGGACCGCCCCGCATCGGTCAATGAGACATCGCGGTTCCCCTTTTCGCCCCGAACCGATTTCAGGGTCACCCGGCCGCCGAAAACATCGGCCAGCAACTGCCCGCCCAGACAGATGCCCAAAAACGGCGTCCCAGCCTCCACCGTCCGCCGGATCCAGTTTTTTACCGCTACCAGAAATGGATAAGGGCCGACATCCGCGACGCTCATCTGGCCGCCCAGGACAATGCCGGCCCGGACCCTACCGGGTTTCGGGATCACTTCCCCCGCAAACACCCGGACGACGCGAAACGGTCGGCCGTCCCGCGCCTCCCGCTCCTGCAACAATTCCCCCAGAAGGCCGGTGGGGCATTCCGGGTCGTTCTGCACCACGCAGATCATTCGGTCCTCTCCATGGATCGCCGATTCCACCGGCCGGGGCGCTTCCCCTTCCTTTCGGGAACCGTTCCTGGTAGGGTGGGTCTATGGAACGCTCGCCGACAGATCGGTTTTGGGAAGAAAAACCGCTATCCGCTCTCACGCAGAGAGAATGGGAATCCCTTTGCGACGGGTGCGGCCGGTGCTGCCTGCGGAAGCTGGAGGACGACGAGACCCGCGAGGTCTTTTACACGGGAGTGGCCTGCATCCTGCTCAACATCCATACCTGCCGCTGCACCGCCTATAGGCACCGCGTCCGGTACGTGCCCGAATGCCTCCAGTTGACGCCGGAAACGGTTTTGGAATACCACTGGCTCCCTCTCACCTGCGCCTACCGCCGTCTGGTGGAGGGCAAAGACCTGCCGCCCTGGCATCCGCTGGTCTCGGGCGATCCGGAAAGCGTCCACGATGCGGGGGTTTCGGTCCGGGACAAAGTCATCTCCGAACGGTTCGTCAGGGAAGACGACCTGGAAGCCTATGTCATCGACGAATCTTTTTGAGTTCCAGAAGATTATTCTTCCCGCTCCGACAGCACCTCGTTGACCCAGCCCATGGCCGCGATCATGTTGGGAAAGCCGGTGGTGGTCAGCCCCAGCAGGACCGCGTGATGGATCTCCTCGGGCGTGGCCCCGGCGTTGAGGGCCTTCCGCGTGGCGGACATGACGCCGCCCCGGGAATTGGCGCCCAGGGCGATGCCCAGTTTGACCATGTCCTGATCTTTTTCCGGAAGCGGGCCGCCCTGTTCCCGGCAGGCCTTGCCCAGCGCCTTGTAGGCGTTCAGAATATCAGGATAATCTTTGGAAAAATCGGTGTACTTTTTGGGCAGATACATGATGCCTCCTGATGGATGATGGGTTGTCGATGGGATGTGATCATGCCTTCATCATTGGCGGATGTATATCAATATGGTAAGGTTTTTTCAACGGATAACCTCTATTTGGCGCCGATATTCGT
>CAYPCE010000489.1:0-2115 GCA_964409085.1 uncultured Desulfobacteraceae bacterium | reverse complement strand
AGACTTTTACGCATTCCATGCACTCGCACCGAAGGCAGCGGCCGGCCTCGGCCGCGGCCTCCTGGGGCGAATAGCCCCGGACCGGATCGGCCATGTCGACGGCCGGTTCGGGCAAAACGCCGTCCAGGGCCGTAAACAGCCGGGTGGGCCGCGGCCCTTCCTTCTCCCGGCCTGCGGAGGACGACACGTTTTGAAGGTATCGGTCCATGGACGTGGCGGCCCACCGCCCCTCCGCCGCCTGCCGGATGACGGACGGCCCCGCTTCCCGGTCCCGCCCGCCGGCGAACACCCCCTCGCGGGAGGTGGTCTGGACGTTGTCCGCCACGGCGATCCGTCCATCCGAACCCCGGTCCAGGGGCCACGCCGCGTCGGGCACGGCGTCCAGGGCCAGATAGACTGCGTCGAAGGCCTTCAGGGTCTCCTCCAGAACATCGGCCGACGCCGCCGGCGCGTCCGTTTGGACGGAAACGCCCAGCGATGTCAGCGTTTCGATTTCCGCCGCCAGCGCTTCGGGCGGCAGTCGCTCCGGGTCCATCTCCAGCAGCGGTCCACCGAGTGCCGGGCCGGACTCGAAGACCTGAACCCCATACCCTTTCCGGCCCAGGTCCCAGGCGACGGTCAAGCCGCTGAGGCCGCTGCCGATCACGGCCACCCGCTTTCCTTTTTTGGGAAGCGGCGGCATCCGGAGGGGTGGAGCGGGCTGCCGGGCGCAGACCCGCTCCAGTTCTCCGATCCGGATGGGATCGCCCGCCTCCCCGCGCTTGCAGCGGTCCCGGCAGGGGGCGTCGCAGATCCGCGCCAGGACCGAGGGCAGCGGCAGGGTTTTGCGCAGGATTTTCCAGGCGCCGGCCCAGTCCTCCCGGGATACGGCGCCCACAAAGGACCGGGCATCCAGGTGGAGCGGGCAGGCCGCCGTGCATTCGGCCGGCTCCTCCTGGATGCACCGGTTTTCCAGTTCCAGCAGGGTTTGCTTATCCATAAAACGGCGGATCAGCCCTTGAGACCGGCCAGCACCTTTTCCGGCAGGGCCGGCAGTTGGGTGATCCGGACCCCGCAGGCGTTGTAAATCCCGTTGATGATGGCCGCATGGGGGCTGGTCAGGGGCAGTTCGCCCACGCCCGCCGCGCCGAAGGGGCCTTCGGGCCGGGGGGTTTCCACATAGATCAGCTCGATGTCGTCGGGAATCTGCTTGACGTAGGGGAAGCCCGCGCCCACCAGGGTGCTGTGCTTTTTGAGGTCCTCGAAATCCTCGGTCAGGGCCAGGCCCACGCCCTGGGCGATGCCGCCGTAGAGCTGACCGTCGGTGACCAGGCGGTTGTTGACCTTGCCGATGTCGGCCACCAGGGTCATCTTCTCCACCGTGGTCTTGCCGGTGGCCAGCTCCACGGCGACTTCCGACATGAACACGCCGTACATATAGACCGCAAAGGGCGCCCCCTGGGCGTTCTCGTCGCAGGCCGTGGCCGGGGCCGTCCATTTGCCGTCGTAGGAGACCGGGATGTTTTCTTCCTTCATCTCCGCGTAGGTCCGAAAGGTCCCGTCGCCTTTTCTCATGGCGCCCATGAGCAGTTCGCAGGCCGCCTGGATGGCCCGGCCCGTCACCACCTGCTGGCGGCTGCCGCCGGAGGGGCCGCTGTTGGGGGCCTGGCTGGTGTCGTTCATCACGAGGCGGATCTTTTCCGGGGCGATGCCCAGGGGCCGGAGGGCCTGGTGGGCGGTGCCCAGCATCCCCATGTCGGCGCCCTGGCCGTGGTCTTCCCAGGTGGAGGCCAGGGTGACGGTGTCGTCCGGGTTCAACTCGATGCGGACCTCAGAACCGTCCGGACCGTCCAGCCCGCACCCGTAGATGCCGACGGAGACGCCCACGCCCCGTTTGACTTGGTCGTCGGAGTTCTGTTTGGCCTTGTCCAGGGCCGCTTTGTATTTGGGCCGCAGGATGTCGATCATCTCCGGCAGGGAGAGCACCTCCGGCTTCTGCCCGGTCGGCGTCGTGGCGCCGTCCCGGTAGACGTTTTTGTACCGAAGTTCCAGGGGGTCCATCCCCAGTTTTTCCGCCAGTTCGTCCATCAGCACTTCCGACGAGAACTCGCTCTGGGGGGAGCCGTAGGCCCGGAA
>CAYPCE010000488.1:0-2115 GCA_964409085.1 uncultured Desulfobacteraceae bacterium | reverse complement strand
GAGGGATTCGTAGTCGCCGGTCTCCATCACCCGGCCGCCCTTGAGCACCATGATCTGATGGTAGCCGGGGGTCATGTCGAGCCGGTGCAGCACCGCCACCACCGTCGTCCGCCCCCGGAGATGGTCTTCGATGTAGGCCTGAATCCGGCGCTGGGAGACATTGTCGAGGCTGGCGGTGGCCTCGTCCATGATGAGGATGGGCGGTTTTTTGAGCAGGGCCCGGGCGATGGCGATCTTCTGCTTCTGCCCCCCCGACAGGCGGTCTCCCTTGCTTCCCACCTGGAAATCGAGGCCGATGTCCATCACCGCGTCGAGCAGATCGGCTTCCTGGAGCAGTTCGATCACCATCTCCGACAGGGCCTGGGCGTCGGTCGCGTCCTCGGACCGGGGGGTTCCGAAAATGATGTTGTCCAGCAGGGGCCGCGAATGGAGATAGTTCTCCGGACAGTAGATGGCGTATTCGGCGTCGGGGGGCGTTTCGGCCGGAATCTCGCCGTCCCGGATGAACCGGTCCGATACCCGCCGGCACCGGTCCATGTCGATGCCGCCTTTTTCGGCCATGAAGCGGTGGCGGGCCGTAAGGATGCGCTCCCGCAGCCCGGCGGGGATGGCCGCCATCTTGTGCCGAACCGGCGCGTACCGCAGCGCCAGGGTGAGCAGGCGCACCGCCTCCGATTTCCGGAGACCGTCGATGCCGTAGCTCGCCAGCCGGTGGACGATGCGGGTGTAGTCGTCGAATTCCTCGGCGGAAATGGGGCTGTTCCGGAAAAAATAGTCGTCCCGTTCCACACCCTGGAGCAGGGAAACGGTCCGGACGGCCAGGTCCCGGCCCAGGGCCACCAGCGGTTCCGCCAGATCCGTCCGGTCTAGGAAATCGAGGAACTCGCGGTTGTCGGCCAGCTCTTCCGGCCGGTAGGCCGGGTCCCGGAGTTCGCCGAAGACGATGTTCCGGAAAATCGACAGCCGGTTCATAAACCCGTTGACATCGTAAAACTCCACCAGATGATCCCGGCCGTCGGCCACCAGTTTCCGCCGGGCCGCCGTCCGCATCCGGAGGACCGCGTCCATCGCCGGCCCCGGCAACGGCGCCGCCGCCGGCGTATTGAGCCCGAGCCGCAGCACGTCGTCAACCAGCCCCACGGTGTGGACCATCTCCCGGATCTCATCCCGGTCCGGCAGGGAAGCCACCCCGTCGTCGCCCGGCCCGAGCGACCGGCAGGCATAAAGCAGGTTCTCCTCGATGCTGCCGTTGAAAATAAACGGATGCTGGGCGATGAACCCGATGTTGGCCCCCACCTCGGTCTTGGCCAGATCCCTCAGCTCCCGGCCGTCCAGGCGGATGTGGCCGCCCCGGTAGAGGTAAAGCTGGCCCAGCAGCATGGCCAGGGTGCTCTTGCCGCTGCCCGAAAACCCCACCAGGGCCAGGTGCCGGCCCGGTTCCAGGTGGAGCGAGATGTCGTCCAGAAGCCGCATCCCCTCTTCCACCGTGTAGTCGACCCCTTCGACGTCGACCTCGCCCCGAAGCCTCTCCGGCGGGCCCTCGCCCTCCAAAATGAACTCCGGGGCCGCGTCGAAGGTCTCCATGACCCGGTAATACCGGACCCGGGCGTCCTGGAATTCCTGGTAGTATTCGATCAATTCCTTCCAGGGATCGTACACCTTTTCATAGGCCGACAGAAACGCCACCAGGGCCCCCAGGGTGAACTCGCCATGGATGGCCAGATACCCGCCGATCAAAAAAAGGATGAACGGCCCCAGGTTCTGGAAGAAATTGTTCACGAACTTGATGCCGTACTTGAAGGCGAACAGCCGCTTCATCACCGCGAAGAGGTCCCGGATGGGATGCCCGATCTTTTCCCGCTCCACCCCGAAGCCGGCATTCCCCTGGATTTCGTGGATCCCCGACACCGCCTCGTTGATGATGTCGTTCATGGACCGGGTGACGTGAATCCGTTGGACATTGTACCGGTTGTACCGGCGCTGAAGCATCGGCACGATGATCAGCTCGAAGGGATAAAACGACAGGCTGACGAGCCCCAGAAGCGGGTTGAGGTGGATCATGTACCCGGCGAAGGCCAGCAGGGTCAGGGCCGAGGTGACGGGCACGGCCAGGGC
>CAYPCE010000487.1:0-2115 GCA_964409085.1 uncultured Desulfobacteraceae bacterium | reverse complement strand
TGCGCCGGCGACTACGTCGTCCGGCTCGCGCCCGCCAATTTTACCGCCGGCGGCGCGTTCCAGGGGTACGAAAGCGCGGCCGGGACCCGGGAGGCGTTCCTGCGGCTGTCGGCGGCAGCGCCGAGCCAGACCGTCGGCCCATTTGTTTTCCAGGAAGCGGGCGCGGAAGGGCTCGAACCCGGAAGGATCGGCGATGACGGCGACGGGGGCGGCGGTGGAGGCGGCGGCGGGTGTCTCATCGCCTCGGCCGCGGATGGTTTCCGTCCATGGAAGGCGGGGTTGCTGCTCGTCCTGCTGGCCTTTGCCGCGACCGCTTTTCCCGTCGGGAGATGGAAATCCGACCGGCGATAAGGGTTGTTTTTTGCTGATTATGGCGTATTTGCAGGAAGACCTCCGAGGTTTTCAAAACCTCGGAGGTCTGGGGTTCAAAATCCGGTATAATCAGATTTTTTGCCACTCAAGGGAGGAAATATGAAGAAATCGCGGCTTCGTTACATCTGCGCCCTCATTGCGGCGCTGGCTATGGGCGCCGGGGTCTTGTCGCCCGCCGCCGGGAGCGCGGCGGAGGGACCGTTGGTGCTCATCCTGGCCGATGTCTCCGGGTCCATGCAGGATCCCATGGCCCCATACGGCCCCGATGCCGGGGGGATGTCCAAGGTGGAAGGGGAAAAGGCGCTGCTGCTGTCCTTTTTCAAGGCGGACCCGGACCTGGATCTCGACCTGGGCCTTTACCGCTGGCGGTACCTGGCCGGGCACGAGGAATTGTATGCGCCGTTTCTGCCCGTCGGGCCGTCCGATCCCGCCGGGGCGGCATCCCGGATCGAGTCGGATTTCGTCACCAAATTTCCGGTCTTCAACCGGCGGACCCCCCTGGCCGACATGCTGCGCCAACTGGATGAGAACGAACTGTCGGCCCGGAGCGGCAAACGGTGCCTGGTGGTGATTTCCGACGGTCGGGACAGTTTCTATTGCCTGGATCGGGACAAAGACGCCAGCGAGGCGGACACCCTCGATCCGGGGGCCCCGGTGGAGGGGCCGGCCACGGAAGTGCGCCGCCTTAAGGAAAAATACGGTGAGGACCTGACGCTTCACACCATCTTCATGGAAACCGACGACGGCAGGGGAGACGCGGACAAGGGGCGCGCCCTCCTGGCGCGGATGGCCGAACTGGGCGGCGGACGCGATGTCGAAGCGGCGGATTTGCTGGCCGACCCTTCGGGCTGGGACGATTTTATGGCCGTCCTCTGCCCCGTCGCTTCGGCGGAACCCCCGCCGGAGCCCGAACCTCAGCCGGCCCCCCGGCCTGTTCCGGCGCCCGAACCCGAACCGGAACCTCAGCCGGCGGCCCCGGCCGGTCCGGCGGACAGCGACGGCGACGGCGTGGTCGACGATGCCGATCAGTGCCCGGGCACGCCGGAAGGGGCGCGGGTCAATCATCTGGGCTGCTGGGTCCTCGAGGGCGTCCACTTCGATTTCGACAAGTGGAACATCCGACCGGACGCGGTGCCGATCCTCGATCATGCCGTGGACGTGCTTCGGGCCAATCCGGAGGTCCGGATCGAGGTCCAGGGCCACACCGACGCTTATGGTTCTCACGCCTATAACGAGCGGCTGTCGGACCGGCGGGCCAAATCGGTCATGGATTATTTCATCGGCAAGGGGATCGACCCGGATCGGCTGGAGTGGTCCGGATTCGGCGAACGGGAGCCCATCGCGACCAACAAGACGGACGAAGGCCGCGCCCGGAACCGGCGCGTCGAGCTGAACCCCATTCCGTGACCGTTGAATCGGGGATAAAAGAAAGGAACACCGATATGCGAAACGCGTTTTACTCGATATGCGGCATCGCCCTGCTGGCCGCCCTGGCGGTCTTGTGGCGGCCGTCGGCGGCGACGGCGGACGAGAACCTGGCCCTTTACGGGCTTAAAGGATACGCCTACACGTTTTCTCCCCGGGTCGTGAAGGGGTTCTATTTTCAGACCGGGGTCAACTACGCGGCGTATGATGATCCGGATGCAAACGACGGAACCATCCTCTCCGTACCGGTCAGCGTGACCTGGGGCGACGGCCGCCGGTGGGAAGTGGCCGCCGCGACCCATTTCGAATCCTGGGACA
>CAYPCE010000486.1:0-2119 GCA_964409085.1 uncultured Desulfobacteraceae bacterium | reverse complement strand
CTGGTCAAGCTCTACACCCGGGAGTTCTATCTCAAGGCCCGGGCCCGGTTGTCCGAAACGGGCGTCATGGCCATCCAGGCCACCTCCCCCTATCACGCGAAAGAAAGCTTTCTGTGCATCCGGCGGACCCTGGAAAGCGCCGGATTCGGGACGCTGCCGGTGCATTTGAATGTGCCGAGTTTTGGGGATTGGGGGTGGATTCTGTGTGTGAGAGAGGGACAGAGGGACAAAGGGACAGAGGGACAAAGGATGGGAAGGCGGGTGCCGGGGCTGGATTTCGACGTGCCGACGCGGTTTTTGACGCCGGCGGTGTTCCGGGGCGCCATGGTGTTCGGGAAGGGGATGCTGGAGGCGCGGCATTCGGGGGTCAACACGTTGATGCATCCGGTGCTGCTGGATTTGTATTTGAGCGAGAGTTGGCTGGTGGATTAGTTCGGAGGCGTTGATCCCATGTCATTGATTTAACCCAACTTCATGGCATGCTTTTTCAAAACATTTAGAACCAGGGCAGGGATTGTTGTTTTCAACTCTTTCATCGATCTGCAAAGCCGTTTTTTGCGTATCAAACACGCAGGGACCGTTTTAAGTTAAAGCTCACAACTTGTTCGTTTCCCACCGCCGGAAGCATGCGGCGGGCAAACGGCCACGTTCGGAAACAATGAATCGCATTCACCGAGAATTGCTGCGCCTCCCCATGAAATTTTGACATCCTTCCGCGATCTGGTTATAGTGCGGACATGCCGTCGGCCCCAGACAGCGCGAACCCGAACGGAGGCATCCCCATCCCATGACCGATGATCCGCGACGATCCATTCTCTGCCCCAACTGCCGAAAACTCATCAGTTCCGATGAACCCCGGTGCCCCCACTGCGGCATCGGCCGACCGGGATCGGCCCTGAAAAACAACCCATGGACGCGGGCGCTGCGGAATCCGGCAGACCTGATCAAGGTCGTGATCGGCCTCAACGCCATCATGTACGGGCTCTCCATGCTGCTGTCGCCCGGCGGCATCCGGCTCTCCCTGGCCAATCCTTTCACCGCCTTTTCCCCCGGCACCGACAGCCTGTTTCTGCTGGGGGCCACCGGCACGATTCCCATCGACGGATACGGCCGGTGGTGGTCCCTGCTGACGGCGGCCTATCTCCACGGCGGGTTGCTTCACATCGTCTTCAACATGCTGGCCTTTCGGAACCTGTCCGGGTTCGTCATTCAGGAATACGGGGCCTACCGGATGATCGTCCTCTTCACCGGTACCAGTGTCATCGGGTTTGCGACCTCCTATGTGTTCGGCGTGCGGCTCACCATCGGGGCCTCGGCGGCCGTCTGCGGTCTCATCGGCGCCATTGTCTACTACGCCTGGAGCCGGGGCGGCACCTATGGCCAGGCCCTGCTGCGTCAGGTCAGCGGGTGGCTCATCGGATTGCTCATCATCGGGATGATGCCGGGCATCAACAACTACGCCCACGGCGGCGGGTTATTGGCCGGTTTCGTCCTGGGCTGGCTGATGGGGTACCAGGACCGGTCCCGGGAGGGATTGCTCCACAAGGGGTTGGCGGGCGTGTGCGCCCTGGCCACCATCGGGACCCTGTTGTTCGCCGTGGGCAACGGGATCTACCTGCGGTGGATGATGTGAAGCGAAACGAATTTTCCGGGATGCTTCCCCCATGACGGATAACAACCAGAGCGCTTATTGGAAAACTGTCATCGACACCATGGCGGACGGGTTGATGATCGTGGATCAACGGGGCGTCATCCTGTCGGTGAACGCGGCCATGGAGTCGATAACGGGCTACCGGTCCGACGAACTCATCGGGCAGGGCTGCCGGGTGCTCGACTGCGATACCTGTTCCAAGGCCCAGAGAGGGGGGGATGAGGGTGCCTTCTGTTCGTTGTTCCGCGACGGGACGATCCGCCGCTGCCGGTGCACGCTCCGCAAAAAGGACGGTTCGCCGCTTTACGTGTTGAAGAACGCCTCGGTGCTGCGGGATGGCAACGGGCAGGTTATCGGCGGGGTGGAGACGATTTCCGACCTCAGCGAGACCATCGCCAAAGAAACCCTCATCACCGACTTGCGCCGGGAACTGAGCGGAAAAGACGGCTTTCACGGCCTCATCGGCGA
>CAYPCE010000485.1:0-2119 GCA_964409085.1 uncultured Desulfobacteraceae bacterium | reverse complement strand
ATCACGCCGCCGAGATGATTGACCATGCCTTGCAGGGAACGCTTTTCTTTTTTCAGACGCTGGATTTCCTCATGGAACGCCCCCTTCAAGTCGGTTTGCGGCGCGTCGGGTTGATATGCTGCGATCTCTTCCTCGAAACGGTGTTGTAAGATCAGGCAAAGTGTTCCATCCGTCAATCCCTGGTATCGGATGTCCGACCCTCCCCGCTGAATCAAATCCGCCTTGACCATGTTTTGCAACAATGTCTTGATTTCGTTTTCATCGATATCGAGCCCCAACGCTCTCTTCAGTTCCATCGGGGTCCACTCCCGGTCGGCGTGTTTGCTCAAATGGAGCATAATGTGCTTGGAATTGACGGTGTTGATCCGTTTCAGGGACAGCTCGATGTATTCCCCCCAGGTCATGGACATCTCGGAAAGCCGATCCGTGATTTCATGATGGACCGCGTTGACCACGCCCTCTTCCGAGGTCAGGTCCTTGCCCTCGAAATCGCTCTGGATCACGCAGGAGATGAAAAACGGGTCGGACCCGCACAAATGGTTGATTTGCGGGGCGGTTTCATTGGTTATCGGCTCCTCGAGATGGGCCGCGTAGCGGTAAACCGCCTCCAGCCCGGCCTCCGGTTCAAGATACGGATTCATCATGTACCGCTTCAGACGGCCGGCTTCCAGGTAGGTGTCGATGATGTTGATCAGCCAGCCGACGTAGGAACCCGTGACCAGCAGGGGCGCGAGCTTGGATTCGGACAGGTCGTGCCATGTGCCGGGGATGGTTTCATCCCGGATCTGATGTTCCGGGTCCATGTAAATGTATTCCCCGGTGTTCTGGAATTCGTCGATCATCACCAGGAAAAAAACGCCGGAAACCCCGGCATGACGATGCGGGGCCTCGCTGGCGATGTCCCACACAAAATCAAAACGTCTCTGTTCCCAATAATGGCGGATGGAATCAACGTCCTTGACAAAGGATTTGTTGCCCTTGCCGAGGCCGTATTGTTTGATTTCCTCCAGCGAGAGCGGCTCCCTGACCATCGTCTCGTCGCGTTCCATGAATGAAATGTATTGAGAAGCGAACGCGCGGTAGAACCGCTCCGCGAAATCCGGTAGCCAGATATTTTTTTCCGAAACATTGATGTAAAACGGGATCACCTCGCCGTTGTCGCTCCACAATTGGTTGAAGAGGCGATGCAAAATCGAGGTCTTCCCGCTTTTGCGCCGGGCCAAAATGGCCCTGGATTTGGAAAGCCGCTTGGGGATCCGGGATATCCATTTGTTGAACAGGTCGAATTCTTTTTCCCGGCCCACGAGAAGGTCCGGGGCGCCGATGGATTCGGGCAATGGATGTCGCATGGTTTGGGTCTCCTGTTTTCAAAATTTTAAAACAATTCAATCCCCGTCGCCATCGCGATCCCTTTTTCCTTGCAAAACCCCGCGGCGTCTTCGACAAACCCGCCCGCGGAAAAAAACGCAGGCAACACGACATTTTCCGGGTTCAGCTCGGCGAAAACCCGGACCTTTTCCAGAAAATCCTCGACAACCGGCGATCCGACCGGCGCCTGGGTTTTCTTCACCTCCACGGCCAAAAGCCGGCCGCAGGCCGATTCCGCCAGCACGTCCATTTCCATCGCCTTGCCGTCGGGTCGCTGGAATTTTCTCCGCATGGCCGCGTCCACGATGTTCAACTCAACGTCGTCATTCACGTTTTCAAAATACCGGGAAAGCCGAAACCGCTTTTTGCTCCTGAACTCGGTGAACAAAAGATATTCGGCCATCACGCCGCCGAGATGATTGACCATGCCTTGCAGGGAACGCTTTTCTTTTTTCAAACGCTGGATTTCCTCATGGAACGCCCCCTTCAAGTCGGTTCGCGGCGCGTCGGGTTGATAGGCGGCGATCTCTTTCTCGAACCGATGCCGGAGGATCAGGGCCAGTGTTCCGTCCGTGAGCCCCCGGTAATCGATGTCCGAATTCCCCCGCTGAATCAAATCCGCCTTGACCATGTTTTGCAACAGCGTTTTGATTTCGTTTTCATCGATCTCGAGCCCCAACTCTCTCTTCAGTTCCCTCGGGGTCCACTCCCGGTCGGCGTGTTTGCTCAAATGGAGCATAATGTGCTTGGA
>CAYPCE010000484.1:0-2127 GCA_964409085.1 uncultured Desulfobacteraceae bacterium | reverse complement strand
GAGGATCTTTTTCCGGGTCACGCGGTTTCCTCGAGAAAATGGGCCGCTTCGAAACGGCGGGAAAGGCGACGGAGATGGTGGTCCCCTCGCCGTCGTCCACCTGGAGGGTGCCCATGAGCTGTTTGGCGAGAATGCGGATCATGCGCAGCCCCAGGCTGTTGGCCGCCTGCCAGTCGAGATCGGGGGGCAGCCCCATCCCGTTGTCCTGGACCGTCAGCAGGCACATCCCCTTTTCCTTTCGGAAGAGGATCCGGATTTCGTTCCCGCCCGCCCGCCGCCGGCGCCCCTTGGGGAAGGCGTGCTTCAGGGCGTTGGTGATCAGTTCGTTGACGATCAGGCCGGCGGGGATGGCGGTGTCGGCGGAGAGGGCCGCGTCCGCCACCGCCATGTCCAGGGAGATGCCCTCGGAATCGAAGACGGTGAAAAGATCGGTGACCAGGTTTTCCAGGTAGTTCCGGAAGGCGACCCGGGCCAGGTTTTCCGACTGGTAGAGGTCTTCGTGGACCATGGCGATGGCCCGGATCCGCTCCTGGAGTTCCGTCAGGGCCATGGACACCTCTTCGTCGGCGGACTGGCGTTCCTGCATGTCCACAAGGGAGATGATGACGTTGAGGTTGTTCTTGACCCGGTGGTGGATCTCCCGCAGCAGCACCTCCTTCTCCTCCAGTGATGCGCGGATCCCTTCCTCCATCCGCTTCCGGGAGGTAATGTCCCGGGAGACCACGGCGGCGTGGGTCACGATGCCGTCTTCGTCCCGGAAGGGATAATAGTTGACGGAATAATACCCCTTGGGCCGGCCGTCGAACCGGAACCAGGCTTCGTAATGGACCTCTTCGCCGCTGAAGCAGCGGTTCAGGCACTCCCGGATCACGGCGTCGAAGGTCTCCCCGCCCCACAATGCCTCGACGGAGCCGCCGACGATCTCCTCCGGCGGTTTGCCGTGGACCTTGCAGTAGGCGCTGTTGGCGGCCTCGTAAACGTAATCCCGGTTGATCAGGGTCATGAAATCCGAGGAGGCGTCGGCGATGAGGCCGAACTTTTCCGCCGCGGCCGCCGGCTCGCTTTTGCCCCCTTCGGGGCGAGTGGAAGATGGGGCCGACGGGCGTCGGATCCGGCGCTGGAGATCGACGATCTGGCGTTCTTTTTCCGCCAGCCGCTTTTCCATCCGGTGGCGGTAGATGGCCATCTCCATCATCCCCCGGAGCAGGGGATCCGGCGGCGGCGCGACCAGGCAGCCGAAGGGGGCGGGTCGGGGAAACCGCGCCTCGGCCGCCGCTTCGGAGGGCGCCAGGTAGAGGATGGGGATGTCGCCGCACCGGTCCCGGACCGTTTCGGCGGGGACCGCGCCGTCCTGATCCTCCCCCAGGCAGAGGTCCAGCAGCACCAGGTCCGGCGTCTCGATGGCGATCCGGGCCAGGGCCGCTTCGGCGGTGGCGACGCTCACCGGCGCGTATCCCCAGTCCGCCGTTTTGCCGGCCAGTTCGGATAGCAGGACGGGGTCCCCGTGGGCGATCAGGATGGTGGGATGGGCGATGTCGGTGGTCGATATGTCCATGTCGGCGATGCGGCTCGGTTTCGGGTTGGGCAAACGACGGAATGGCGTTTTCGTCGTCCGCAGTCTTTCCTGTTACCATGGTGCGGTTCCAAAAGGCAAATCGCCGGGTCGCTTTGCCTTGACTCCCGGAAGTGGCGGCGTTAAGAAATCCCTTGGAATGTTCGATGAATCTTTACGGTAAGGAGGATGGCCCATCTCATGGATTTCTTTTTCAAACCCAGAGGCATCGCCCTCATCGGCGCCAGCGCCAACCCCCAAAAAGGGGGATTCGCCATATTGAACAATCTCAAAACCGGCTTCGACGGCGGCATCTACCCGGTCAATCCCCGTTACGAAGAGATCGACGGGGTCCCCTGCTATCCGTCGGTGGCCGACGCGCCCGACCCCGTGGATTTGGCCATCGTTTTCGTGCCGGGTCACCGGGTGGCCGAGGTGATCCGGGCCTGCGCCGACCGCGGGATCCGGGGCGTCATGATCGAATCCGGCGGGTTTTCCGAAGCCGGTCCGGAGGGCGTGGAACGCCAGAAAACCCTCGACGCCGTCGCCGAAGAGACGGGCATCCGGCTCTGGGG
>CAYPCE010000483.1:0-2140 GCA_964409085.1 uncultured Desulfobacteraceae bacterium | reverse complement strand
CCCGCGATGCCGGGGACGATGTACCACCGGCTCTCCAGGTTGGCGTTGTACCAGGCCCGGATGTTCAGCCGGGCCGGCGGGGTCCGGCCCCCGGTTTTCGCCAGCCAGTCTTCGTTGAAGCGGGTGACGATGTCCCGAACATAGTTGAGGGCGATCATGGCGGTGTTGGAGTTGCGGCCGTCCAGGATGGCCTGGAGCTGTCCGCCGCCCCCCGTCAGCAGGTCCCGGCTGAAATTCGGGCCGATGTGGACCACCAGGAGCACCGCCTTCCGGTCCACGAGATCGGCGATCTCGCCCTGGTGGTCGATCCGATCGGTCAGGGTGAAGTTGGGGGAGCCCGTGAACCGGGCGATCAGGTCCCGGGAGGCCGCGCTCCGATCTTCGTCGTAGACCGCGAAGGGGACATCGTTGAGGTCGTAGGTGGCGGCGTATCCGAAAACCAGGAGCTGGACGATGGGCGGGATCACGATGGTGAACCGGCTCTTCTTGTCCTTGAGCAGGGAGAGAATCTCCTTAATGGTCAGGGCGATGATTCGGTGCAGCATCCGTCTTCTTTCACGCCGGCGGGGTTCTCGTCAACCCGCTAATCGGACTCGATTTCCGCCATGATCCCGTACCGCCGCAGATTGGTTCCCATGGCCGTGTACAGCCCCGCCAGCCCCTTGTGGAAATCGACGGCGGCCCGCACCGCGCGGATCCGGGCCGCGATGAGATCCTCCTGCTGGTCCAGGATGCGGAAGGTGTCGGAAAGGCCCCTCGCCAGTCGCTTCATCTCCCCCTGCAAGGTCTCCCACGCCAGGTCGGCGAATCGGTCGGCGGTTTCCACCCGCTGGAGGCTCCGCTCCACCTGGACCAGGGCGTTGCGGATCTCGGTCTCGATGGTCCCCTCCAGCCGCTTCACCCTGTAGATGACCTGCCGTTTTTTGAGCTGGCCCCGCTGGTACCGGGCGTCCGCGGCCCGGTTGCCGATGGGGTAGGAAAACTTCAGTCCCACGGCCCAGTGGTGGCCGTCCCCTTCCAGGGCCCGCTCCAGATGGTCGTCCCAGTCCCCCTCCAGGGGGCTTTCCTCGGCCTGACCGAAAAGCTGCACCGGCCGGTCGTCGCCGGTCAGGCCGTTGAGTCCCAAGGTGGCCGTGAGGTCGAGCCGGGGCAGCCGCTGGTTTTTCAAAAACGCCAGCCGGATGTTCCGGCTCTCCAGGGCCACATGGAGCCGCCGGAGGTCGGCCCGTTCCTTGAACGCCGTGATCATGGCTTCCCGAAGTTCCGGAAAGGACCGGTGGACCGCCGGCAGGGGATTCGTGGCCGGAGGGCCGCCGCTTCGGATCTCCATGAGGTCCTTCAGGCGGTTGGCGGCCGTCTCCACCCGCTGGCGGGCCAGGAGCACCTGCTCGTCCCGGTCGAGCACAGCGGTCTCCGACTCCCGGACCTGGGTGATGGGGACCATCCCGGCCTGCTGCCGCTTGGCGTTGCCCTCGGCCAGTTGCCGGGCCAGTTCCCGGAATTCGATGCGCAGGTCCAGGATCGTCTGGGCCTGGACGAGGTCGAAATAGGCCGATTCGATGGCCCCGGACAGGGTGCGGGCCTGATGGAGGGTGGCCAGGGCCGCCTCCCGGACCCGGTTCCGGGAGATCCGGATGTCGCTGGTGTTGGGATCGCGTCCGAAGCCCCGGAGAAGCGGCTGGGTCAGCTCCAGCACGAAGATCTGGCGGTACTGCGGGTCGAGGGAGTTGGCCAGGGAGTTGGATTCGGTCCGGCCCCCCCGGGCCGAAAACCGGGATTCCAGCCCGAAGTCGAACCGTTTGCCGACGCCGGCGCGGGCCTCGGTCCGTTCCGTGCGGCGGTAGGCGTCGTCGTACAGGACCGACCCGGTGGGATATTTTTCCTCTTCCGTCGTCAGGCTTCCCTCGAAAACCGGGTCGAAGGCCGACCGGCTTTCCGCCACCCCCTGTTTCTCGGACGGCACCGACAGCCGGGCGATCTCCAGTTTCAGGTTCCGCCGGAGGCCCGTAACGATGGCCTCTTCCATGGAGAGGATTGTGGACGCCGGGGCGGGGTCGGATGCCGCCGGGAACGCCCGGTCAGGTCCCGTCCCGGCGATAAAGGCGATGGAAGCCAGTGCTGCGATAAAAACGGTGGTGCG
>CAYPCE010000482.1:0-2146 GCA_964409085.1 uncultured Desulfobacteraceae bacterium | reverse complement strand
GTTCAAGGACCGCCGGGGCAACGCCGCCCTCCTGGCCGCCTTTCTGGCCGACCCGGACCGGGACATGGACATCGCCGAAAAAGGCGCGGCCCCGGAGCTGTTCCGGCTCATCGCCGCCCGCCTGGGGTTCGACCTTTCGCCGGATACGCCCCTGCCCGACGCCCGGCGGAAAACCCTCCGGTATATCCTGGTCAACGAATTCCGCGCCGACCTCTCCTGCGACCCGCCCGGCTCCGTTTCGATGATCCCCGCCCCCCAGACCCCGGAGCAGCTCGACCTGGCCTGCAAGACCGCCCGGACCCTCCGGGCCGACCACCCGGACGCCTACGCGCCCCTGGCCGACGAGATCGCCGGCGAGCTGAACCTGGCGGCCCAGTCCATCGACCCCGACTGCCTGGGCCGGATCGACACCTTCCGGTTCGAGGAGGCCGCCCTCCTCTCCCGTGTCGGCGAGCTGATCCGGCAAGGCCGACACGAAGACGCCCTTCGGGTGGCCGACGAACGGAAACGGAGCTTTTGGGTGGACCGAAGCCTTCCCCGCCAGTCCCAGTGGCGGGCCTGCCGGCTCATGGCCCGCCTGGGCCTCGCCGTCCAGTCCGCCAAAACCGGGCTCAAAAAGAAGACCGACCCGCCCGGCGCCTGGGTGGACGCCTATTGCCGGGACGACGGCTGGCATCGGGTGGACGAGGCCCAGCACGCCCTGGAGGCATGGGTCGCCAAAATGGAAGAAGAACCCGAAAACGAAGCGGCCCTGGAGACGGTGCGCCAGGCCTACGAGGACTATTTGCAGGAGATGACCGCCGGGTTCACCGCCGCCCTGGCCGCCCACGACTGGACCGTGGAGGGCGCGCTCCCCCAGACCGAAGTTTTCTCATCAATCGTCGAAGCGGAAAAGACGCCCACCGCCTATTTCCTGGTGGACGCCATGCGCTTCGCCATGGCCCCGGCCCTGACGGCGCTGCTGTCCGGCGGGCGGGACCTCGTCCTCAAGCCCGCCGTCGCGGTCCGGCCCACCATCACGCCCCTGGGCATGGCGGCCCTGTTGCCGGGCGCGGAAACCGGGTTCGGCGTGGTCAATGAGGTCGGCAAGCTCGCCGCCAAAGTGGACGGCGCGGCCCTGCCCACGGTCGTCAAGCGGATGAAGCACCTCAAGGCCCGGGTCCCGGGCGCGGTGGAGATGGCGCTGGAAAAGCTGCTGGAGATGTCCGCCAAAAAACTCCAAAAAACCGTTGAATCAGCCCCGCTGACGGTGATCCGGTCCCAGGAGATCGACGCCCTGGGGGAACTGGCCGGCAGCCTGGTGGCCCGCCAGCTCATGGACACCATGGTGGGCAACGTGGCCCGGGCCGTCAAAAAACTGGCCGTCGCCGGGGTCCACCGGTTCGTGATCACCGCCGACCACGGCCACCTCTTCACCCGCCGGAAGGAGGACGCCTTCAAGACCGACCCGCCCGGCGGCCAAACCCTGGAGATCCACCGCCGGTGCTGGATCGGCCATGGCGGCGCCACGCCGCCGGGGACGGTGCGGCTTACCGGCAGCCAGATCGGCTGCGACACGGACCTGGAGTTCATCTTCCCCACCGGCGTCGGCGTCTTCAAGACCGGCGGCGATCTGGGATTCCACCACGGCGGCCTGAGCCTCCAGGAGATGATCGTGCCGGTGCTGACCCTCAAGATGGGCAAGGAGGAGCCGCCCGCGGGCCCCGGCGGCGAGGTCCGGCTCCTGGGCGCGCCCGACGAGATCGCCAACCGGACCTTCGGCATCCAACTGACCCTGGCGGGGCTCTTCGACGACCGGCCCTTCACCGTGCGGCCGCTCCTGCTCTCCAAGGGCGTCATCGTCGGCAAGGCCGGCATGGCCCTGGACGCGGACTACGACCCGGAAAAGGGCGACGTGACCCTCCACCCGGAAAAGACCGCGGCCGTGGGCATGATCCTGGAAAACGACGACGTGGACGCGGTCCGGGTGGTGATCCAGGACCCGGCGTCGGACAGCGTCCTGGCCCAGTCCAAAGACATCCACGTGAAACTCGGAACCCGATAAGGCAGCCATGGCATCCCCATCCGAATCCCCCATCCCCCGCGACGCCCTGGACGACAAGGCCAACCGGGTCTTCTCCGGCCGGGTGGTCCGCAAAGACCTGGT
>CAYPCE010000481.1:0-2146 GCA_964409085.1 uncultured Desulfobacteraceae bacterium | reverse complement strand
CCGGCTTCGAACAACCGGTATTGGATGGTCCGCCGAATCCGCCACAGGGCCCGGCGCATGGTTTCGGACATGACCAGTCCGTGCCGAACGGCCGGCTCCGCCCATAAAAACAGAAGATCCTTCGGCATCCCCCCGGCCAGTTCCACTCTCGCAAGCGCCTCGTTCAGATACCCGATCCACGGCTGATCGGCCCTCAGCCAGCCGGCATGCGCCTGAAAAGTTGCATGGGGCCATTCATGGCGCCGACCCGACACGCCGGTCAGGTCGAGGGCGCCAACGATGATGGCCAGTTCGGTTTCGTAAAGAAACCCGCCGGCGCATCGTGGATCGTTGCCCAGATAGACCGGATGCACCGCCTCGCCGAGGGGCTCCCGCGCCATCAGTTCCACGGCGTAACAGCCCATGCCGAAATCCCCTTTGGAGATGTCGCCCAATCCGATAATCGTCGCTCTATCCATCTTTCTTCGCTCCAATGGGCGCGGCCGGGGTTTCGCGCCGCCCCCAAAGAAAAAGGCCACGAAGGAATCCCTTTGTCTTTACAGGGAAGGCCTTCGTGACCCGGTTGTTCATCGATTGGATTTTTTGGTCTGCCGGCCCCGACAAGGCGACCGGCGAACCGTTCAGCGGAGTGCCTTCGGATCTTATCAGATGGCCATTCCCGATTTGATCCATTCATAGATCCCGCCGATGGAAAAGGAATGGAAGCCGCTGCTCTCGAACCGGCCCATATACACGATCGCCGGTTTCCCGTTGGCATCCACCGCGACGTCCTGGGTGTTTCCCACAAAGAAACCGGAGACGGACGAGCCCGCGGCGTGTCGGGTTTGAGCTCCGGTTGCGGCATGAGCGCCTACGGCGGTCTCCACCTGCCATGCCGTTCCGTCATAGTGTCCGTACATCAGGCTGTGTCCTGCGGTCGGATATGGCGAATCGTCGCCCCCACCACTGAATTCGGCGCAAAAGGAGATGTGGACGTTTTGAGTCGCGTCGGTCTCCGCCCCGATCTGAAACCATCCGTAGTAACCGTCCTCCTTTTCGTAAACTGATTTCGTGATCCAGTTTCCGTCGATTTTTTCGGCGCTTTTGAGCCGCAGGGTCCTGCCGTTGAGTTCGTCCTGATATCCGGTGACGATGACCGGGCGGTCATTACTCAACGTGAAGCCGAGCGTGACCAGGAACTTGTCGTTCCATCCCGCCGCCTCCCCGACGTTTTCCACCGTCCAGCCACTTTCGTCTTTTGTGGCGTAGTGGACGAACATGCCAATGACCCGGCCCGAGTGGTATCCAGCCGCATCGTAGATGGGGTTGCCGTCGTCGTCGTATCTGAGTTGTAGATCGGAACATCTGTATGCGATATGCGGACGGTCATTGGAATCGATCCTGAACAATATGCTCCAGTGGCCATGGATCACGTCAGTGGTTTCCGTTACTTCCACATTTTCCAAATGCCAGGCGTCACCGTCGAAAGTGGCCAAACGCATTGCCTGCCTCCAGGCGCCGTAAGCGACCATCAGTTTTCCATCGGAAGCGATGGCGATTTTCGGCCGGTCCCCGGAGTCGGCGTAGGCGTCGGGGTGGTCGCTTCTTTCGCCGTCGATCCAGGTGATCTCCCCCCAGGCGCCGCCCGCGTTATTGATATAGCCAAGGGAGGTGTTGGCCACGGTGGCCTCCCGGTAGCCGAACACGACATGGATCACCCCGTCGGCGTCGATGGCCATGGACGCGCTTCTTTCTCCGGATCCCGGCGTGGAAACCACGTCCGCGACCTGCCACTGGCCGGTCGCGGCGTCTTTCACGGCATGCGTGACCTTAAATCCCAAAACATCGGATGGCGCGGCGTGCCGCGGGGTTCCGGCGCTTCTTACTTGCGGCAGGAACAGCGCGTGCAGGTTCCCGTCGGCATCATAGGTTGCCCGCTGAACGGGCGTCTCGGGTTCATGGAAAATGCGATCCCCGGGCGCCGCGCCCTGGGGCCACGACGCCGGGTCCGGCAGAAGGGACAGGTAGAAATTCGTGAACTGCTGCATATAGTCGGCCACCCCCAGCGCGGTGGTCGAATCCGACCGGGTCAGGATCGGCCACCAACCCGCATTGCCCGGATCTTCCATCAGGGTCTCGAAATCCGTCGCGCCGTAACGGACATGGA
>CAYPCE010000480.1:0-2150 GCA_964409085.1 uncultured Desulfobacteraceae bacterium | reverse complement strand
TGGACGGGGTGGACCCGGTGGACGCCGGGGCGATGCCCGAAGCGGTGGCGGCTGAATTGACCGGCGAGGGGGTCCTGGACGAGCACCGGTCGAAACGGATTCTTTCCTTATGCGGAATTCCGACGGTGGACGAGGCCCCGGCGGCGACGGTCGGTGACGCCCTGGCCGCGGTGGAACGCTTCGGTTATCCGGTGGTCATGAAGGGGCTCCTGCCGGGCGAGGTCCATAAAACCGAGGGCGGCCTGGTCCGGCTGGGCGTCGGCGATCCGGCCGCGGTGGAGGCGGCCTTTACCGAGCTGACGGACCGGATGGGCGGGCGCGGAACGGTGCTGGTGCAGCGCCAGATCGTGGGCGATCTTGAACTCATCGTCGGGCTCGTCCGCGATCCGCAATTCGGCCCCGGCGTCATGTGCGGGTTCGGCGGCGTGCTGGCCGAGGCCATCGGGGACGCGCAATTCGCCGTCGCGCCTTTGTCGATAAAAGAGGCTCTGGCCCTGATCGGCCGCCTGAAGGCCCAAAAGCTGCTGGACGGCTTCCGGGGCGTGCCGCCGGTGGACCGGGGCGCTTTGGCCCGGATCCTGGTCGGGCTGGGGGACCTCGGGACCGCCTTTCCCCGAATCCGGGAAGTGGACATCAACCCGGTCATCATCCAGGGAGGCCGACCGGTGGCCGTCGATGCCGCCGTGATCCTCTCGCCCTGAGACCCGATCCGAAAACCGGGCCTTGATCCGCCGGCCCTTCTGGAGACGTTTATGCGATATATTCTGGCGCTTGTGGGCGCGGTTTTCGGATACGGTCTGACCGAGGCCCCGCCGGTTCTGGGGCTCGTCCTGGGGTTTCTGGCGGGGGTGGCGGTGGAGCAGGGACGGCGGGTCAAGCGGCTCGAAGGACGGCTGGCCGAATACGGGCGGGGATCGATCCGTCCGGAAATTGAACCGGAGCCCCCGCCCCCCGAACGGCCGGCCGGAGACGAGCCCAAAGTGGACGATTCGGACGGCGATGATTCGGTTGATGAACCGCGGGCGGAAGCGGCGCCGGAACCGTCGGATCTCGAGTGGGACATTGATGAATGGGAAACGACGGCGGAAACGGCCGAAGCGCCGGCATCTCGGCCAACGCCGCCGCCGGCGGCGACCTCTCCGAACCTCGCGGAACGCGCGGCGGACCGGATCAAGACCTTTCTGACCACCGGCAACCCGGTGGTGCGGATGGGGCTGATCGTCCTCTTTTTCGGGGTGGCGTTTCTCGCCAAATACGCGGCGGCCAACGATTACCTGCCCGCCTGGCTGCGGCTGGCCGGGGTGGCGGCGGGAGGGGCGGCGCTCCTCGTTGTCGGGTGGCGGCTCCGGAAACGCCGGGCCGACTATGCCCTGCTGCTCCAGGGCGGCGGCATTGGCGTTCTCTATCTGACCCTTTTCGCCGCCGCCAAGCTCTACGGTCTGGTCCCCCTGCTCCTGGCCTTCGGGCTGATGGTGGCCCTGGTCGGGCTGTCGGGCATCCTGGCCGTCCTCCAGAACAGCATGTCCCTTGCGGCCTTCGGGGCCGCCGGCGGGTTTCTGGCGCCGGTGCTCACCTCCTCCGGCGGCGGCAGCCATGTGGCGCTCTTCGCCTATTACGGGCTCCTCAACGCCGGCATCCTCGGCGTCGCCCTTTTCAAGGCCTGGCGGCCCCTGAACCTGCTGGGCGCGGCCTTCACTTTCGGCATCGGAGGCGTCTGGGGCGCCGAATACTACCGTCCGGACCATTTCGCCACGGTGGAGCCGTTCCTCATCCTTTTTTTCCTGTTTTACACGGCCATCGCGGTGCTGTTCGCCCGAAAGCAGCCGCCCCGCCTCAAGGGGTACGTCGATGGAACCCTCGTTTTCGGCGTTCCCATCGTGGTGTTTTCGCTCCAGGGGGCGATGGTTCACCGGTACGAATTCGGCATCGCCTTCAGCGCGCTGGGGATGAGCGGGGTCTACATCGGGCTGGCGGCGCTCCTGTGGCGGCGGCGCGAGGAGGGGATGCGCCTTCTGACCGAAGTCTTTCTGGCCATGGGCGTGGTCTTCGGGAGCCTGGCCATCCCCATGGGGCTGGAGGGGCGCTGGACCGCCGCCGCCTGGGCCCTCGAAGGCGCGGGTCTGGTCTGGATCGGGGTCCGCCAGAACCGG
>CAYPCE010000479.1:0-2150 GCA_964409085.1 uncultured Desulfobacteraceae bacterium | reverse complement strand
GTCCGGGTTGAGGGCCGCGATGCGTTCCAGGTCCAAATGAACGTAGGATCCCACCCGGGGCAGCCGGGTCGCCGCTTCCGGGTAGTCGCTGAACCGGGTGACGCCCGCCAGACGGTCCTCTTCGCCCAGGGCGAAGAGGACCTCGGTGATGCTGGGGGCCAGGGCGATGACCCGCCGGGGATCGTCGGGCGCCCGGACCGTCCGGCCCGCCCCGTCCATGATGACCCGTTCACCGGCGGCTGCCGTTCCAGGAGCGCAAAAACACATGAAGACACCTATCAACAGGCAAAACCATGGTGTTTGGGCGCGATGGCGTTTGGCCGGTTTTCCGGTGAACATTTTTATCGAAAATCCTCATCGGTTTTGACCGCAAGGCCATTCAGCAACGCCTTGAAGGCCATTGCCAGCGGCAGGGGAAGCGGCTCTGAAAAATCGAAATTCCGGGGGTGGTCGATGGGTCTTTTCGCGATGTTCCGGCTGACGGCGTCGCACCAGCGGTCGAATCCGTGGATATTCGCGATCAGCCCCCTTTCGTAGGCATCGCTGACGGCCATGGCGCTTTGGATAAAGCCGGCGTATTCGGGTTCCCGCAATACGGATTCGAGCCTCGCGAGCAAACCCTTTTTATCCACGCCGCCGGCGGCATCCGCCAGCAGACCGGGCAGATCAATGCGTCGATCCTTGAGGCGTTGAAAAACATCCCGTTCGGCAACGATGCCGTTTTGTCGGCGCACCGCTTCCCGGACGCCGGCATAAACCGCCCTGGCGATCAGTTCCCCTATCTTGGTATGGCCGCCCGTCTTGTCGATGCGAGGCCCTGCGCCTTCCACCACGATGACGTTGTCCGTTCCCGTGCCGGTGGCCGGGTTGGTCAGCGGCGTGTAGGCGGACCGGATGTCCATGTCCCACAAGGCGGCGGTTTTGGCTTCAGTGGCGGTGATGATGGCCCGGTTTATGGCCCGGCGGGTGAGCTGCATGTTCGTTAGCAGGATGATGTTGATGGTGCCGGGCTCGTAAAACCGGCCCACGTCTTCGGCCATGCGCAAGGCGTTGGACCGCACGCCGGCCGTGACAAGGGCGTAAACGGTCATGTCCCGGTGCGCTTTTTTCCGGACCGACAGATGGTCCATGTTCGCGCCGGTGAAGAGCAGGCTGGTGTCGGCGGCATCCCGGCCTACGGCCCGGAGGAGCTGTTTCCGGGAGGTTTCCAGCCCGATTCGGTGATAAAGCGCCCAACACTGGGGCGGCGTGTAGCTGTTGCCCACATGGCGGATGTTCTCTCGGAACCCTTCGAGGGTGGAAGAGACGGCCATGGGCGACGCCAGATGGATCAGCAAGGTCTTGTGGGTGACATCATTGACGACCCGCGCAACGATTTCGGCGGACGCGACATATTCCAGATCCAGGGACACCGCGCAGTCTTCAGCGTACCCTTTTGACGGCAAAGCCAAAAGGCTTAGCGTAAGCAGGCCCATCCATAGCGGCATAGCCTGCCGCCCAATCGTGTTCATCCGCATGAAAACCGCCTATAATGAAAATTGGGCGGACGCCTTGGCGGCGTCCGCCGTCTGGGTCGTTCAGGAAACCCCTCTGAGCTGGAGCTGGCGGCCGGTCAGCCGGACCAGTGAAGGCTGAACCCGTTCGCCCACCAGGCACAGAATCCGGGCCATGCCCTTCAACGTCATCTCCGTCCAGGCCTGGACCAGGGATTCTTCTCCCTCATCGGAAAAGACAAACGCCACCCGGTCCGCCTCCACGTCCAGATTTCGAACCGCTTGCGCTTCGTCGAAATCCTCGTTCCGGGGCTCGGCCCCGGTCACATATACGATTACACCGGTTTTCATGGGATCACCTTTTTCTTATTCAATTCCGTTTTCCCTTTGACAGGCAAGCCAAAAGACCGAAACACGCGGCCAGGGCCGCCCAGAGGCCGGTCCCGACGCCCGAAAAACGGGATGCGCCGATAAAACAATCGCCGCCGCCTCCGCCGCCCGAATCGTCGTCATCATCGATAACATCATCATCATCCACCGGCGGGGCGGCCGGTTTGGATACGAAGACCACCTGAACCGGATTGAGGACCGTGCCGATGGTTTCGTCGATGCGGTCGTCGGCCGGGTCCAGGATCGCCACTTCGGCGTCGGTCGCAT
>CAYPCE010000478.1:0-2152 GCA_964409085.1 uncultured Desulfobacteraceae bacterium | reverse complement strand
CCGGTTTCGCGGCCGAGGGCGTTCAGCTTTCTGGCGTAGACGAAGGGGAGGCAGGCGCCGATGAGAACCCGGTTGGGCCGGCGTTCCTTGATGCGGGTCGCCAGGGACGCCCATCCCTCGGCGGTGCAGGCCCGGTCGAGGAAGAAGACGTCCGCCACCTGGGGGTCGGTTTTCAGCCGGCGGGTCACCGTTTCCGGGTCGGCGCCGGGGATGGAGTTGTCGCAGGTGCAGACGGCCACCAGGGTGCGGGGGATTTCCCGGGACACGTCCCGGTATTCCGTTTCCGGACCCGGCTCTTCGGACAAACCGCCGCCGGCGCCATGGATGACCCGGGAGGCCTCCGAGGCCGCGGCCCCGGCCTGGAGGACCGTTTCCCGGATGTCCTTGAGGCCCGCAAAGGCCCCGCCCACCAGGATGCCCTCCTGGGCCGTCCGTTCCAGGGAAAAGGGCTCGGTCTCCATGAAGCCCCAGGGGTTCAGGGGGATGTCGAGCATTTCCGCCAGCTCGGCCGTGCCGGCGGCGGGCCGCTGGCCCACGGACAGGACCACCATGTCGAAGGGCTCCTTCTTGTGGACGCTGTCGTAGTCGGTGTACTGGACCATGAGGTCGCCGGTCGCTTCGTCCTGGACCAGGGAATGGACCCGGGCCCGTTTGAAGGCGATCCCCAGCTCGGATTCGGCCCGGTCCCGGTACCGCTGGTAGGATTTGCCGAAGGTCCGCATGTCCATGTAGAAGATGGTCGGTTCCAGGACGCCGCCGCTCTTTTCCCGGGCCACCTCCGCTTCCTTGATGGCGAACATGCAGCAGATATTGGAGCAGAAATCCGCGTCGAGCTGGAGGTTCCGGGACCCCACGCACTGGAGCCAGGCCACCTTCCGGACCGGCTTGCCGTCCCAGGGCCGCACCAGTTGGCCGGCGCTGGGGCCGGTGCCGGAAAAGATCCGCTCGAATTCCAGGCTGGTGACCACGTTGGGCAGAACGCCGTAGCCGAGGCGGAGGATGGTGGACAGGGGTTCATGGCCAGTGGACAGGGGTTCGTGGGTTTGCCGGGGTGCTTCAGCCCCCGGATTCGAACTATCCACCGACCACTGACCACCATCCACTGCTTTTCCCCCCGGATCATAATAATCGACCCCGCCGCACAACACCACGGCCCCCACGGAAAGTTCCTCGCCCGGAGAAGCGTCCAGGTCGCCGAAGATCTCCACGATCTTGGGGTTGAGGACCTCCGGCTCGAAGGGCTTCATCAGGTAGTCCAGGGCCCCGATCTTCATGGCCTCCACCGCCGTCTCCACGTCGGCGTAGGCGGTCATCATCACCACGCACAGGTCCGGGAAATCGGCTTTGGCCCGGCGCAGCACTTCCACGCCGTCCATCTCCGGCATCCGGATGTCCAGCAGCATCAGGCGGTAGGCGTCGTCTTCGCCGGCCTTGGCCAGCATCTCCAATGCCTCCGGACCCGAAGCGGCCGTGTCCACGGAAAAGCCCTCTTCCTCATGGAGCCATTCCTTGAGGGAATCCCGGACGATGGTTTCGTCGTCCACCACCAGGATCCGGAAGGCCCGCCGCCGTTCGGACAGCAGGTGGATGGCGTCGGTGGGGCAGGCCTCCACGCAGGCCCCGCACCGGGTGCAGGCCGCCGCGTCGATGACGTAGGGGTTGGGGATGGCGTGGGGCGTGGGCAGGTGGATGGCCTTCCGGGTCCCCAGGCCGGCGTTGAACCGGTCCGGGACCTCCACCGGGCAGACCTCGGCGCAGGCCCCGCAGCCGATGCACCGGTCCCGGTCCACCATGGATGGGCGGCTCCGGAGGGTGGCGGCGTAGGCGCCCGGACTCCCTTCCAGGCCCACCAGTTCGGTGGAGAGGCGGATGTCGATGTTTTCATGGAACAGCCCCTTGCGGAGGCAGTGCTGGGACCCGGCGTCCCGGTCCACGAGGGGGAGCATCCGGCACATCCCGCACCGGTCCGTGGGGAACTGGTAGTCGAGCTGGGTCAGGATGCCGCCGATGTGGTCGGTCCGGTCGATGAGGGTCACGCCGTACCCGGTCTCGGCCAGGTCCAGGGCCGCGCGGATCCCCGCGATCCCGGCGCCCACCACCAGCGCGTTGCCGATCTTGCGGTTCATCAGGCGGCCCCTTTCTGTTTGGATTG
>CAYPCE010000477.1:0-2162 GCA_964409085.1 uncultured Desulfobacteraceae bacterium | reverse complement strand
TGGCGCGATATGCTGATGCGGGCCAAAAGCAACCCCGCATGGCCGTGGATGCCCGGAATCAAGGGGCTTGAAAAACTCAAGGACGGGGCCGTGGCCCAGGGGCGCTGGCGGGAAGGCACGGACGGCTATATCGAAAAAGGGCCTTTTCCGAAAAACAAGACGGGGATTAACGTCGTTGAGCAGGCCATGGATGAAAAAAACGATGAAATCGTGCTTTCCTTAAACCCCAAAAATGCGGGACCGGCGCCGAAAGTCTATTACGCGGTGACCCCGGAGGTCACCGAAGCCGATGACGTCGCCGAGGATCTGGAGGGCTTTCGGACCCGCTACCCGACCCTCTATTTTCTCACGGTGGACCCGTCGGGCGAGCATGAAACCGGTGATCCCGTCCGCTGGGTGGCGAAGCTCAAGATCCGCCACCAGGTTCATGATTATCCGGACCGGCGCGAGGTGGAGATCAAAGTCACCCCGCCCGCCGAAGAAATCCGCTATTCCACGGACGGCGCCAATCCCCGTGACGGGCGCGTCTATGAAGGCCCCGTCACCATAGGCGATGACAACATCCTTTTCCAGGTTCACGCCGGCGCCGGGGAAGCCGTTGAGCAACACTCCTTCACCATCCCCGAAAAGGGCGAAAAACGGCCCCAGTTTGACGACACAAAACCCGCCCGGCTCGTTAACCAGAAAATTCGAATAGACGCCACGGACAAGGTTTTCGATATCATTGCCAAACTTCAGGACAGAAGCGGTGTAGGCTTCCTTGGAGTGACCCTGACCGTTGGCGAAGACGAACAGGCCGTTCAGGTCCGGTTTAACAGCCGGGTTGTAGAACCCAACATGCTCAAACGGATGATCGGCGCCCTTCGCGAAAACATCAATGAACCCAATGCGCTGGTGCAGGTGAACATCCGCGGTGGCGCGAATTTCGGCACCGGCTTTGACCTCAAAGCCTTCGCGGAGCTTGCCGGGATCAACCTGACCCCTGAAAACGTGGAACAATAAACCCACGGCGGCATACAGGGCCATACCTAAATGGCACAAAAAAGGGACAATCCGGGTGCCGGCAAGAAAATGGCCCACCGGACCACGGGCTTTGGCGTACCGGTAACCACCGCGCCGCATCATTTCATTGTCAGCATTCCGCGCGGCAGCCGGCGGGATGTGCGCATTGTCGAAGACCTCGGGATGCACGCGGACGGCGAGGCCAACCAGGTGCTGGACCGGGCCGTAATCGCCCGCCCGGTCTGGACGGAGATATCCAACCCCGTCAAACGCCTGTTTAACCAGCGGTTAAAAGCCCACGAGCTGGCCACGAGCCACTGGAAAGTCGGAAATAACCCCGTGGATCGACTCCTTGGCAAGGAGCTCTGCGTGCTGGCTTGGGCGGTTGAGGATTTACCCCTGGCCAAAGTGGGTCAGGCCCTTCGCAACTGGCTGGCCCTGCGCCCGGAGGAACGCTGGTGGCTGTTTGGCATGACCGCGGCGGCGACCGGCGCGCCTGAAGACCGGGGCCGAGGATGGCGCGCCGCATTGGGGTATGCACTGGGAGACACGCCGGAAAAGACGATTCGCAGCCCGAGGCGCGCTAACGGGAGCAATGGCAAGGTGGGCGGGAATCCCGGTAAAAAAGATGACAAACAGCTAGATTTGTTCAAGGTTCAGGAATAAAAATATGGATGTAAGTACAAAGAAGAGCGGGCCTGCTTTACAGCCCCTGGCATTGCGGGATGCGCCGGCCTTGATTGAAAGGGTGTTTCCGGCGCAGAAGATTTCAGCCGAAGCGCAAAAGGAAAGAAAGGCCGGGGCCGGCCAGACATTGACGGCACTCGGCTCCTACTGGAAGGGGCGCAAGCCCTTGATCATGGCCCGGGCCATTGTGCTGGCCGCGTTGCTGCCAGTTACCGACGACCTGGAAGCGGATCTTGATGTTTATGAAAAACTCATGGCCATGGACGATGGCGCGTTCGGCCGGCGGGAGCCCAAGCTCAAGGCCAGCGACGTCGCGGCAAAAGTCAAGCTGAAAAGCCCCTGGAAATTTTTTGCCTACGGCATTGGAAAAAACAAAAAGGGTGATGTCCCGGATGCCGAAGCGATCGACCGCCTGGTCTTTCCGATTGATTTGTCCCAATACCCGGGGCTTTCCATCCGCTGGAGAAGGGACA
>CAYPCE010000476.1:0-2181 GCA_964409085.1 uncultured Desulfobacteraceae bacterium | reverse complement strand
CCGAGGTGAGTCCCGAGGACATCGGCAATGCCGTCCTCTGGCTCGTCACCGACGATGCCAAATGCATCACCGGCAACATGATCACGGTGGACGGGGGCTGGACCTGCCAGGCCCCGTAACCCCACAACCCGGCCTCCGGGGTTTTGAAAACCCCGGAGGTCCTTTTCAACAAAGGAGGTGGTAAAGGAATGGAACAAGAAACGAGGGAAAAAGACGTCGAAGTCAAGGAAGACGTCGTGACCGAACAGCCTGTCATTCTCGAAGAGATCAACGTCGAAGAACTGGCGGTTGACGGCATCTGCGGCATTTACTAAGCGATCGTCGCCGGCCGTTTATGCAGGGGCGAAACATCTTTCGCCCCTACCGGCGGTCGGCGACCCTTTTAAGGACACGCATGGGACCACACACCATTTACAATCTGAATACAGGCGTTCAGGTCCGGAGCGAGGTTTTCGGGCTGTTGTTTTATAACTACAAAGGGCCCCGGCTCTATTTCGTCCCGTCGAGGGATCTCATCGCGCCCGATTTTTTCGACGGGAAAAAGAGCGTCGGGGACCTGATCGGGGATCTGGGCAGCCGCCACGCCTGGCCGGAACAGTGGATATCGGATCGCGTCCATCAGGTATTGGGCGTACTCGAGGAAAAGGGGTTGATCCATGGGCAATCAGTATGTTGAAATGGGGCTGTCCGCCCCGGTGAACGTGACGTGGGAGGTCACCTTCAAGTGCAATCTCTCGTGCATCCACTGTCTGTCCGATTCGGGCCGGAAACGGCATGGGGAACTGACCACGGACGAGTGCCGGCGGGTCATCGACGAACTGGCCGAGCGGAAGGTGTTCCAGTTCAACATCGGGGGCGGCGAGCCGTTTGCGCGGCCCGATTTTCCGGATCTCATGGAATATGCCCATGAAAAGGGGATGGTCACCTGTATCAGCACCAACGGAACCCTCATCGACCGCGAGATCGCCCGTCGGCTGGACACGGGGCTGGTCTACATCCAGGTCAGCCTGGACGGCGCCGCGGCCGAATCCAACGACGCCATCCGGGGCAAGGGCAGCTTCAAGGCGGCGATGCAGGCCCTGGAGCATCTCCATGACCGCTCCATCGAGGTGAGCATCAACACCGTTCTCACAAGACTCAGTTTTCCGGAACTGGACAAACTCCATGATCTGGCGGCCTCGGTGGGCGCCAAGCTGCGGGTGTCGCGGTTCAGGCCGTCGGGCCGGGGCAAGGATTCCTGGTCGGATCTCAACGTCTCCCGGGACCAGATGGCGGCCTTCTCGGGATGGCTGAGCGAGCATCTCGGGGTCTCCACCGGCGACTCCTTTTTCTCGGTCACCACCGAGGAGCGGCGTTCCCTGGGGCTCAACATGTGCGGCGCCTGCAAGCTCACCTGCTGCGTTTCTCCCAAGGGCGAGGTCTACCCGTGCGCCTTTCTCCAGGACGACGATTTTCTGGCCGGTAAACTCCCGAAGGATTCTTTCGAGGAGATCTGGCGCCATTCGCCGGTTTTCGAATCCTTCCGGGAACTGGAGATCAAATCCTGCGAAAGTTGCCACCGGTTCGATCTCTGCCACGGCGGGTGCCCGGCCATCGCCTTTCACACCCAGCGCAAACTCGGGGTCCCCGATCCCGGATGCCTGGTCAACTGTGTGACGGTGAAATCGATGAAGCATTTCGAACACCATGCCGCGAAGGCGGCGGCCGCATCGGGATGACCCCGACCGCTCCGGACGGCACCTTCCATCTGGGGCCGGGCGTGCGCCTGTGTCCCGGAAAGGACGACAGCGGCGTTCTCATCCAGACCGACCCGTTGCGGGCCATCCGGGTCAATCCGTCCGCCCGGCGGCTGCTGGAAAAATGCTGGACCGGCCTCCCGGCGTCGGACATCGCCGACAATCCGACCGTCCTGGCGTTTTTTGACAGCCTTTGCCAGGCGCGGCTTCTCGACTGGCGGCCCCGCACCTGGGCGGAAGGCGATGATCCGCCCTCTGTCTCCATTATTGTCCCGGTCTACAACCGGGGGGGCGAGATCGGCGAATGCCTGGCGTCGCTGCTGGCGTTGGATTACCCTGAAACCTGTCGGGAGATCATCGTCGTGGACGATGGTTCCACCGACGACACGGCGGAAAAAGCCCGGAATTATCCGGTCCGGCTGTTAAGGCTGCCGCGAAACAGAGG
>CAYPCE010000475.1:0-2184 GCA_964409085.1 uncultured Desulfobacteraceae bacterium | reverse complement strand
TCCCAGGTGCGGCACGGCGATGCCCACGAAGGCCACCGGACCGCAGAACGCCGTGGTCGTGCCGGCCATGAGGGCGGTGAGACAGATGACGGCCAGACGTAAAGGCCGGATCCGAAGTCCCATGCTGCGGGCGTAATTTTCCCCCAGCAGCAGACCGTTCAAGGGTTTGCGGATCATCTGGCACCCCAGCACCCCCACCACCATGACCGGCGTGAACAGCGCCAGGTCCTTCCAGGTGACGGCCCCGAAACTGCCGAAGGTCCACGCGACGTAGGCCTGAATCCGCTCCGGGTCGCTGAAATGGATCAGGACGCTGACGCCGGCGTTGACCGCGAAGCCGCACAGGATGCCGACGATCAGGAGCGTCATCACATCGCGGACCCGCCGGGCCAGGGCCAGGATCGCCGACAGCACCAAACCCGCGCCGACCGCCGACGACAACACCAGGCCGGCCTTGCCGGTCAGGCCCAGCCCCTCGATGAAGCCTTGCCGGACTCCGCCGGAGGCCGCCCATAGCACCACCACGGCCACCCCAAGGCTTGCCCCGGCGCTGATGCCCAGCACCGACGGGCCCGCCAGGGGGTTCCGGAACAGGGTCTGCATCAGCAGCCCGCTCAACGCCAGCCCCGCGCCCGCGAGGACGGCGGTGATGGCCTTGGGCATCCGGAACAGCCAGACGATCTTCTCCCACGACGCCCGCTCGGCGTCGCCGCCCAGGAGGACGCGAAGGACCTGATCCGGCGCGATGGTCACCGAACCGGTCATCAAATCGAGCAGAAAAAGCGCGGCCAGGGCGGCGACCATGGCGGCGAGCAGCCAGGACCGGGAAACGCGTCCGGTCACCGGGACCCCCCGTCAGGCTCCCGTCCGCTCCCTTCCAGCCGCCGGTAATAGACCCATTCATGGTCGGGCAGCAGGTCGGGGTGGAGGATTTTGATCAGATCCGCAAGGACCACGTCCGGCCGGAGCATCCCCGATTCCCAGTAATCGTTGCCCCCGTGTTCGTTGAGGCGCTTGTTGTTGTTGAAGACCCGGCCCGTTTTCAGAGCCTTGACGTCGGCGAACCGCGGGTCGGCGGCCAGGGCGTCGTCGATGCGCGTCCACATGCCGGTGTTGAGCCAGACATCGGCGGTCAACGCCCGGTCGTAGACCGCTTCGATATCAAAGGCCCGGCTGCCCCCGCCTTCCACGTCCGCCCACAGGTAGGCGCCTCCGGCGTCACGGATGAACCGGGCCACGAAGCTGCCGCCGCCCGGAACCCACCACTGCCCCCTGAACGGCGCGTTGACGAGCACGGCGGGGCGGCCCGGCGCTTTGGACGCCATGTCCGCAAGCCGGAGATACCGTTCCTCTATGCCGTCGAAAAGCGCCGCCGCGTGGTCGGTCGTGCCGAAAAAAAGCGCCAGGTATTTGAGCCATTCGCACCGGCCCAGGGGGTGGGCCTCCAGATGATCGGCGACAACGGCCGTGGTCAGCCCGGCCTCTTTCAGTTTGGGCTGGGCGTCGAAAACCGACCCGGCCGCCGACGTCAGGATGAGGTCGGGCGACAGGTCGAGGAGGGCTTCAATGCGCAGCGCCGTGATGTTTCCCACTTCGCGAAGCTCCCCGGCCTCGATGCGGCGGCGCACGGACGGCGTGTTCACATACTTGAAATTGTTCAAAGCCGCCAGCCGGTCCACGACGCCGGCCGCGTCCATGTAGGCCAGATACGTGGTAGAAAGGGCCGCCACCCGTCGGACGGGGACCCGGACGACCTGGGCCGGAGGGTGGTCTTCAGGCGGCGTCTGCCCCCTTGGAACCAGCAGATACCGAAACAGCGGTCCGCCGTTCCCCCGCGCCGGCTTGACGGAAACCAGGGTGAACGCTTTAAACGGTTCCACGCGGAAGCCTTCCGCGTATCGAAATTCCGGAATGGAGGCCGCAAGGCCGCCCGATGTGAAACCGATGACGGTCAGCAACAGCAGGAGCCGAAACGGCAGGCGGTATGTCAGCGAGAAAAATTTCATAGGGTGTCTCCTTGCCTAAAGTTCATGACTGAATTGAACGTTCCCCCTCTTCTTCATTGCGGTGGAAGGGACGCCCCAGAGACACGCCAGCAGCGCCGCCTTCTGGGCCGCGATTTTCGCTTCCCATTCCGGCATGTTCCGGAAGGTGAATTCGAATACGACGTTTTCCGGCCCGATC
>CAYPCE010000474.1:0-2204 GCA_964409085.1 uncultured Desulfobacteraceae bacterium | reverse complement strand
ATGGCCACGTTTCCCGGCAGGCCGGTCAGGGGGTTGGCGCCCTTGGCCATCTCCACCTGGACTTTGGCCAGGGTGTCGAGCATTTTCTGAACGGAAATCGTCCCCTGGACCCGCCCCTTTTCCACCACGACGATGTCGTCGTAGATTTTTTCATCCGTCCGGTTCATGGCCGCTTTGGCGGCTTCTTCCACCGGCGTGGTGTGCTCGACCACCAGGGGAGCCGTGTCCATCAGCCGCGCCACCGCCCGGTTGTAGTAGAGGGCGACGCCGTACCGGGTGCTCAGTTTCCGGTCGAGATTGTAATTCATCAGCAATCCGGCCGGCCGGCCGCGGCCGTCGACCACCACCACGCTGCTCATGGGCGGCTTGTCGGCCAGCAGGTTTTTGACGTCCTGGATGCGGTCGTCGGGGTGGACCTGAAGGGCGTCCTGCACCAGGTGCGTGATCGGCGCCATGCACTTGATCTCTCCCGTGGCGGCTTCATTGGCCGAAATCCGGGGGGGCAGACAGACCGGTTTTTCGGATTTCGGGCGGGTCGGACGACCGAGACAATATCCCTGGCCGTAATGGACCCCGAGTGAGGTCAGGCACGACAGTTCGGTGTCGGTTTCGATGCCCACGGCGATGACCTTGGATCCGATCTTTTCCGACAGGGTCACGAAGCTCTCCACCATGATCCGTTTGATGGGGTTGTAATCGATGCCCCGGGTCAGGGTGAGGTCGGTTTTGATGAAATCGGGCTTGAGGTAGGACAGGTACCGGAGGCTCGAATGACCGCCGCCCACGTCGTCCACGGCGATCCGGAACCCCTGGCGTCGATAGTGGTCCAGGCTCTCCATGAGGAGGTTGAAATCCCGGACCCCCTGGCCGATGCCGAATTCCAGGACGATGTCCCCGGGCCGGAGACCGGCGGACCGGGCGAGGGTCCGGGTGGCGCCCGGCGTGAATTCGGGATCATTGAGGGTTTGAAGGTGGATGTTGATAAAAATCGACTGGCCGTCGGCCATCGGGCCCAGGTTCCCGAAGGCCAGACGGCGGCAGGCATGTTCCAGCGCAAACACCTTTCCCACTTCTTCGGCGTAGGCGAACAGGGTGGGGGCGGCGCGGAACCGGCTCTCTTCGGGGCCCCGGACGAACGCTTCCCACCCCAAAACGGCCCCGGTTTCGAAGTCGACGATGGGCTGGTAGCGGATATCCAGGTTTCGATGTTCGAGGATTCCGACGAAATCGCGGTGGAGGCCGGCGTCGCAGGCATCGGGCGCTCGCGCCGCCATCCGCTGGGCGTCGCAGAACGCCTTGAAGATGGTCCGGTAAAATCCGTTTTTCTGGTCCATGCCGATCCAGGCGTGCCCGACCCGAAGGTCGAACATCCCGTTTCCGGTGAGATCGGCCCGGGCGGCCACAGCGTCCCGGAGACGGAGGCGAAAGCACAGGGCGGTTGCCGCGAGGTCCCCGACGCGGCCTTCCGGCAGGACGAAAAAAAGGATGAATTCGTTGATTTTCACCCGCTCCTGGCAGATCATCCGGCTGTCTTCGAAAACCGCTTCGAACGAGGGGATGATGGCCTCCCGGACCGCCTCCATCAACCGCAGTCCGGTTTCTTCGCTGCTGACCCCCACCAGGGTATAGAAATCGGCGATCTCGATGCAGAGCACCCCGATGTCGGACCGGCCCACGGCCCCTTCTATCCGCGGCAGGTTCCGCTGCGTGATCATCCGAATGACGTATTCCGAAAAAAATTCGGGTTGCTGTTTTTTGGCGTCAACATTCATCTTTTTTTCCTACCCGAGGCGCGGCCCATTCGGCATGGACGCCCGGAGATCCGTCGCCGGAATGGGCCGCGAAAAATAATACCCCTGCCCATAGGGACATGCCGCCGCCCTGAGACGCCGGAGCTGTTCACGGGTTTCGATGCCCTCCGCGACGACGTTCATCCCGAGATGGGCGGACAGCGACATGATGGTTTCGATGATCTTGGCGTGCTTATCGTCCCGGGACCGGACCTCCTGGAGAAAAGACCGGTCGATTTTCAATGTGTCGAAGGGGAAGCGGTGCAGATAGCTTAGCGAGGAATACCCGGTGCCGAAGTCGTCGATGGCCAGGCGCACCCCGAGATCCTTGATGCGGTTTAAAAGGGGAAGGAGCCGCTCGCTGTCCGTCATCATGATGCTCTCGGTCACCTCCAGCTTCACCCAGTCCGGCGG
>CAYPCE010000473.1:0-2206 GCA_964409085.1 uncultured Desulfobacteraceae bacterium | reverse complement strand
CTGCCCTCTTAACCTTTTACCCTTTACCGCCGGAGGCGGCGAATTTTTTTGAGATTTTTGGTTGGATTGTCTGAACCTGGATGGCCGGGATTCAAGGATTTATAGGATGGATTTGCTGACATCCTGGTCATCCCTTAATCCTGGCCATCCAGGTTCAGACATTTGACGGACCGGCCGCGTTCATGTTTCTCATAGGCAAATAAAAAACAAAGGAAGGATGGACCTGTGGAAGCGCCAAACCTCTATGAAAAAGATTTCTACGCCTGGTCCCAGGAAAGCGCCAGACTGATGCGGGAAAGAAAATTTTCCGAACTGGACATTGACAACATTGCCGAGGAAATCGAAGCGATGGGAAAGCGGGACAAAAGGGAACTGGCAAGCAGACTTTCATCGCTGCTGATGCACCTTCTCAAATGGCAGTTTGAAGCCGAATACAGAAGTCGAAGCTGGAAATTGACCATCATGAACCAGCGGGCGGAAATCGCCGGCCTCCTGAAAGACAGCCCGAGCCTGAGCCATAACCTGAAGGACATGAGTGCCAACGCCTATTCCCGTGCCAGAAAAACCGCCGCCCTGGAAACAGGACTCCCCGCCACGACCTTCCCTGAAACCTGTCCGTATGCTCAGGACGAAATTTTGGATGCTGAGTTTTTGCCAAAAGAAACATAATTCAAAATGCCATCGTATTCCTACTGGATATCCTGAAGTTCCAGTATGTTATCGGAAATTGGTTCCCGTAAAAACAAGACCATTGACAATTTCCCCCGATCCTTTTATATTAACGAACTTGACGCATGGGGCCCATGCGGAGAGGTGGCCGAGTGGCTGAAGGCCCCGCTCTCGAAAAGCGGTAACCTGGCCAAAACCGGGTTCGTGGGTTCGAATCCCACCCTCTCCGCCACCCCCTGCCGATGGTTTTTTTACATAGGGACGCTCAGCGTCCGGGGCGCCGCAGCGCCCCGTTTTTTCGTGCGGAGAGATGACCGAGTTGGCTGAAGGTGCACGACTGGAAATCGTGTGTGCTGTTAACAGCGGCACCGAGGGTTCGAATCCCTCTCTCTCCGCCATTTTTATTTCCTGAAATTTCGGCAAAAAGCCCCTCCATGTCCTATCTTGTCCTTGCGCGCAAATACCGTCCCCAGACCTTTGACGATGTCGTCAAGCAGGACCACGTCACCCGCACGCTGAAAAACGCCATCGAAGCCCGTCGGGTGGCCCACGCCATTCTCTTTTCCGGCCCCCGGGGAACCGGAAAAACCACCGTGGCCCGTATTCTGGCCAAAGCCATGAACTGCGCCCAGGGCCCGACGGCGACCCCCTGCAACGAATGCGATTCCTGCCGGGAGATCACCGGCGGCAACGCCGCCGACGTTTTCGAGATCGACGGGGCCTCCAACAACGGGGTGGATCACATCCGGGAGCTGCGGGAAAACGCCAAGTACATGCCCCAGCACAGCCCCTACAAGATCTACATCATCGACGAAGTCCACATGCTCTCCACTCCGGCCTTCAACGCCCTGCTCAAGATCCTGGAGGAGCCCCCGGACCACGTCCTGTTTTTTTTCGCCACCACCGAGCCCCACAAGATCCCCATCACCATCATGTCCCGGTGCCAGCGCCACGACCTGCGGCGGATTCCCATCGAGGAGATCACCGCCCACATGGCCGACCTCTGCCGGCGGGAAGGGGTGGCCATCGACGACGAGAGCCTGTCCCTCGTCGCCCGGGAATCGGGGGGCAGCATGCGGGACGGGCTGAGCCTCCTGGATCAGGTGATGAGCGCCACGAAAGGGGGGATTACCCACGACGCGGTCCTGGACATCCTCGGCGTGGTGGACCGGCGGGTCCTTTTCGATTTCTCGGCCGCGCTGTTCCGGGGGGATGTGCCTGCGGTGCTGGGGATCATCGACGATGCCCACGACCACGGCCACAACCTCAAGACGCTTTACGGGGACCTCATCGAACATTTCCGGAATCTCCTGGTCGCCAAGCTGGGCAAGGGTTCGGACCGGCTGGTGGACGTGCCGGCCCACGAACGGGACTGGTTGACGGAACAGGTTGCGGATCTGTCCGAAATCTATCTGAGCCGGATGGTGGATGCGCTGCTCAAGGAGGAGACCGCCATCAAGTTTTCGGTCCAGGCCAAAATCGCCCTGGAAATGGTGGCCATCCGGATGTTCCAGGTCAAGCCGTCCCTGCCCATCGA
>CAYPCE010000472.1:0-2207 GCA_964409085.1 uncultured Desulfobacteraceae bacterium | reverse complement strand
GGGGAATGGCTGGCCATGCCCGAAGATCCGGAATGGGGCGGACAGGGCATGCCCAAGACCGTGGCCCTGGCGGCCAGCGACTATTTCAACGGCGCCAACTACGCCTTCATGATGTACCCCGGCCTCACCCACGGCGCCGCCAAGCTGGTGGACGCCTTCGGCACCGACCTCCAGAAGAAGATGTTCCTCAAGAACATGTACACCGGCAAATGGACCGGTACCATGCTCCTGACCGAGCCGGAAGCCGGGTCCGACGTGGGGGCCCTGACCACCACCGCCAAAAAGAACGACGACGGCACTTACAGCATCAGCGGCGCCAAGATCTTCATTTCCTCCGGCGAGCACGATCTGGCGGAAAACATTATCCACCCGGTGCTCGCCCGCATCGAAGGGGCCCCCGAGGGCACCAAGGGGATCTCGCTCTTCCTGGTCCCCAAATACTGGGTCAACGAAGACGGCTCCATGGGCGACTTCAACGACGTGGTCTGCACCGGCATCGAAGAGAAGATGGGGATCCACGGCAACTCGACGTGCTCGTTGTCGTTGGGCAGCAAGGGCCAGTGCAAGGGCCTGCTGCTGGGCGAGGAGAACAAGGGGATGCGGGCCATGTTCCTGATGATGAACGAGGCCCGGCTGCTGGTGGGCCTTCAGGGGTTTGCCTGCGCCTCGGCGTCCTATCTCAACGCCGTGAACTACGCCCGGGAGCGGGTCCAGGGGCGGAGCCTTCTGGATATGAAGAATCCCGACGCCCCGGCCGTCCCCATCATCCAGCACCCGGACGTGCGGCGGATGCTCCTCACCATGAAGGCCTATGTGGAAGGCATGCGGAGCATCCTCTACTACATGGCCTATTGCGAAGACCGGAAGGATACCACCGGCGAAGCCGACGAGCAGGCCTACTGGCAGGGGCTCATCGAGTTGCTGACGCCGGTGGCCAAGGGATACGTCACCGACCGGGCCTTCGAGATGTGCAGTTTGGGGGTCCAGGTTTACGGCGGGTACGGCTACATTAAGGAGTATCCCCAGGAACAGCTCCTGCGGGACTGCCGCATTACCCAGATCTACGAAGGCACCAACGGGATCCAGGCCATGGACCTTTTGGGCCGGAAACTGGGCATGAACAAGGGCAAACCGGTCATGGACCTGCTGGGCGAGATGAACAAGACCATCGCCTCGGCCAAGGAGCACGGCCTGGAGGAACTGGCGGAAAAATTCCAGAAGGCCGTCAACAAGCTGGGCGAAGTGGGCATGCACATGGGCGCCTCCGCCATGTCGCCCCAGGTGCTCACCGCCTTCTCCTACGCCCATCCGTTCATGGAGGTCACCGGCGACGTGGTCACCGCCTGGATGCTCCTGTGGCGGGCCGCCATCGCCAAGGCCAAACTGGGCAAAAAGAAAAAGGACGATGTCTATTACGGCGGCCTGATCAAGAGCGCGGAATACTACATCCACACCATCGTGCCGGCGACCATCGGGAAGATGATCGCTATTTTGAACGGGAATGCTTCGGCGGTGGAGATTGAAGAGGATGCATTCGGGGGGAAGTAAGGGATAGATCCGGTTGGCCCCCCTGCCCTTTCCGTCTGTTTCAGTAAAAAAGGCGGGACAAAGAGGATTGCCCATGGAAGCGGCCGGTCTGCCTGTTGAGGCAGTCCGGCCGTTTTGTCTTTGGTGCCGGCATCAAATTTCGTTGAGCCGATCCTTTCCATTCCGGAACTCCGCATGTTTCGGAGAGATTTGATCCGGATGCGCTTTTTGGATTATTGTAAACGCGACAAAACCCCTTCAAAGGCTTCCATGCCGTCGCAGCGGAACACCTGGCGGAATAGAAATTTCAGGGTGTCGTGATTTTGGATGGTCCTGATTCGTTCCGAGACGCGGGAAGGCATCTCGTTGAATTTTTCAAACAAAGCGTCGATAAGCATCTCGCGGGTCGCTTCAATTTTTTGATACCCCACCCCCAATCATACCTCCTCTCATTTTTCGTTAAACAGGGATTTTCATTCAGGTTAAATTGGTAACCCTCCATCCTCCTCACCTCAATTTTTAATTCTGGCAATCCTTTGTAAATAAGCTCTTTCTGGCCAAGTGACCATATTCGCGGAATGTTTTCGGAACGGCATATCACTGAACATAGCCGTAACAATCAATTATCAGGGATTTTCATTCAGGTTAAATTGGTAACCCTCCATCCTCCTCACCTCAAT
>CAYPCE010000471.1:0-2209 GCA_964409085.1 uncultured Desulfobacteraceae bacterium | reverse complement strand
CCGTACATGTGGCGGATGCTGCAGAAATGGCAGTTGCGGGTACAGCCCCGGGAGGTCTCGATCACCTCGATTTTGTTGTTCATGATGTGATACCCCCAGGTGAGGCGCCGCTTGTCCCGGATGGGGAGTTTCAACCGGGCCAGGTCCAGGAGGTCCCCTTCGGGATTGTGAACGAACCGGCCGTCCGTTTTGTAGGAGAGAGAGGGAATCTCTGAAAGCCGGTCGCGCCCCTCCAGGGCATTGACCAGACGGCGGAAGGTCTCTTCGCCCTCGCCCCGGACGATGAAATCGATCTGTTCCGCTTCCGGCGAGGCGGCCACCTCCGCGGCCATGAGGGTGGCGTGGTAGCCGCCGATTACGATCTTCACGTCGGGCAGCAGCGTTTTCACCAACCGGATGATCTTCACGCAGGTATCGTACTGCCAGGCCATGGCGGACAGGCCGACCAGGTCCGGCCGGATCGTCAGGAGGGTCCGGCGGATATATCGGGCCACACGACCCCGCTTGCGGATCAGATCGACGAGATAGACTTCGTGGCCCGGGTCGATATTGCCCCCTACGCTGGCGATCCCGAGATTGGCCATGTGGATGGCCGTTTCATGGAAAATCAACGGGGCCACATCGGGCATGGACATTAATAGAACTTTCATAGCGCCTCGTTTGCTGAGTGGGTTGTGGTGGTGGGGGCATGGCGGACGGCGGCCGCCGGCCGGCCCTCCAGAAGGGCGCGGGTCCGGTCCATCAACTCCGAAATCGCGGTCCGGTCCGGCGATCCGGCGGTGTCGATGACGCCCGCCAGTGACAATTCGATCCGATTGGGCCGGCAGGTGATGAACCGGAACCGGCCGGGCCGAAAAAGGCGATCGGTGTTCCGGATGGTCACCACGGCGATGGGGGCCCGGCAGCGGCGGGCGATTTTGAAGGCCCCCTTGCTGAACGGGCCGATCCGGCCGTCCCGGCTGCGGGTCCCTTCGGGAAAGACGAAGAGGTTGCCGCTGTCTTGTAAAAAATCCCCCATGCCTTCGATCTCCCGGATGGCCGCCATCCGAAGATCGCCTGCCGGGTCCGCGGGGATGTACCCGGATGCCCGCAACACCCGGCCGAAGATGGGCAACCGGAAAAACCGGCTCTTCACGATGGTCTTCTGCCGGGGATAAAGCGCGATCAGCAGGATCGGGTCCAGATAGGAGACGTGGTTGCAGACGATGACCGACGACCGGATCGCGCGGACATCCCCTGAAATATCGAGGGTCAGCCCCGGCGTGATCCGGCGGATCATCCGGAAAAAATACCGGTAGAACCGATGGTTGATCCGCTGGAAGGCCCGTTCCCGGTCCGCGGCGAACCCCAGGGCCATCAGGTGACAGGGGCCGAACACCAGCACGTACCCCACGGTGTAGTAAAGCCACGCCGCGGCGGTGACAGCCACATCCGCCACCGGTTTCATCCACGCGGCCCAGGAGGGCATCGGGACGGAAGGGGCGCGGTCACCCATCGAATCGCTTTAGCAGCAGACAGGTGTTGACCCCGCCGAAGGCGAAATTCTGGACGGCGGCGATGCGGATGGGCGTTTCCAGCGGGGCCAGGACGTGACGGATATTGGCGCAGCGCCGGTCCACGCTTTCCAGGTTGAGGGTGGGGGCGACGAATCCGTCGGTCATCATGTAGAGCGTGAGCAGGGTCTCGATGACGCCGCAGGCCGCCATGGTGTGGCCCATATAGCTTTTGAGGGCGCTCACATGGGGGCCGTCGTCTCCATACACCGCGTGGATGGCCCGGGCTTCGATAAGATCCCCCATCTTGGTCGCGGTGGCGTGGGCGCTGATGAAATCGACCGCTTCCGGCCTGATGCCGGCGTTTTCCAGGCCGAGCCGGATCGTGGTCCTGATCCCGTCCTCATTGGGAAGAATGAGGTCGCCGCCGTTGTTGTTGTTGGAAAACCCGATGACTTCGGCCAGGATCTCCGCCCCCCGGTTCCGGGCGTGCTCGTATTCCTCAAGCAGCAGGGCCCCGCCCCCTTCGCCCACCACCAGGCCGTCCCGCTGTTCATCGAAGGGCCGGGGGGTCCGGTGGGGGGTGTCGTTGAAGGCCGTGGAGCAGGCCAGCAGGTTGTCGAAGACCGCCACCGTGGTGGTATCGTATTCGTCGGCCCCCCCGCAGATCATGGCGTCCTGCAGGCCGAACTTGACCATCTCGTACCCGAACCCGA
>CAYPCE010000470.1:0-2212 GCA_964409085.1 uncultured Desulfobacteraceae bacterium | reverse complement strand
ACAGGATCAATCAAGGAGAACCAGATGAGCAAAAATGTTGTTCCAAGAAAGGAATTCATCGTCCCGCGTTGCACAGACGCCTGTCCGGCCGGTGTGGATGTGCCCCGGTATATCAGGGCTGTCAAGGACGGGCGGTACGACGATGCGGTTGCCGTCTTGAGAGAGCGGATCCCCTTTCCGACGGTGTGCGCGGACGCTTGCTTCGCGCCGTGCGAGGATGTCTGCGCCTATAAACAGTTCGGCGATCCCATCGCCATCCGGGCTCTGAAACGGGCGGCCGTGGACAAAGGGGGAGACGCCTGGAAGAAAAACCAGAAAATGGCAAAGCGCACGGGCAAAAGCGCCGCTGTGGTGGGGGCCGGTCCGGCCGGTCTGACGGTCGCGTACTATCTGAAGGTACTTGGGCATGATGTGACGGTCTTCGATGCCTTCCCCAAACCCGGCGGCATGATGCGCTACGGCATTCCCCATTACCGGACCCCGGAAGACCGCATCGACGCCGACGTGGACGAGATCATGAAGATGGGCGTCGAGTTCAAGGGGAATACGGAGATCGGGAAAGATATTCCTTTTCAAAAACTGAAGGACGATTTCGACGCGGTGTTCGTGGCGTCAGGAGCAAATTCCTCTTCTCAGATCCCGCTGAAAGGCAAAGAGACCGAGGGCGTTCTCTGGGGATGGGACTTCCTCCGGGACGTAAGCCTGGGAAAAGAGATTCAAATGCCCCGGAAAGTGGCGGTCGTCGGCGGCGGCAATGTGGCCATGGATGTGGCCCTCACCGCCCGGCGCCTGGGGGCGGAGGAGATCAATCTGGTCTGCCTTGAAACCCGGGAGGAGATGCCGGCCCATCCTTGGGAGATCGAGCTGGCTGAGGAGGAGGGCATCGTCATCCACAACGCATGGGCCCCCAAAATGGTCCTCGGCAACGGCAAAGCCCGTGGACTCGCGCTCATGAAATGCGATTCGGTGCTCGACGACGCCTGCAATTTCAACCCGACCTACGACGAAATGATCACCCACAAAATCGGCGCCGACGCCATCATCCTCGCCATCGGTCAGGCCCCTGTACTCGACTTCCTGAAAGACAGCGGCGTGGAGACCCGGGCCAATCGAATCCGGACGGACGAAGGGCTGCGGACGAATGAAACCAAGGTCTTTGCCGGAGGCGACGCGGCCACCGGCCCCGCCTCCGTGATCAGCGCCATCGCCCAGGGACGGCGGGCCGCGGCCTCCATCGACCAATTCCTTGGCGGGTCGGGAAACATCGCCGAAACGCTGGCGCCGCCCGAAGACGAAGTCCTGTTGCCGCCCATGGAGCTGACGGCCCGGCCCAGAAGAGAGATGGCCCACCTGGCCGACTGGGAGAGAATCGGCAATTTCGACCAGGTCGAAAAAGGGCTGACGGACAAACAGATCGCCAGCGAGGCCGGCCGCTGCCTGAATTGCGATGCCAGGAAGTTCGAGGTGATCCTGGACACCGAAAAATGCAAAGAATGCGGCTACTGCGAGATGGTGTGCGGAGTGGCGGCGTTCGGCGCGGCGGAGGTGTTCAACGCAAAGGGGTACCGGCCCATGGAGGTCAAGAGAAACGACTGGTGTGTCGGCTGTTTTAAATGTTTCTTTTCCTGCCCCGATTTCGCCATCGATGTAAAAGAATTAACCGCCCAAGGGGGGAGTTCCTAAACATGAAACGGTATCTTGAAACAGGAAATTTCGCCATTACGGAAGGCGCCATTCTGGCGGGGTGCCGCTTTTTTTGCGGATACCCCATCACCCCGGCAACGGAACTGGCGGAGGCCATGAGCCTGCGCCTCCCTCAGGTGGACGGTGTTTACCTCCAGGCAGAGGACGAATGTGCGGCAATGCATTTGTGCATCGGTGCTTCTCTGGGGGGCATGAAGGCCATGACCGCCACGTCCGGTCCGGGATTTATTCTCTACGCCGACCCCTTCGGATGGGCTCTGGGATGCGAAATGCCGCTGGTGGTGGTCAACTCCGGCCGGGTCGGGCCCGTTTCCGGGATCACCGGCGCCCCGGGGCAGGGAGAGTTTTATCTCACCCGGTATCCGACCCAGGGGGGGAATTTCGAGTGTATCACCCTGGCGCCCAATTCCGCCCAGGAATGCATGAAGATGGTCTGCGAAGCGTTTTATCTGTCGGAACGGTTCAGAATGCCGGTCACCGTCCTGGCGGACCAGTTGATCACCGACGG
>CAYPCE010000469.1:0-2222 GCA_964409085.1 uncultured Desulfobacteraceae bacterium | reverse complement strand
TCCGGGGAGCATTATCCGTTGGCAGCCACCACGGAGGGGAGCGGCTATATTTCGGAAGATTCCGAAGTTTGGCAATCCAGGATTCAGTTCGAGTATCGTGCGGAGCGGGGGTCGTTAAGTGGCGATACCTATGCCGTGACTACCCTTGATTTCAATACGGATATGGCATTTGCAACCTATTCCGCGCCTAGAGCAGCCATTGACGCGGAGGAGATTATCAGCGCCTTTTTATGGAACTGCCCCGCCTGTTACGTGCATTATGTCTATACTGGAAAAAAATTCGAAGCCATACAAATTCTGCTTCTCGAAGCCCAGGCCGAGCCGATGAACATTGGGCAACTGGATGATTATTTCGATATTTCCCTCAACCTGAGTCATGTGGTCCTCAATATGGGTATCCTGGCGGGCGTGCCGGCGTCGGAGGATGGGCCGCGCTCGGTCGATTACACCGGCGACGGCAAGGTCGACATCAAGGATACCATTGCGACCTTGCAGTCGTTGACGCAATAATGGGTCTCCCTGACCAGCTGATATCCAACAGAAAAAGCGCAGGGCGATCGCCGGAAACCGACGTTCGCCCTGCGCCGCATTTATATGTGGCGGTCCTCCGTCCTCTGTCTTCTGTCCTCCGTTCTCTGCTACCGCACCACCCCCGCAATCCGCTCAACATGCCGCTGATCCGTCCCACAACACCCCCCAAACACGCTCAAATTCGGCAACCGCTCATTCAACTTCCGATACCAGTTCCCCAAATCGACTGAATCCCCGGTATCCAGCTCCTCGGCCTCATCCAGTTCGGCGTGGGACTTCTTCGAGGCGTTGGCCCGGATGGCGCGAATCCGCTTCGTCCACGCCTCGCCGCTGTCCAGCACATCCTGAAAATGCGTCGGGTGGGCGCAGTTGATCATGTAGTAGAACGGGTACCCATCGCTGGCGGCGTCCACCTGCTCGATGGCCTCTTTCAGCGGCTGGCCCGACGGCAGCCTCCCGTCCGTTTCCGTGGTGAATGAAATCACCACCGGCATGCAGACCGATTTGGCCGCCAGGACGACGCCCAGGGCCTCTTCCGCATCGTTCATCGTAAAGGCCGACACCATATCCGCCTCGGTCTCTGCCAGGGTCGCGATCTGCTCCTGATGATAATCCAAGGCCTGGGAGGCCGTGAGCGCGCCGGAGGCATCGTAGCCGTCCCCCTGGGGTCCGATGCAGCCGCTGATGACCATCGGCGTCTCGTCGTCCTCGAATTCCCGTCTCAGGTCGTTGAGCATCGAAATGGCGGTTTTATTGATCTGCGCCAGGTCATGGGCATCGTACCCCAGTTTCTCGCCCCACGCCCGGCTGGCCCGCCAGGTCGGGCTTTCCAGGACAAACCCGAGCCCTTTCTCTTTGGCGATCCGGATATAGGGGAGGTAATAGTCGCGCAGGGCCTGATACCCCTTCTCCCTGTCCAGGAGCGTAAACGCCGCGAATTCCGGAAGGTCGAACCCTTCGTGAAAAAACAGGACCGTTTCCAGACCGCCGTCGGTCAGGAAGGTCTTCTCCGTCATCTTTGAAAGATCGTTTCTGCGTGGTTTCATGATCGTTCTCCTTTCCATGAGGTTGGTTTTGTTTCCCTTTTCACCCCATGGGCGTGAGGATTGGCCTCACGATGTAAGGAGAATCCTTCGGACGGGACTTACAATTGCCAGGAAACCGCTTTTTCCGGCTGATAAGAGCAGAACGTGCCGGTGGTGATGGAATGGTCCAGATGGCGGGCCAGGGACGGATTGACCGCCTCGATTTTTTTGATGGCGCTCCGGATGCGCCAGGTCACCGCGGACCGGGCCCGTTCCACATCCGAATTGAGCTTCCGGCTCCGGCCCGACAACCCGACGGACCGGGAGAGGTGATCCGTCAACCCGTCCAGCTCCGCCTTCAGTTTTTCCGACCGGAGGAGATCGTTGTTCGCCTCGGCTTCCGCGATCTCCCCTTTCAGCTCCTTCATTCGTTGGGCATAGGCGGCTTTGGCCTTTTCATCCACCATCTCGTCCTCATCGGCGAAGGAGGTCGTCGTTCCCATCAGTTCGGTGCAGTGGATCTCCCGTTCCGGACTGGCCAGCAGCCGGGCGATATCGTAAAATCCTTTGACGCCCGGCATCCGGTCCGACCGGCCATCGAATTCGACCCACCAGAGATCGTTCTCCTCCCGGAACACATTGGCCCCGGCGGCCGGTTCCGGCGCC
>CAYPCE010000468.1:0-2222 GCA_964409085.1 uncultured Desulfobacteraceae bacterium | reverse complement strand
CTTCAGATCCTGGGCCAGCCGTTGAAACACCCGCAGGTTGAACTTGTAAAGGTTGGCGCACCATGTGCCGTCGGTGGTCAGCCGGTCCGTCCAGCGGATGTCCGGGTCCGGGGAGAGCTTTTCCCGGTAATCCACATGGTATTGGGGCACGGCTTCTCGGATGGCCTCGTCTTTTCCGAACATCAGCAGCCCGGCGACGGTCAACCCTTCGATTCCGGTCGTTCGATCCCGACGCCAGCCCCCGAGTTTTGCCAGCAGTCCCTTGTCATCTTCTTCCAGCCAGGGATGGGTCGGGTGGTGGGAGGCGAAGCGGTTGCGGTATTGCTGAAGGCTGGCGGCGTCGAGGTCGTCCAGGGTGAAATGCTCCAGAATGCGGCTGTCGGCGGGTTCTTCGGACCGGTCCGACAACATGCGGCCGACTTCCTGTTCGGTGCAGTGGTAATCGCCCTCGTAGTTGCGGCGGAAGGTTCCGGTGAGCGGGTTCTGTCCGAGAAAAACCGGCCGCTGGCGGCGGGCGGCCTGGGGGATGCGGATGGCGAGGATCGTTGCCCCCTCGTGGGAGAGGGTCGCCATGTCGGCGTCGGTCAGCAGGTTGGCGCTGACCTTGCCGCGATTGTTGATGGTGTCCCAAAAGGATTTTTTGAGGCGATCCGGGTCGGCGACGCCGGTGAGGTTGCCGTCGTTTTCGACCCCGAGCAGGATGACGCCGCCGTGGGTGTTGGCCATGGCGCTGTAGGTTTCCCAAAGACTTTTGGGAAGGCCGCCTTTGGCGGATTTGAATTCGAGTTCCTCGAATTCCGTCCAGTCCAGGCGGGCGAGGATTTCGACGGGGTCATGGAGGCGGGGCATGATTCATTTGCCTTTTGAGATCTGTTTTTCTGAGTCCGGATACAGCGCGGCGCCTATATCCTGTTCGTTTGGCCATGCTGCCGTAGAGTGCAACACCTTTAGCCATCTAAGATAGTTTATGGCGCTTATGTCATTGGGTTTGGCCATCAATGGATGGTCTTTTTACCGCCCTGCGGCAACACCACGTTCTTATCCCCCCGGATATGGGTGCTGGTAAACCGGAAATATTCGACCCGGTCGCTCATCGGCGCCATGGTGATGGCCGCCATGCCCATTTCGATGTCTTCGAAATAAAAGATGCCGGATATCCGGCCGTTGATAAAGCAACTGCCGTGGTAGAATTTGGTTTTCCGGGTGTTGATGATCATGAGATGGGTGACCTGGGCGTCTTCGCCGAACAAATATTCGCCGAATTTCTTGAGGATGGCTTTCAGGGCCGGCTTTTTGACCAGCTTGCCGTAGTCCAAAAAAGAGTTGTCCTCTCCCAGTTGGGTGAAAAAATAATCGTAGATGGCGCTGAAGTCGTCTTCGGTCGTCAGCTTGGTTTTCAGGGTATCCAGGCGGTCTTTGAATCGGTTCATGGGCGTCCTTTTTCATTAAATTCCGGGTAAAGCGTTTCCACCCCACCATACAAAAGGCGCCCCCCTTTTTCAAGAAATGCCTTTTACCCCGGCGCCGGAACTGGTACGGTAACGCCCTGAGTCGAGAATATCCATCAACCTTAAAGACGGAGATTCAAACAAATGAGCCTTGGCAAGCAAATCATGGACGCCGCCCTCGAAAACGGGGCAAACCTCGCCGGCATTGCCGACATGGCAGCGCTCAGATCCTCCCCCGCGCACCGGATATACACCAAAATGGGGGACTATTCAGGGGTCGGAACCGTCAAGGACGGGGAAGCCCTGACGTATGATCAATTGTTCAACTGGCCGGATTCGGTGAAATCCGTGCTCGTGGTCGCCCTGTCGCACCCTAAAGACATGCCGTTGCTGGACTGGTGGGACGGAAAGGGAACCCCCGGCAACCGGATGTTGATGGCCATCATAAAACGGACCCGGCAACAGATCGAAACCGACCTGAATATCAAAACCCACCCCCTGCACTATTATGTCGAAAAGGGCGGCGTATTTCTCAAGGATGCGGCCGCGTTGGCCGGATTGGGGTGCATCGGGGAAAACAACATGCTCGTGACCCCGGCGTATGGCCCAAGGGTCCGGCTCAGGGCGCTGTTTCTCGAGGCCGACATCGCGCCCACCGGCCCCGTCGACTTCGATCCCTGCGCAGACTGCAATGTTAAGTGCAGGAGGGTGTGCCCGGAAAACGCCATGGAGGGGAAAGCCCCCGCCCTGGCGTCCATCCAGGACGCCGTCGAG
>CAYPCE010000467.1:0-2223 GCA_964409085.1 uncultured Desulfobacteraceae bacterium | reverse complement strand
TGCGCAACGGCAATGGCCCCGATTTGGATGTCGGGCCACGAAAGAGGCATGCCCCTTTTTTCCAGATCGGCTCGAATCTGGCCTGCGATATATGCCGGCCGAACGTCAAAATCGAGAACCGTTGCCATCGTCAAAAGGACCTGTTCAAGATTTTTCAGGTGAAAGTCGGGCCGGTTGCTTTTCCGCGCGCCGTACACCATCTCCGCGACGGTAATGCTTGAAATAAACTGGTCGTCCGGCGCCAATTCATCCAGTTTTCGAATGAGGACCGCCGAAGGCCGCTTTTTAAAGATGTTTGAAACCGCATCCGTATCAAAAAGATACATCGCGACCCGGCGCTTCCGACCGTCGTGCCCGAACGGCGTCGTCGATGGCATCCGCTATCTCATCGAACCCCTCCCATTGCCCGATCGCAGCCTTCAGTCCTTGAGGTTTTTTATTCTGCTGGAGAAAGTGGAGATCTTCCAGGCTGACTATGGCGGCGACCGGTCGATTCCGCTTGGTGATGACAACCCGGCAGTCGGAAAAAGCGCTTCGGTTGATGAGTTCCGAAAAGCGTTTTTTGGCGTCGGCGACAGATGTTTCGATCATTTGCATGGCAATCTCCTTGAGAGGTCATAATGGCCATATTGACCCAAATATAGTCTTTACGGCTCACAAGGTCAAGCCCATTTGCCGGGCGACGTTTGCACGTTTTGGTGCCCGAAAAAAATCAGACGATCCCTTCCCGGAACTGCTTGATTTATCGCCACGCTATGATCGCCAAAAAGCCAACGAACAGCGCCCGTCAGCGCCACGCGGTCACATCCCTCTTCGCATCCGTCACGGTGATGGCGATGCCGTTATCGGCCGGCCGGCCGGGCGGTGGATGGCGGGAGTCGTTCAAGGGTTACCAGTGCGGCTGGTTGCCGATCCGCTGGCCGATGACCTCCAGGGTGTTCGTCACCACGACAAAGGGATTCGGATCGATCTGCCGGATGTAGTTTTTGAGCTGCGGCAAATCGCTGGTGGTCACTACCGTGTAAAGGATGCGTCCCTGTTCGTGGCGGTATCCGCCCTCGGCCGGAACGAGTGTCACGCCCCGGTTCATTTTTTTCACGATCATCTCGGCAATGGCCTCCCAGTGCGCCGAGATGATGAGCATCGCCTTGCGCTGGCTGAAGCCGGTCACCACCAGATCGACGAGCCGGGAACTCACGAACATGAAGATCAGCGTGTAGAGCACCGATTCGAGATCGAACAAAAAGGTGGAGAGGATCAGGATGCTGGCGTTGAAAAAAAGCACGGTGCTCCCGATGCGGATCGAGTAGCGCTGGAGCAGGATGATGGACAGGATGTCGGTGCCGCCGACGGAAAGGGGCGGAAACAAATAATGGAGGATCAGCGCGAGTCCGGTCACGCCGCCGCTCAAAAACCGGTGCGGCACGAGAATGCCGTTGATGGCCCAGGCGCAGACCAGGCTTCCCGCGGTGATCAGCGCCAAATTCCACAGGATGTTTTCGTGCCACGCCTTTGATGGGGAAGTGTTTGCGGGGTATCGGTTCATTGGCCTCTCCTTCAGTTCTGTCATGCGCATGTCATTCCTGACAGCCTATGCCACAGGGGAGCCCAAAGATCAACGAGTCTCACTGCTTTTCAAGGCGGATTCGAGTACCTGAAGCCAAACCCGGAACGGATTTCGCCGCTTGTACCGAATTCGTCTCAACGCCCCCCTTTTTTCCGTCCTGGAGTGTGGTATTTTATCCATAAACCGTGCATACCTCCAGCGCCGCTGGACGAATGGACGGAACGGCCCGTACGAAAATTCAACCACCTGAATCAGACGGCCCATGAAATCCATTCTGATCGTTTCGGTCCATTCCGATGCCGTCGGCGACATCCAGGGATATTTGGTGACGCCGGCCTCCATCATCCGTGATCCGAACGGATTTGCCGGGGCCTGCAATGCGATGATGGCGATGTTCGGCCAGCCGGTGATCGTTGAACCCTATCTGCCCGGCCGCGAATTCCCCGTGGGGCTGGTGGGGACCGGACCGGACGCCGAAGTGCTGGGGACCATCGAAGTGATCCTGCTGGACGCCGCCGAAGCGGGCGTCTATTCCTACGTCAACAAGGAGCGGTGCGAGGAACTGGTGGTCTACCGCCTGGTGCGTCCCGACGGGGATCTCCAGGTCCGGGAGGCCGAGCGGGTGGCGCTGGCGGCCTGGCGGGCCCTGGGATGCC
>CAYPCE010000466.1:0-2231 GCA_964409085.1 uncultured Desulfobacteraceae bacterium | reverse complement strand
CATCACTACAAAAGTTTATCCTGTCGATACTGCAATTGCCGGAAGAAATTTATGATCTGTCCTTTACACATGGCTAAAAAAATCAGTGCAAAAAAAAAATGAGCGAAAGGCTGATGTCGGATTCCAGGGGCGTTTTTTGGTAAGTAATGGGGCAGCTCCCACCGCCCGGCGACTCATCCGACGATGCTCCGACGAAAAGGCGCCTGGTAGACATTGTTATGAGTGCAAAGATTGTCATAAGCGCTTCGATGATGTGGCGGACGCCATTTTTTCCGGACACCATCAGCCCTTCAAGATATGGATATTGTTCCTCTATTTCTTGACGTTGAATTTGTCCAACAAACAGATTTCCAAAGAACTGGACAGGAACCGCAGTGATGTTCAAAAGTGACCCCGCAGCTTCGTGATGGTGTGGTAAAAAAAGCCACAAATTATCCCGCTGGAGGAAGTATAGTGTGGTGAGGTGTATGTTGTAGCCGATCATAAATGCCTTTCTGACGCAGCCGCCGAAAAGGGGAGGCCAAGCAGCAGAAACCGACCAAATGGTGCAAGTGGGCGAGGCACATTGGATAAACAGAAACCGCCGGTGTTTGGAATGATTCCAATGTTGAGGAAAGAAGCCAAAAGGGCTCCGAAATCGGACGCGGCGATATTGACAAGTGAAGTTGTTTTCATGAGCCGAATTGGCTAAACTGCCTTCAACACCAACAAAGGAGGCGCCATATGAAAACAACCGTATTTCGGGCATCCGGCCATCTGATTTTGGCGGCCCTTTTCGGGCTCAGGATCGTCGCGTTCCAGTTTGCAATCGCCGGAGAAAAGGGCGATGAACTCATGGGGGCGGCCATTCAGGGGGATTTGGAAACGGTGAAATCCCTGATCGATTCCGGCATGGACGTCAATTACACGGAATCCCAGTCCAAGGCGACGCCCCTGATCGCCGCCTGTTGGCGGGGGCATAGGGATGTGGCGAGATATCTGGTGGATGCGGGAGCAAACGTGAACGCCCAAAACGCCCAGGGCGACACCCCGGTGATACTGGCGGCAGGAAGCAAACAATTTAAGGAGCTGGTTCCCTTCCTGCTCTCCAAAGGGGCCGACGCCTCGGCCGTGAGAAAAGACAACATGAACGCGGTCTGGAATCTTGTGGTGAAGGTCGGGCGGTACGATGCGAAAGATCTGGCGGCCACAGCCAAATTACTGGCCGAACAGGGCGCTTCCGTCACGCTGCCCATCAACGAAGACTTCACTCCCCTCATGTTTGCCAGTCGTGAGGGAAGCCTGGAGATGGTTCGGTTCCTGGTGGAAAACGGCGCCGATGTGAACGCCGAGACAGGAAAGGGCTGGACGCCGTTGCGGCTGGCGGTCGAGGGAGAACATGACGGGGTGGCCGTCTATCTGAAGTCCAAGGGCGCCAAGAAATAGGCTCTCATTTTTCCTTCAGCGCCGCCCGCAACGATTCGACTCTTTTGCGGTTGACCCCAAAGTCCCAATAGCCGACTCTCGCGGCGGATCGGACTGCGACAACGCCGGTGGCGGGATCCAGTCGAAGCTCCAGGTCGTCCACGAACTGGAACAACCGGCTCTTGCATTCTGCATGCAGATAATCTTTTGTCGCGGAAACGATTGAACAGCGCGGCAATCGGCCAACGGCGTCTTTGACGTCGTACCAGGCGGATAATGGATCCCCTTTCAGCTTCATGGGCGAGATCCGTTGATCCTCGTCTTCGGCCTCGGAAGAGACGCAGTTCGGACGATCAGGGCAGGCCGACAATCTTCCATAACCGACGACGGCATCCGGTCTGGCGGAACCGCAGCCAGCGCCGACCGCCATCAGCGCAGCGATCAAAAAGGGAATTCTCCACGGTTCTTTCATACCGACCTCCTTTTGGGTTACCCGAGCCATTTTGAAACGCCGTAACTCGCCGTCGCTACCGAAGCGCAGAGAACGACGCCCCACAAGATGTCCACCACGACAATTTTCAGCGGCCATCCGTCGATCAGGGCCATATTGGTCAGCTCATAGGTGGCGTAGGTAAAGAATCCGAAGAGCGCACCCCACATCAGCGCCTGTTGCCAGGACGATTTTTCGATTGCCGGCGCCACGGCAAAAATGAGGATGCCGGCGATATAGATCAGGTAAAACGTCGCCGCCGCTCCCCAATTCACTTTTGAACTCAGGATGAAATTCAGATGTTCCCGGTAAAACCCCTTGGCAATGTATCCGAGCC
>CAYPCE010000465.1:0-2244 GCA_964409085.1 uncultured Desulfobacteraceae bacterium | reverse complement strand
TGCAGGCGATCCACATCGCCTCCGGCGCGGCCGGTCAGAGCCCCGGAGATTTCGCCACCCATCTCCTGGGGCGTCAGATGGATTTCATCCACGCCCTCCATGACCTCAACGAGGTGTACGGCATCGAACTGCGATATCTTTTCGACCCGGCCTCGCCCCACCGGGTGCGGATGTACTACCTGGTCCGGTTCGAATCCGGGGACCGGGACCGGGCCCACCGGAAGGCCCTGGGGCTGACCGGCTATTTTCTCGATCTCCTGGCGGTCAATTTTCCCTATTACCAGTTCGCCGCCATCGACGACCCCGACGCGCTGGCCTATCTGGAGCATCCCTTTCCCGCCGGCGACATTGTGGAGATCACCCGCCGGGAAGACCGCATCCCCCTGGACGCCCTGCGCACCACGGCGACCAAATCTCTCGGGTTCCGATCCCAAAACGGCGTTCAGGCCGACGGCCCGCCCGGCGTTTACCTCGCCTTTCCGTTTTCCCTCCACCTGGACAACATGAAGCGGGTCTGCGCCGTTTTGTTGCGCCAGAAGCAGGCCTGCGCGGTGAGCGTCTGCCTGCGGCCGTACCGGCTGACCCGGTCGGACGAGGAACAACTGGCGGAACGGATCCACCTCTGCGAAAAATACGCCCAGCTCAGCCTCGGTTCCGCCGCCGACGACGCCGCCCGGCTGGCCCCCTTTCTCCGGAAACAGGCCGACGCCCTCCACGGCATCTGCGGCCGGGACCTGGTGGAACTGCAAGACGCCGCCTTTCTCCAGAAAATCCAGATCGCCGCCGCCGACAGGGTCCCCCCGGCCGTCTCCGCCACGGTGGGGGCCTGCCTCACGGAGCACGCCGGCCATCCCACGCCCCATTTCGATGAACGGCGGGAAAACGCCTTTTGCGGCGGATACGAGGTCCGGACGCCGGCAAACGACCGGGACCGGCAAATCGCGCTCAACAATTACCGGAACATGGCCTTCGACAACTGGATCGCCACCCCGGCCCCGGCGGACTGCGTCCACTGGCAATACCTGTTCGACGTGAGCCAGGCCGCGGCCGGTTTCCGCCTGCCCTTTCCGGTGGCCTCGGAGTTCCCGGGGCTCGACACCCTCCAGCACAGCCACAAGGAGGCCCCCTCGGACCTGCCGTCCGACGGGATCATCCTGGGCGACCACGGCCGCTTCGGCGACCGGCGGCCGGTCCGCCTCCGACGGCGCGACCGCCTGCGCCACGCCTACATCATCGGCCAGACCGGCACGGGCAAGTCCACCCTCCTGGCCAACCTGGTGCTGCAAGACATCGAGGCCGGCAACGGCGTGGGCCTCATCGACCCCCACGGCGAACTCATCGAATCCGTCATGGGCGCCATCCCCAAACGCCGGCAAAATGATGTGATCTACATCAACCCGGCCGATTGCCAGCGGCCCGTGGGCGTCAACCTTCTGGAGGCGGCCACATCCCACGAAAAGGACTTTTGCGTCAACTATTTCATCGAGGTTTTCGACCTGCTCTACGACCTCCGGGCCACCGGGGGGCCCATTTTTGAATTGTATATGCGCAACACGCTGCTGTTGCTGCTGGATCAGAAAAACCCGTATCATCCCACCATCGCCGACGCGCCCCGGGTGTTTCAGGACCGGACGTACCGGAAAAAGATGCTGGCCGGCTGCAACAACCCCTACGTCAAAGACTTTTGGGAAAAAGAGGCGGAAAAAGCCGGCTCGGATCTGTCCCTGCGCAACGTGGCCCCTTACATCACCTCCAAGCTCAACCGGTTTCTCTACAACGACACCATCCGCGCCATCATCGGCCAGCGGCAATCGACCATCGATTTCCGGGCCCTGATGGACGACCGGCGCATTCTGCTGGTGGACCTGCGGAAAGGGCTTCTGGGGGAAACCAACAGCCATTTCCTGGGGATGCTGGTGGTGGGCAAGCTCCTGGCCGCGGCCCTGAGCCGGACCGAAGCCCTGGACAAGGCGGAACTGCCCCCGTTTTTCCTCTATGTGGACGAGTTCCAGAACCTGGCCACCGCCGCCTTCACGTCCATCTTCTCCGAGGCCCGGAAGTACGGCCTGGCCCTGACCGTGGCCAACCAGTACATCGCCCAGCTCCCGGACCGGATCACCCGCGGGGTCCTGGGCAACGTGGGCACGATCCTGAGCTTCCGGTTGGGGGCGGCGGACGCGGCCCTGCTCAGCGACGAATTCGGACAGGCGGCGTCGGCCGTCGATCTCATGGGTCTGCCCAATT
>CAYPCE010000464.1:0-2251 GCA_964409085.1 uncultured Desulfobacteraceae bacterium | reverse complement strand
CCCGGTAGGTGTCTTCGGAGAAATCCTGATGGCCGGGGGTGTCCAGCAGGTTGATCTCGTAACCGTGATACTCGAATTTCATGACGGAACTGGTGACCGAAATCCCGCGCTCCTGTTCGATGGCCATCCAGTCGCTGGTGGCGTGACGGCTGGCTTTCCGGGCCTTGACGGCCCCGGCCATCTGGATGGCGCCGCCAAACAGCAGCAGTTTTTCCGTAAGGGTGGTTTTCCCCGCATCCGGGTGGCTGATGATCCCGAAGGTGCGGCGCCGCGCGGTTTCGGTCTCCTGGAAACCGGCGTCCGGCAGTTTATGGGCTGTGGCTGTCATGGATGATCCTTTTGGGTTGACTGTTTTCGGACCCGCCTCCGCTCGGAACGCAATTTCTCCTGAAAGGCTTGTCGGCAGCCTCCAATTTCGATAGAGTTTGAATGGGATTCAGGGAAATGAGGGGTGGGCGACGGCAGTCGTTCCGAAAAGAGATGCGTAAAGGTGTTTCATAAACACAAAAATATAATGCGTTGATCAACCCTATGTCAATGATAAAATGATTTGGGCTATGTCTACGCTACAGCAAAGCCGGTGTGCTCCCGCAACTCAGCCGGACGGAATCCGAGGACAATCGCTTCTTTGGGGATGCCGGCTCTGATCATGTCTTCGGCAACGCCTTCTTCCGTGCCATCGTACTGAATCCATACCTTATCGCCGATCAGATCGATGTGAACGACGGCTCCGTGGACGTACTCATCGCCGTCCCAGCCGACTTGAAGCAATGCATAGGTTCCGTTCTGATCATCGAACGTCAACCGCGAATCGATATCGCCGAACGCCGGCTTGTATTTCGCGTATTCGGATAAAATATCCTTTATAATCTTTTGGTATTTCAATCGGGTATCCATTGGGCGATCACCTCATTAACAAAAGCGCTCAGAGTTCGTCCTCGAAGTCACCAAATCGCTTTGTGGTAATTGTCCAAGATATTTTCGTCTTTGGTGATCAGCATATTATGATGGATGGCAGCATTCGCAACAATCATGCGATCAAAGGGGTCCCGGGTCCAGGACATCTCCAAAGCTCCGGTAATAACCGTATTGAAGCTTTTATCGCAAACTTTGAGTCCGATCCGGTTGGACAGATCAAAAACGATGTGGTTGGATTCTTCCGTTATCCGCTGGATTTCGAACAGGTATTGAAGTTCCAGACGCACTGCGGGGGAAATGACCACATCGTGCGCATTGATGAGCTCTTTCACCTGTTGACTCATCTTTTTTACCGCGCCCGCATACAGCCATACGGCCACATGCGTGTCAAGGTAAATCAAGCTTCAGCTCCTTTTCCCAGCTGATTCCCACGAGGTCGTTCGGATTTCCGTTGATCACATCGGGCCTGGATATCAGATTCTCAATCTTGTCGACATTTGCCACCGGCGTGATTCGCAATTTTTTTCCGTTCTTGTTGATTTCGATCGGAACGCCCGTATTCAAAACTTCATCCAGCAGGTTGTAGATATTTCCCCGCAATTCGGTTGCGGTGACGGTTTTCATTTGGATGCCCTCCTTAAAGAGTACGTACGCCAAACTTTTGTAGATACGTACATATTAGGCGCGATATGCCGGACAGTCAAGGATAAAACAGCCCGATCAAATGCAAGCGGGTCAGTCTGTTGCGTCGGCAGACCCTCCATCGGTCGATGAATGTCCACCGGCAGTCCTAAATCCATGGGCGTTGAGCAACGACAGGATCTGGGAGAGTGCGTGGGTGAGGGGAGACCCGCCCGAAGTGTCGAACACGGTGTAGCGGTCCACCTCGATGGCGGCGGCGATGTCGGGCAGGCGGGTCATGAGTTCGGCGGCGACCCGGTTGTCGGAGATGCGGTTGCGGACCGCTTCCTCGGCTTCCAGCCGTTCCAGCCGGCGGGTTTCGACGGCGTGGTCCACTTCGGCCCGTTCCCGGCGCTCCTTGAGGGACTGGGCGAACCGGTCGGCGGCCATCTGGAGTTCCGATGCGAGGCGTTTGGCCTCCAATGCCTGATCCCTGTCGAAAGCGGCGGATTCCCGCTGGGCCGCCAGTTCCCCGGCCTTCAACTCCCGGTCGTGGTCGGCTTCGGCCTTTGCCGTTTCGCTTTCCGCCTCGGCCCGGGCCACCTCGGCATCGATCTCCGACGATTGGATCTTCATCTCGGCTTCGGCGGCGGCGCGGTCCATGGCGAGTTTTCGCGCGTCGGCCGCTTTTTTGGCCTCCACGGCCGCATCC
>CAYPCE010000463.1:0-2258 GCA_964409085.1 uncultured Desulfobacteraceae bacterium | reverse complement strand
CGAACATGCCCATGAGGCCCATGCCGCAGGAAAACCCGGCCAGGAGCACCGGCGCATACTGCCGCCACATGGACCCGTATCGCTTGAGGAAGAAATAGCGTCCCAGCAGGGCGCCCACGACCTCCAGGATCAGGCCGTGGGGCGTGGACTGGCCGAGACCCCGCACCACCCCATAAATGAGCATCACCGGCAGTCCGAACAGGCTCAAAATGCCGTAGCAGACCACCCCGAACCCTAGTCCGGAGATCACCACCAAGCCGCTCAGGGCCTCGTAAAAAAGCGCGTTGCCCTCCAGGGTGGAGGTCTGCATCAGGAGGGTGTTGAGGGCCTGGAGGTGCCACATCTCCTGGGCGTAGGGGTAGGCGGCCGACGGAATGGGCGCCAGCCGCCAGATGAACTGGGAGAAGACCAGGCTGGCGATCATCACCACCGGAAAGACCACGATCTCCGATTTGATGATCCCCCGGATGGAGGTGCCGGTCAGCTCCACCTGCCGGAACTGGACCGTGGCTTCCCCGTAGTTGTGGATGGGGATGGGCGCGTACCAGATCTCGATGCCCTGGTATCCGAAAAATTTCGCGCCAGCGATGAACGACGCCTCCCGCACCATGGGCAGGCTCACGAACTGGCCGGCGATCCCCTCCATCCGGGCCGTAATGTAGGAGAGGATCGGCGTGTAGAGAAACCCGTATCCCAAAAAGAAGATCCAGGGGAAATTGGGGACCAGCCAGACGCAGAGCGCCACATAGGTCAGCGTCGAGGCGACGTAGATGCCGATGGAAATCCAGAAATTGAAATCGCCCCGGCCCGGCGGCGGCTGGAACAGGGCCTTCCAGGAGCCCCTTTTCTCCGCGCCCTTCCGGAAAGAGGCGACCACGTGCCAGACGCCGATGGCCCCCACCGCCAGCCCCAGCCCGATGCCGAAGCTCATGTAGAAATCGAAATTGTTGGCAAAGACCGTGTCGACGGTCTCCATGCCCGGATGCCAGCGGGTCAGGACCCCCCATTCCCGCAGAAACGGGTTGAGGATGATGGTGATGATGAGCCCCGCCAGCCCGCCCATGACCGCCCAGAAAGGGAGCACCATGCCGATGAAAATCAACCCCAGGTCGAGCTGGATGCCGGTGGCCACCGCCGGCAGGATGTCCTCGGTGTGGTGGGTGAGATCGATCCAGGGGATGGGGATCAACCGGATGGGCTCCGTGAAGAGCAGCTCGGACGCCGTCGGCAGCAACACGTAAATGCCGCCGAAGAGCAACCCGATCACCCCGCCGATGGAAAAGACCCGCCATTTCCACCCCGTGACCTTGTCCTCGGCCGACTCCGCCAGGGCCATGGTGCCCAGGGCCCCCACCGGCGCCATGGGGAAAGGAAGCTTCTCCACGTCGGAGGTGACCCGGTAAAGGGCGTATCCCAGCCCGAAATGGTCCACCCGCTGGATGATCTGGGACCCCACCAGCAACAGGATGGGGATCATCCAGTCCCGGTGGAAAAAGGTCCGCTCGATGAGGGAGGCCGACTCCGGGGCCGGCGCCACCCAGGAGGGGATGAATTCGGCGACGCCCAGCATCCGGGCCGCGTCCGACTGGACGAGGTACTGGTTCCACAACAGCCCCTGGAACGGCGAGGCCAGGGCCGCCCCGGCCATGTAATACAACAGGAAGATCTCCTGCTGCTTCAGCTCCTGAAACGACCGCTTGGCGATCTCGGCAAAGAGGATGATCGTCACCCACCGGGCCGCCGGCCCCACGCCCGTGCCGATGACCAGTTGCAGGTACATGCTGCCCGGCATCATCAGAAAACCAATGAAGATCGCGCCGATGACGGTCCGCCAGCCGAATCCTTCCTCGAAATGAGTGGGCGGCGGTAGTAAATCCCGATATTCCTGGAGTTCCTTGTCTTCGTACATGACCCGTTACGCTCCTGTGGCCTCAGTCGGGCAAAACGAGATAACTAGCGTCTCCGAACCACCCAATGACGGCCCAAGCGCCTCCCATGAGGAAATCGCCGATGATGAGACCGACGAAAAAGAGGCGAAGGCGTTTAAACAACCCCACACCGCCGTAGCGCATGCAGAGGGTGTTACAGAGCCAGCCCACGAAAAAGCTGAACCAGAGGATCCGCATGGCCGAGCTGTAGGTGGTCAGGTAGCCGATGGGGTGGATGGGCCACCAGTAGAACCGGTGGTAGCAGAGCACCAGGCCCGTCATGACCACGGCGCCCACGATGGCGAAGGTGAACATCCAGTGGCTGGCCAC
>CAYPCE010000462.1:0-2261 GCA_964409085.1 uncultured Desulfobacteraceae bacterium | reverse complement strand
ATCGCCCTGATTTCCGTCTGCATCGCCGCCGCGCTCTACATTTATCGACAGATCGCCGGCATCGTAAAAACCGATCGACCATCTTGCGGCTGCGGCGGATGCAAAATGTGTTCAGCCGAACCGGAAACCGTTTCGCCGCCGGAACGGTCGGACGAGGAAGCGCCATCCGATGAAAACGACCGATAACACCTTACAGGTTTTGCACGCCCTGCCGGGCCGCATCCGCTACCGGTTGACCGGGGTGAATCGATGCGGCGGATGGGAAGCGCCGCTGGCTCAAAAGCTGGACGCCGTCCCCGGGGTCCGGTGGACCCGGGTCAATCCGGCGTGCCGCAGCATCGTGGTCCGCTTCGATCCGGCGACCCTGGAACAGGCGGCGCTGACCCGGACCCTGTCCGATTTCCACCGGGGCGTCCAAAAGCCCCGGCCATCCGCGGCCCCCCTCCGGAAAGGCGGGGCGGAGTTTCCCGGGATCAGACCCGCCAAACGGCGGTTTGCATGCTTGTCGGCTTTGGCCGCGGGGGTGTTCGTGCGGACAACGGTGCTGGGGCTGCCCCTGGCCGGGACGCTGTTCAGCCCGTTGGGAGCGGTCACCGTCCTGATGGCGCTTCCCCTGCTCAGGGCCGGCCTTTCCGACCTGCGGCGGCGGCGCCTCACCCTGGAGAGCTTTCTGGGCGGCGGCATTGTCGCGGCCGCGTCTGCGGGCGAAGTCCTGGCCGCCCTGGAGATTCTCTGGATCACCAGCGCGGGCAATCTGCTCCAGGACTGGATCACCGAGCGGTCCCGGCGGTCCATCCGCGACATCCTGGCCATCGCCGAAAAGGAGACGTATCTGCTGGTGGACGGCCTCGAAGTCGCCGTGACCGTCGAAGCGGTTCAGCCCGGCGATACGGTGGCGCTCCACACCGGTGAAAAGATTTCGGTGGACGGCCGGGTGATTTCGGGCGGGGCCCTGGTGGACGAATCGCCCATCACCGGCGTCAGCGAGCCGTCAGCCAAAACCGAAGGCGACGCGGTGTTCGCCGGAACCTTCGTCCGGCAGGGCGTTGTCCATGTCCGGGCCGAACGCGTCGGCGACGAGACCTATCTGGCCCGCATTCTCATCATGGTGGAACGGTCCCTTCAAAACCGGGCGCCCATCGAGGGAGTGGCGGACCGGCTGGCGCGCAATCTGGTCAAAACAGGGTTCATCGCGACCCTGGCGACCCTGGCCGTCACCGGCAACGCATGGCGCGCTTTCGCCGTCCTGCTGGTGATGGCGTGCCCCTGCGCCACGATCCTGGCGGCATCCACCGCCGTCAGCGCGGCCATCAGCACCGCGGCCCGGCGTCATATTCTCATCAAGGGCGGCCGATACCTGGAAGCCGTCCGGGACGCCGACGTCATCTGCTTCGACAAAACCGGCACCCTGACCACGAACCAGCCCGAAATTCGGCAACTGGTCAATCTGGACGGGCTGCCGGAAGAGAAACTGCTCCAACTGGCCTATTCCGCGGAAATCCACAACCAGCATCCCGTGGCCCTGGCCATCAAGGAAGAAGCCCGACGGCGGGGCCTGGACGCCATCCGTCACGATGTCTGCGATTACATCCTCGGGATGGGGGTCCGGTCGGTCATCGACGGCGAGGAAGTGCTGGTGGGAAGTCATAAGCTCATGGACCACTACGGCGTCCAACGCGCCGTGGTGGAGACTTTTCTGGAACAAAACAAGCGGCACGGCCTGACGCTGGTCTTTATCGCTCGAAACGCCCAATTGTTGGGCGTCATCGGGTTCGCCAACCGGGAGCGGCCGGGCCTGCCCTCTTTGATGGATCACCTGAAGCGACACGGCATCCGGCGAACCGCCATGATCACCGGAGACGCCCGGCACACGGCCCTGGAAATGGCCCGCCGGCTGCGCTTCGACGAATGCCGTTATTCCGTCTTGCCGGAGGAAAAGGCCGACATCGTCGCCGGTTTGCGGCAAAACGGCGGCAAGGTGCTCATGGTGGGCGACGGCATCAACGACGCCCTGGCCCTGGCCGAGGCCGACATCGGCGTGGCCATGGGGGCGGGGGGTTCGGAAGCGGCCATCGAGGCGGCGGACATCGCCCTGGTGGACGACGACCTGAACGGCGTGGTCTACGTCCGCGCCCTGAGCCGAAAGACCATCGACGTGGTCCACCAGAATTTCTGGATCGCCACCGGGTCCAACATCGCCGGCGTGGCCCTGGGCGCCCTGGGCTGGTTGTCCCCGGTGATGGCCGGGATGGTGCATATCA
>CAYPCE010000461.1:0-2263 GCA_964409085.1 uncultured Desulfobacteraceae bacterium | reverse complement strand
GACGCCCTTGAAATCGCCCAGTTGAGGTATCACTACTGACCCTCCCGTTCCTTTTCCCCCAATAAATGCTCCCCCAGCATCACCAGCAGCGCCTTCAACTGATCCGGTTCGTTCTCCTCGATCAACCGATCCATCTTTTCCTTCACCCGGGCCGTTTCCGACCGGTCCGTCCAGACGATCTCGCTTTCCATGGTCCCGTCCGGCCGGGTCAGTGAAATCAACCGCGCCTCCTTGTCCTCGTTGCCCTCGGGCAACCGCCGCCGCTCCTCCGCCGCCAGCCGTTCCAGGGCCAGAAAGCGGCGGGCGAGGTCGTGCATGCGGGTGGAAAACCCGTTCAGGTCCCCATCCCGCCAGGACGCCACCGGCCGCTGACTGACAATGGTCCCGATGGCCGTCACCCACTCGCTGTCCGTTCCCCGGTTTCGGGCCAGCGCCGACACCAGCGGCTTCAACCGTTTGTCGGAACACCGGTCCACCAGGGGCGCGGCCCGCCCCTTCAGATCTTCCCGGAACCTCTTCAGACCGGCCCGGCTCCCGAAGGTCTCCTGAAGGATCATCCGGATCCGGTCCACCAGCCGCTCGAACGCCTGGGCCAGCTCCCCCACCGCGTTGCGGAACCGGGTTTGAAATTCCTGGACGGCGTCCCCGGAAACCTCCGGCCCGTCCCCGAAGTCCGACACCCCCACCGCCTTGGGCAGATCCCTGAAGAGCAACGCAATGGGGTCTTTCGAATTCAGCAACGCCTGGAGCAGGTTCCGGGCCTCCCGGCTGATGGAGCGGGTCTCCTTCACGTAGGCCGGCAGCCGGTCCGCGAACTGGACCAGCGGGCCGACGATGGCGACCATGGTGGCGTTGCGCATTTGGCGATCCCCCCCGACCGGGCTGCTGTTCAACAGCTCCTGGTACACCCGGAAGACCTTCCCCTGGACGCCCAGGGGCGAGAATTTTCGGATTTCAAAATATTCCGGCCGCTTGACCATCAACTCCAGATCCTCCGGCGTCAGATACGGGATGAACGCGCCCTCCTGATACAGCGCCGTATCGTCGGAACGAACCAGCAGATAGAGGCAGATCAACACGGGAATCGGCCCATCCTTCATGCCGAAGGGCGGCTTCCGGAGCATGGCGATCAATGCCGGCATGGACAACAGCGCATCCCCGGTCCGGTCCACCGCGGCATCGATGGCCTGCCACGCCGCATGGAAATGGGACCCCGGTTCCGGCGGGAAAAACCGCCACTCCATGGCGCCGTCGTATCGATGGAGACCCTCGGCCGCCAGCATGGTGCGGTAAATCGCCACTTCCGGGCCTGTCCCGCTCAGGCCCAGCTTCTCCCGGGTTTCCCCGTTGAGCATGGCCTGGATGAGTTCCCGCTGGGCCCGGGCCGCGGCGGAGGACAACCGCGCCCGGTTGATCAACTCGTTCCGGATCACCGGGCAGCCGTGAAACGTCTCATCGCACAGGCGGGAGAGCAGGCCCGACAATTCCCGCATGGAGCCCAGGTCATGCCGCCGTTCACCGCTTTGCCAGACCACGTCGGGGTTGCCCGGCGTATACAGATCCGCCAGAAAGCGCTTCAACTGTTCCTCGGCGGCCCCGGCTCTGAACCGGGCTTCCCGCCGGGCGACGCCGTCCCGCGCCAGTTCCGGGGCCTCGTCCAGGGTGGCGGAGGCGGCGGCGGCTTCCAGGGCCCGCTCCCGGAGCCGGTCCTCTTCCCGGGCAAAGGCGACCAGCACGGGCCGGCCGTCGGCGGTTCGTTCCGGGAACCCGTCCGAAGGCGCATCGTTGCCGAACGAATACAGCAGCAGGCCGTCGGCGTCTTCGGCTTCAAAGGCCGCCACGGCGTCCGGGAGATCGTCCGCCCCGCACCACCGCCGTTGAAAATGGCGCAGGGCGCCGGTGCGGTAAGAATGTCGGGAGGCCGTCAGCGGCAGCATGGGCGCGGCCTTCTCCAGCAGTTCCGCCAGGGGCCGGTCGGCGATGGCGGGTTTTCGCCGGTCGATGGCCGCCGGGATGTCGATGTCGGTCCCCTCCCACAGCCGGAATTCATCGGCGTATTCCCGATAGATCAGCATCCCCTTTTCCGACAGCGGCGAAAGGGCCGACGCCAGGGCCTCGTCGGCGTCCATACCGGGACGCGATGCCGCAAACCGCAGCAGATCCCGGGAAGCCCGGAACCCGGACGGACCGGAGATCAGGTTCAGCAGACCGATGGTTTTGAGCAGGTCCCGCTGCGGCTTGGGCAGATTCCGGGCGCCGTCGA
>CAYPCE010000460.1:0-2276 GCA_964409085.1 uncultured Desulfobacteraceae bacterium | reverse complement strand
GGCCGAGCCCGTGAAGGAGAACGACATAATCCCTTTCCATCGTCCGGCCGGCCGATACGGCGCCGCCGCCCATCAGCGCGAGTCCACAGAAGATGAAAAGCAGTCGGGTCATAATCGCGCGGCCGGGATCGCCGCGAAATCCAGGGCCTCCGGATCGGTCACGTCGTTTTTCGGATCGGTGGGGATGGTCCGGCTCTCCGGCGGCGCCTCGCCCCTTTCCACCCAGTCCACCAGATACCGAAACGCCCGCTGGACGTAGGCCTGCATGGGCGTCAGCCGGTCCCGGACGCCCTCGTCTCCGGGGACTCCGTTGAAATCATAATCCCCCAGGCCGTCGGCCAGGGAATCCACATGGCCGGCATTCCGGATGGTGTAGAGGCGGTGCAGGGCGGCGTTTCCACGGTCGGCCACCGCGCTTCTGTAGGCGTCGGCGTGGGCATGCAGGCCCAGCAGGCCGTCGGCCTCCCCCGCCAGGGAGATCATGGGGGCTGAAAACCGGCCGGTGGTGGCGTTTTTCAACGCCCAGGCGACGCTTTCCGCGTTCCAGTCGCCGTCGGGACGGCGCCTCAGCCACTCGTAAACGGGCGGCGGAACGTCCGGGTTTTCCGGGTCGGCGTGGCAGGAGTAGGCCGCCGCGGCCTCGGCGTCGTCGCCCCGAAGGTCGGCCCGGTACGCGTAGGAGGTGAAATTGTAGAATCCCACGCCCCTCATTTCCGGCGACACGGTCTTGTAATCGTCGAAAATGGTGTTGTAATACCCCCAGCAAATGGCGGATTCGGGCGGGAACCCGACGGATTGCATGGCCTCATGGGCCGCCGGAAAGGGGGGATCGGCGGCGAAGTTTTCCGGCGTGGTCAGGGTGTCCGGCCCGTAGGCCCACCCCATGGTCAGGGCCGCCCGGTCCGTGGCGGTCAACAGGGTGTTGAACCGGGACCAGGCGGCGACGGCGTCCGGATCGTCCGGGCCCTCGATCCCCAGCGCCCGGGCATCGGGCCAGTAGGCCCCGGCCCAGTCCAGGCCGCCGTCGAACAACCGGGGATGGTCGGCGTCAACCGATTCGCCGTCCAGCTCCAGGGCCCGGCGCGTCTGATAGCCGCCGTTGGACAACCCCGCGGCGTAGATCCGACGGACCGTCCCCCCCGACGCATCGGCCAGCCGCTCCCTGGCCCATCGGGCCAGATCCAGCATCATCGCGCCCCAGTGCTGGGAGGGGTGGGTTCCCGAAAAGATGGACGCCGGCCCCGCCGGCAGCCCCTTGTCGCCGGAGACCAGGGCATACCCGGCGTCCAGCAGCCAGGGCGCGAAGATCGCTTCGTTGGCGAATTCATTCCGCAGGCCCGGCGTGCCCAGGACCACCAGATCGCCGTTCCAGCCCTCCGGGGCTTTCAGGACCACCCGCTGCCGCCGCCCTCCGGTCTCCAGGACGCCCCAGGCCTCGACGCCCGGAACGATCTGGGTCGGCGCGAATTGGACGCTGTGGAGGAGATTGGCCTGGATTTTGGCGACTTTGGCCCCCTCTTCCGGCGGCAGGGCTTCATACGCGGGATCGTCGGACTTGAGGGTCCAGTAGGCGATGTGGGCCAGGCCCACGCCGTCGTCGGCCGTGTAGGTCTGGAGGGCGGCGTCCGCGAGTCCTTCCGTCAGTTTTGCCGAATCCAATGCGAATCGGTGGACATCGTTATTCCTGCGCCCCCTGGCATCGTCGGCGTCGTCGTTTCTGTTCATCATCCCTCTCCCATGGGTCGAATCTTCGGCGTCTCTCCTGTGGATCTGTCCCGTCCTTTTTGTCACTGAACATCGGCAGCCTACAAGATGACCAGAGGGATTGTAAAGCGGTTATTCTTCTAGTACGGTTGCCCCGAGACAGGCGGACCGGCGCGGATGGGACCCCGTCGGCGGGGGCCCTGAAACCGGGTCCGCCCTTTTTACGGACTGGATGTTGAAAGGACTCGCAATGGCGCTCGATCCGTCATTTTTGGGATTGGCCGAGCGGTTTATGAATTTCGTATACCGGGAGACCGGATTTCCCATCATCGTCTGCGACGAAAACGGCGTGATCGTCCGGGCGATCGACAGAAACCGCATCGGCGACACCCACGCCGGCGCCGAGCGGATCCTGGCCCGCGAGGTGGACGAAGCGGCCGTGACGCCCGAGGAGGCCGACCGGAACCCCATGGTCAAGGAGGGCTATAGCTGCCCCATCGAGATCGACGGCCGGCGCATCGCCACCTTCGGCATCACGGGGAAGCTGGCGCTGGCCAAACCGCTGGCCCGGG
>CAYPCE010000459.1:0-2278 GCA_964409085.1 uncultured Desulfobacteraceae bacterium | reverse complement strand
GACGTATCGCCCGACGTGCGGGTGCTGGGGCTGGTCAACCGGAATTTTTGACGGCATTCAAGCCCGCCCCGACTGCGTGAAAAACTTTTATTGTGGCGACTGACCGGCGTAACGTAAACGGATCGTCAAAACGCCTTCAGCCTGGAACGCATTCCAGGTTGAAGGCATTTGTTTTTTTCTCTCCTCCCCCCAACCAAATCGGTTGAAGCGCCCCTCCTTCAAGATTTACGCTAAAAAATCAATGTTATATAAAATATCAAAAAGGATGTATCCGAAATCGGATAGTCTATCCGTTTTCGGAGAATTTTTTTTGTCTTTGTAAAATATGTAAACTTTAATATTTTCAAAATCATAACCGTCAAAAATCTCAAATTGGATGGAAGTGCTATCCGATTTCGTATATTCACATCGTTTCCTGGAGCAGGGGGGTTGGAGGATTAAAGCCAATAGATAAAATTCTTAAAATAAATAATTTTTTGTAAAACAAGGAAATATTGTTTATTTTGTATGCCTTTTCCTCGATCTGTCTGTGATGAAAAATCTTGGCACAAAATGTGTATTGGTGTACAGGGATATGTATAAAAAGTTGAGGCTGATTCAAATCGACCTGAAAGGAAAGCGATGAAATGGGTTTTCGAGGGGTCTACGTGGGAATTATAAATGATACTGGTGAGATATAAGTATCGATTCGATAGGGGGAAGAAAGAATGGGAAAAAGCAGATCAAGATATTTACCCGCGGAAACAATAATGCGTGGGGCGGCTATAGTGGCGGTTTTGCTGCTGATGGGCGCTTTGACGGTTCACCCGGCTTTTGCAAAAATCAACCGTCCCGATGAAATGCGTGCTTTCAACACCAGCGCATCCCATCGCCTGGAATATGCCTTTATCGATGAATCGGCCAACGATTCTTTAACGCTTCTGGACGATATCCGGAAAAATGCGCCCGAAGGCGTCATCCTCCGGATGGTTCTGATAGATGCGAACCGACCCGGCTTGCGGCAGATCAGCGACGCCCTGGCGCCTTATCATGATATCGACGCGATCCACATCTTTTCTCATGGCGAAAGCGGACGGTTTCAAATCGGCGCTACGGATGTCCGATTGGCGACACTGTCCGCGGGCGCGGCGGGGGAGGAAATTCGCTCATGGCGGCGCCATTTGGGCGATGGAGCGGATGTGCTGATATATGGCTGCAATGTGGCGGCGGGGCGGCCAGGGATGGAATTCATTCGCCTTTTCAGTCAATTGAGCCAAGCCGACGCAGCGGCTTCCATCAATCCAACGGGGAATTATGGATTGAATGGGGACTGGAACCTGGAATATACAACAGGAAACATCCAGGCGAAAAACCTCTCCGGCATCCGGTGGCGCGGCCTTCTGGCGCCCAACGACATCACCGGAAAAGTGGTCAAGGATGTGGAGGGAGACGGGGTCATTTCCGGCTCATCGGATGTGGGGCTCTCCAATGTCCGCGTGTATCTTTTCCGGGACACGAACGGCAACAACCTGCCCGACAACAGCGATGTTCATGTGGTCACCGCCATCACGGACGGCAATGGAGATTACAGTTTCACCGGGCTGGGCGCTGAACCCAACGGCGTCTATTGGGTCGTCGCCGAAACTGGTGAAATTCTCACCTTCGGCGCCACTGTGGAGCAGACCTATGGCGGAACGGGGGCGATGATCGACCCGGACGCCAACAGCGCCACGGAGACCGATTTCCGGTCTTCGCCGGGTTCCGCTTTCGGGGGCCGGCGCATGAGCGAATATGACAGCTTTTCTTCCACCAACATGGATTTAGACGCCGCGGAACACATTATCAGGGTGACGTTGGACGGTTCGACCGCCCACAGCAACGCCGATTTTGGATTCGGGTTCATCGACAGCCTGGTGTCGGGCGTCATGCAGTTTTACATTCCGGGGGACGCGGATTTGATATGGGAGATGTTCGAGAGCATTGATAATGATCCGAACCTGGTGGAGGCGGAAGGGCTGCGGTTAATCGCTTCGGTGACCACCAGCACGGACGACACCACCATTTTCTATGATCACTGGGAAGACGGATACGATTTCGATCCGGCCGATCCTTACAACACGGCAGATGAATACCAGGTGGTCGCCGACGGCGGCACGCCGGTCATTTATGAAAGCAAGAACATTCCCGTTAAAGACCGTGGAACCGCCGAATACTATGATTTCGGCGATGCCATGTACATTTCCGGCGGGCCGGTCAGCGTCACCGCCAACATGTGGCCGGAAAGCATCGGCACGGTTTT
>CAYPCE010000458.1:0-2282 GCA_964409085.1 uncultured Desulfobacteraceae bacterium | reverse complement strand
GGACCCGCCCCCTCCACCGGACCATCCGGACCCTCGCCGAAACGGCCCACAAAGTGGCCGCCGTCGCCTCCCAGGTGTCCAACGCGAGCCAGACGATGGCGGAAGGGGCCTCCCAGCAGGCGGCCTCCCTGGAAGAGACCGCCGCGTCGATCAACCAGATAACGGCCATGACCCGGGAAAACGCCGCCAACGGCGAAAAGGCGGAAGGGGCTGTCAAGGAAACCAACGGGAGCCTGGGATCGAGCAACGACGCCATGTCGCGGCTTTCCGCATCCATGGAAGCCATCGCCGACGCCGGCATGGAAGCGTCCGAAATCATCAAAACCATTGATGAAATCGCGTTTCAGACGAATTTGTTGGCGCTTAACGCCGCTGTGGAAGCGGCCCGGGCCGGCGAATCCGGCGCCGGATTCGCCGTTGTGGCGAGCGAGGTGAGGAACCTGGCCGTCCGGGCGACCGATGCGGCACGGGAGACGTCCCAGCGCATTGAAGGCATCGCGCAGAAAATCTCATCCGGTTCGGAACAACTGGATGCGGCCTCAAAGGCGCTGACCGGCGCGGAGCGGAGCGCCACCGCGACGGTGGAGCTGATCGGCGAGATCGCGTCCGCCTCCGCCATGCAGGCGGACGGCATCCAGCAAATCGACCGGGCCGTCTCGCAAATGGACGACGTGGTTCAGCGCAACGCCGCCCATTCGGAAGAATCGGCGGCGGCGGCCGAGGAGCTGGAGCAGTTGGCCGTTCTGATGAAGAATCTCGTGACCGACCTCGTCTCCGTTGTCGGACAGGCCAGGGCCGGAGGCCGGGGGGCCAGGTCAGAAAGCGACGCGATCCAACCCCTTTAATCCCAGGATTTCCCGCCCTTCATCGGGCGTTGCCGGCTCAATGCCGAACTCCCTCGCGATGCGGATCAGCTTGGCCGCTTGTTCGCCGCTGTTTCGGGCCAGGACGCCCTTTTCCAGGTACAGGTTGTCTTCGAGTCCCACCCGAACGTGGCCGCCCATCAGCAGGGCATGGGTGGTCATGGGGAACTGCATGCGCCCGGCGGCGCAGACCGACCACTGGAAGTCGCCGATCAGGCGCCGGGCCGTCTGGACCAGGAAGACGAGATTGTCGATGGTCGCCGGAATGCCGCCCAAAATCCCCATGACGAACTGAAGATAAACCGGCGGCTTGACGAACCCTTCGCGGATGAGATGGGCCAGGTTGTTGATCATTCCCACATCGTAGATTTCAAATTCCGGCTTGGCGCCGTTCTCGGCGAACGCCTCCAGGAACTTGCGCATGGTGTAAAACGTGTTGGGAAAGATGAAATCCTCCGTCCCCTCCAGGTAAGGCTTCTCCCATTCGTATTGCCACTCGTCGTAGTTGCCCGCGATGTGGTGCAGGGCGAAATTGAGGGATCCGGCATTGAGGGAGGCCAGTTCGGGCTTAAGGGTGGACACCACGCGCACCCGGTTTTCCACCGGCTCTCCCAGTTTGCCGCCCGTGGTCGTGCAGAGGATGATGTCGCAGCGCTTTCTCACCTCCGAGGCGACCTGCTGGAAGACCGCCTGGTCGGCATTGGGAAGCCCGGTTTCCGGATCCCGCACATGGAGATGGGCCACGGTCCCGCCGGCTTCATGGACCGACAGGATGTCGTCGATGATCTGTTGCGGCGTCACCGGCAGGTGGGGAGACATGGTCGGCGTGTGGATGGAGCCCGTCACGGCGGCCGTGAAGATCGCTTTTCGCGTGGATGCACTCGTCATGATGATGCGTCTTTCTCATCCGGGGCGGTGGATTCGGACCGTTTGGCGACCTCGGCGGCGAAATCCGAGATCATGCCGTCGAGGTCGAAGGCCGGCGCCCAGCCCCATTCGTTTCGGGCGCAGCCGTCGTCCAGATCGATGCGGGCCAGGCCGCCCAGCAGCGCATTGATGCGCGCATCGACCTCGAAATCGAGATCGGCCGCCGGCAGCCGGTCCCGGACCCGGTCGCACAGGTCCTGGGCCGAATAAAACGGGCGCCGGCCGGCGATATTGTAGACCCGCGTCTTCACGGTGTCGGGCGCCGCCGCGCTCACCATCCACAGGGCCCGAACCGCGTCCTTGTAATAGAGGGTGGGGCACCGGATGGCGGGATCGACCGGAATCCGGTAGGGGTTTCCTTTGAGCGGTTCCTCGATGGCCCAGGAATTGTAGATGGACATATGAGCCACCCGGCAACCGGGCGCCACCACCGACGGCAGCCGCAACCCCCGGAAATCCAGGCCGTACCGCCGGGCGAAATACAGTCCCAGT
>CAYPCE010000457.1:1248-2304 GCA_964409085.1 uncultured Desulfobacteraceae bacterium | reverse complement strand
CAACGCCCGGCGCCGATGGTGAAGGGCATGGCGGGTTCCTCTGGCAGGCAATAAAGAGTTCGGACAAAACGTATAGGAGAGAGGTATCACGTTTTTCGCGCAAGTGCAATGGTCCCCGGACGGGCTCTTTTTCTCTTCAGTTTGTCCTTGACTTGAAAAGGAGGAGCCGGTATGTCGATTCGAAACATTACAAAAGATCATCATCACTTGTTCTGTAAAAATCACATAACACCGAGAGAAAAAAAGGCGCTTCGCTGAAACGCAGGTACCGGGGCGCGACGATGGAAAATTCGACAGTGAGATGCTGAGTGGAAACCGGAACCGCTGGGTATATGGACCTGCAAGGAAAGGATGAGGATGCTGATGATTCGGAATGTTGGTCTGTTTTGTTTGTTGACGGTGTTGTTTTTGGGGTTGGTCGGTTGTGATTCTTCGGATGGGGGTTCGGACGAATGGTGCCCCGACATCGGTACGGAGGGCATGAAGCAGAATATGGTTGAACTCATCAACCAGGCGAGAGCGGAAGCCCGCACATGCGGCGACGCGCATTATCCGGCCGCGCCGCCGGTGTCTTGGGACGGTTTGTTGGGGGATGCGGCCATGGCGCATTCAACGGATATGGCCGACAACGATTTCTTCAGCCATACCGGCTCGGACGGCGGGTCCGCCAGCGACCGGATCGTCGCGGCCGGATATGACTATGCAACATACGGGGAAAATATCTTCCTCGGCGTGAATTCCAGCGAAGAAGCCGTGGACGGTTGGCTGGACAGCCCCGGGCATTGCGCGAACATCATGAACCCGGATGTTACGGAAGTCGGCGCCGCCGCCGCGTTGGGGGAAGACGGCGATTGCGGCACGCTGTACTGGACTTTGGTGCTGGCCAGGCCGGAAACTATCGTCGCGTTTTCCAGGTAAACGGGCGCCTTTCGGCGCAATCTCGAATATGCGGGGAAAACCGGTTTCCATTCATCTTAGGTGTGCATGCCTTTTTTCAGTTTTTCCAAATACGCCTCGATCTCTTCCGCCGTCAGCCCCCTGAGCCGATCCTCCGGC
>CAYPCE010000457.1:0-1148 GCA_964409085.1 uncultured Desulfobacteraceae bacterium | reverse complement strand
AGCCCCCTGAGCCGATCCTCCGGCTCAAGAGACTTCAACAGCCGGTCGATGTCTTCTTCGGTAAGACTTTGCAGGACTTCTTCTTTTACTTCCTGTTGAAAATCTTCGATGGTATAAGGCATGGCCACGCCCTCGCTCTGATATTTTTTAAAAAGTTTGTTGATGATGCCGCTGACCGGACTGTTCCAGCGGTAACGCGCCGCGCCGAACGCCACTTTGTCGGAAACGGCGCTGAACATCAGCCATGGCGCATTTTTCTCGGTTGGGGCGATCCGGCTGAGGACAATGATCCGGACGTTCCGAACGCCCCACCGGCCATCGTAGACCCCAGTGCCCGCGGGCGTCAAATCGACCTGTTCCGCCAATTTTTCCGGGTGTCGCGTGCTGACCGCATAGAGGCGGAAGTCTTGGGCGGATATCAGGTTGTCGAAAGACGGGCTGATCTGTTTCCGGTAGTTGACGTAATGGCCGCACAATTCTTCGATGGCCCAACTGTCCAGGCTTTCCTGATGGGATTTGTACGTCATCAGGTTGTGGGCGGCCAGATCCTCCAACCCGTCCGGCAGAGAGGTCAGCGCTTTTCCTTCCTTTTTTCCGATGATCACCACGTCCAGGAGCTGCTGCTTCAAGGAGAGATCCTTTTCGAGTTCGACTTCGTAGGCAGAATTCAGAAAGAAATCCGCAAGGGTCAGTCCGAACAGGCGATGCCAGGGTATCATGTCGTTTTAAAAGCTATGAAATAGACGTCTTGCGCAACGATGCTGTTTTTTTGGGCGAACATGGGACAAGTCGTTGACTCCAAGACAATTTTATAAGCCCGGCGTTGGAAAGTCAAACGATTGAAAAGCATCGACCGTCAGCCTCGTCGCCGCAGGGTTTGAAACATATCCAATACGATCAGGGAGAGAACGACGTCAGTGCTCCAGTCGCCTCCTGAAATCCTCGGCGTCCGAAGCCGCCCGGATGGCGTCCTTGACGGCCTTCAATTTTTGGATGTCCTTGATTTGGGCGATCCGCTCCGCCAGGTTGCGGCTCTCGTCGCCGAATTTGAGGCTCAAGGCCAATTCGATGCCTTCGATAAGCCCTTCTCGCCGGCCTTCCCGCCGGCCTTCCCGCCGGCCTTCCCGTTGGCCTTCCCGCCGGCCTTC
>CAYPCE010000456.1:0-2313 GCA_964409085.1 uncultured Desulfobacteraceae bacterium | reverse complement strand
GCAAGGAGGCCATCTTCGAACCGGCGCTGACGGCGGACATCGCCCTGATCCACGCCGCCGCCGCCGATCGGGCCGGCAATCTCGCGTACACCAGAAGCGCCCGCAACTTCAATCCGCTCATGGCCACCGCCGCCGGCCGCGTGATCGCCGAGGCCGAGCGGATCGCCGATACCGGGGATTTCGATCCCGACGCCATCCACACGCCGGCGGCCTTCGTGGACCACGTCGTGCCCATACCCGACCTCACCGCTGAATACGGGATACTCCAACACCATGCCTTATAAAGAAAAAATCGCCGGACGGGCGGCCCGGGAGATCCGGCCGGGTCAAGTCATCAACCTGGGCATCGGCCTTCCCACCTTCGTCCCCCATTACCTGCCCAAGGATTTCCCGGTGATGATCCACTCGGAAAACGGAATTCTGGGCATGGGGCTGCGATCCGAACGGGGAACCGAAGACCGGAATCTCATCGACGCCGGGGGCAGCTACGTAACGACCCTGCCCGGGGCGTCGTTTTTCGACAGTGCCCTCTCTTTCTCACTGGTCCGGGGCGGCCGGCTGGACATCGCCTTTCTGGGGGCCCTGGAAGTGGCGGAAAACGGCGACCTGGCCAACTGGATCATCCCCGGCAAGTTCGCCCCAGGCATCGGCGGCGGCATGGAGCTGGCCCAGAAGGCCCGCCGGCTGATCGTCACGACCACGCACACCACCAAAAAGGGCGAACCCAAAATCATCAAGTCCTGCACGCTGCCCCTGACGGCCGCCGGATGCGTGGACACCATCATCACCGAATTGGCGGTCATCGACGTGACCGGCGACGGGCTGATCCTGCGGGAGATCGCCGCGGAAACGGATGTGGATACGGTCCAAAACCGGACCGGGGCCGAACTGATGTTGCCCCAGGGCGGCCCTGCCGCCATCCCAGCGTTTTAAAACCGAAAGGGCCGAGAGGAGCCGAATCACTATGGAGGCCAAACAACAGAAGATCATCGATGCGGTGGACCGCCTCGCCGACGACATCCTCGATTTCACCGTCCGACTCGTCCGTGAGCCCAGCACTTTAGGGAACGAGGCCGGGGCGGTGGAGGTCATGGAGGCGGAACTCGCCCGTCTGGGCCTGGAACCGGTCCGGGTTTCCATGGACAGCAAGTCCCTGTGGGAGCATCCCGGATTTGCGCCGGTTCCCTGGCCATACGTGGACAAAGAGAATGTGGTCGCGGTGAAGCCGGCGGCGGGAGGGGGCGGGCGATCCGCTCTGTTCAACGGCCATCTGGACGTCGTGAGTCCCAAGCCCCTCGACTTCTGGTCCTTCAACCCCTATGCCCCCTTTGTAAAAGACGGTTGGCTCTACGGCCGCGGCGCCGGCGACATGAAATCGGGGGTGGCCGCCATGACCTACGCGCTCCACGCGGTGGAAAACGCCGGATTCGGCCTCAACGCGCCGGTGACCATCGAAGGCGTCATCGAGGAGGAATGCACGGGCAACGGGGCCTTGGCATGCCTGGCCGCCGGGTACGATGCGGATGCGGTGCTCATCCCCGAACCCTTCGGTCCGACCATCTACGCCCACCAGGTGGGCGTGCTCTGGTTCAAGGTCGACGTCTCCGGCACTTCCGGCCATGTGCTTTCGGCGTCTACCGGGGCCAATGCCATCGAAAAAAGCGTACCCCTCATCCAGGCCCTGCGGAAGCTGGAGGCGGACATGAACGCCGAGGAACGGCCGCCGGCTTACCGGGATCACCCCCATCCGCTGAACCTCAACATCGGTATTTTCGAAGGCGGAGACTGGCCCTCCACCGTCCCGGCCTCGGCCGCCTTCCACTGCCGGCTCTCCTATTTTCCAGGCACGCCCTTCGGCGAAATCCGGGACCGGGTCCGCCGGACCATCGAAGACGCCGCATCCGCCGATCCCTGGCTGGCCGAAAACCGCCCCAAGGTCAAGTTTTACGGCTTCCGCTCCGACGGCCACGCCGTCGACCGAAATCTGCCGGCCTTTACGGTGCTCAATGACTGCCATCGGATGATCGCGGGAACCGACGCAGAAGAATACATTTCCACCTGCACCACCGACCTGCGGGCCTTCCACTTTTTCGGAAAAGGCCAGGCCACCTGCTTCGGTCCTGTCCACGAAAACATCCATGCCGCCGACGAACGGGTCAACATCGACAGCGTCATCCACACCGCCAGGGCCTATGCGCTGTTTCTGTCGGAATGGTGCGGATTGGCGGAATAAACGAAAGGAAAATTCCCCATGCGAGACGTTGTTATAGCTGGATACCTCAGAACCGCCCAATCGAGGGCCCGTCCCAAAGA
>CAYPCE010000455.1:0-2320 GCA_964409085.1 uncultured Desulfobacteraceae bacterium | reverse complement strand
TCCGCTCCTGGAGGCTGTTGCCGCCGTGGACAAAGGCGTCGCCCCGGCGGGCCGTGGCGAATACGGCCGTGTCCCTGGGAAAGAGCAGGTATCCCTCCCGCCCCTCGTAGCCCAGGGCCTTGAGGGAGACCCGGGTCGTGCCCGCTTCGGACCGGGGTTCGTCGGCCAGAACGTACCGGGCGTCGGGGTCCGTCTTGCTGCCGAAGGGGATGGCCCGGACGGTGCTGTCGTTGAGCTGGAACCCGTGATCGGCGGTGAAGACGAAGGTCCCGATGCCGGCGGACCGGAGGTTGTTGGCGGCGGCGCGGATCTGGCGCAGCAGGGTCTCGAAGCTGGCGGCCCCCACGTTGGCCCCGCCGGCCTCGTCGATCTCCCGGCCGTGGACCACGATGAGGGCGGCCCCGGCGCAGCTTTTTTTGAGGCTCGAAACGGACCGGTTGCAGGCGTCGGCCAGGGTCATCCCCCGGGTCGCCTTCCGGCCGGCGGCCACGTTGTCCAGGCTCCGGTCCCCCATGGCCCGGGTCCGGTCCTCGGGGCGGCGGACGGCGTATTCGCCGGCCTTGAAGCCGGCAAAGCCCTTGTCGCCGGCCAGGGTCAGTTTGCCGTTCCGGGAGACCGGGGCCAGGGCGTTCATCCCCACGGCGGTGATGCTGGGCAGTTCGCAGAGCCGGGCCTTGAGCGATACCCGCGCGCCGCCGTCCTCCAGGTGGTCTTTGAGTTCGGCGGCCATCTCGAACCGGAAGGCGTCCAGGAGAAAGAGGGCGACCCGGCGGCCGTCCCGGGCCAGGGGATGGACGACCTGCTCGTAGAGGGTCCGCTGTTGCAGGGCCGGATCGGGGAGAAACCCGTCCCGCTCGCACAGGGCGGTGAAATCGGCGGCCAGGGCGTCGGCCCATTCCCGGTACCGGGTCCGGAGGCGTCCGAAGGCCTCGTGGAGCCGGGTGAAATGGGGCATCTTGGAGTCGAGGAGCGTCACCTGTTGCTGCTCGAACCGGCGGTGGGCGTTGTCGATGCGCCAGCCGTGTTCGGCGTACCAGTCGAGGACGGCGTCGAATCCGTGGGCGTCGGTCAGTTGATCCGCCAGGGGCCGTCCGGCGGTTTCGATGAGATGGCCCAGCCGGGCCGCGTCGTGGATCAGGGACCAGGTCATCCGGCGGACCGGGTCCCGTCGGAGCCAGAAGGAGGCGGCGGCGGTCCGGTGGCGCGACGGGGTCAGGGTCTTTTCCCACTCCCCGGCCAGCAGGGACGCCGCCGCGCCGGCCAGAATCCGCTCCTGCTCGCGGTTGAAGGTGTCGATGTGGCCCAGGTGTTCGGGTTCGTGGCTTTCGATCTCGTCGGCCAGGTGGGACTCCACGGCCATGGCCGCGTCGGCGTAGGCGTCGGGATGGCGGGTCCGGAAATGGTCCACCAGCCGGAAGCAGGCGGCCCGCAGGGGGGCGGAGAGGGACCGGAGGGGCTTGAGCGCGTCGAGTTTGGGGGGGACGGTCAGGTTGTGGACGTACTCCACGCACATGAGCCAGGCGGCGAAGGTCTCCCGGAGGGCCGGGAAGGCGGCGGGCGGTCCGCCGTTGAAGAAGGTGGTGAAGGCGGGGTCCAGGCCGGTGTGGCGAAGGAGGTGGTCGGCGAGGATGGGGAGGTTTTGGGGGGCGGTGAATTTTTCCCTGGTTTGGCTGTCCTCGGTGTGGAAGGCGTCCAGAATCCATTCGAGGGAGAGCCCCTCCAGGTATGCGGCGAACCCCTCCCGCCCGCCGGCGGTCTGATTTTGCAGCCAGGTTTCGGCGTCGGACAGGGTGGCGGGGCCGGTCTTGAGGAATTCATCGATCCGGTCCGGCGCGACCTGCCCGGCGGCGGCTTCCCGGACCAGGGTCTCCAGGGATTTGCGGAACCGGGTCCCGGCCCGGTAGAGTTCCAGGATCGGGGTCTCCCGGATGGTCTCTTCGGTGTGGCCCGGCATGTGGATGAGCAGGGGCTCCGGGTCCGGGCCGGCCCCGTGGGGTTCCAGGGCCAGCATCATCTCCAGGTAGGAGCCGCGGAAAGGGACCACGGGAAAGGGGAAGTCGTCCCGCCGGCGTCTGTCGGCGAGGCCGTCCACGTAGTCGGTGTAGGCGGCGCGCCTGTCGAGCCAGACCACGACGCCCTGCCGGCGGACCTCGGCGGTGATCTCCTCTTCCAGGCGGGCGGCCATGGGGCCGGAGGGGATCTCGGTCATTCGGCGTCCTTTCCGGCGAACACGGAATTCATCCGTCAACCCGCTTTTTCGGTTTTTATCGGTTTTGGCGGGTACGACACAATTTTTCTGTCCGATTTTTCTTGTTTTTCT
>CAYPCE010000454.1:0-2339 GCA_964409085.1 uncultured Desulfobacteraceae bacterium | reverse complement strand
AGCCATTTTTCGAAGCTCATGGAGATGTAGGAGCCGAGCTGGCCGCAGGCGTGGCCGATGAAGTTGGCGCCGTTGCGCACCGCGGTGTTCATGAGCAGCGTGCCTTCGGCGGCGGCCTGGGCGTCCGGGTAGTGGGCGTTGGTGAGCATGCCGCCGGTGCGGCAGGGGAGGCCGTAGAACCGGGCAAGCTGGATGATGGCCGAGGACAGCGCCACCGCTTCGGGCGCGCCCACGGCGGAGGTGAGGGTCCGCAGGTCGGCGGGGGCTGAAACCGACCCGTAGACCACCGGAACGCCGGGATGAGCCAGTTGGGCCAGCACCAACCCGGCCAGAATTTCGGCGTTGGCCAGGGCCAGCAGCCCCGGCAGGGAGATGGGACCGCTGGCCCCGGCCATGACCAGGTTGGTGATCACCAGGGGCTGTCCCATGCGGGCCATGTCGATGATGGTTTCCGCCTCTTCCCCGGCGTATTTCAGTGGCGACGCCACGTTGACGACGGTGGCCATGACCGGCGTTCCCTTCAATCGATCCCGCCCGCCCCAGGCGATGGCGGCCATTTCGAGACAGTCGGCGGCGGCCTGACGGGACATGGCCGCGCCGACGAACGCCTTGTCGCAGAGTGTCAGGGTGGCCAGCAGCATGTCCAGATGGGCCGTCGAAGCCGGCAGGTCCAGCGGTTGGACCATGAGCCAGCCGTTCATGTCCAACTGATCGGAGGTCTGCACCAGCCGGCAACAATCTTTATAATCCGCTATGGTTCCCGGACGCCGCTCTCCGGTGCGGGAGACGACGTTGGGCGCGCCGCCTGTGGGCAGGAAGACGAAATCGTCCTCGCCGATGGCCACATCGTTTTCGGGGTTCCGGGCATAGAGCGTGAACCGGGGCGGCGCCGTCTCCAGGGCGTCCCGGATCACCGCTTCCGTCAGGAAGACACGGGCGTCTTCCGTCTCCAGTCCATGCGCTCGAAACAACGCCATGGCGTCCGCTGAATTGAAGCGGATTCCGGTATCCGTCAGGATCTCCATGGACGCGTCATGGATGCGCTGAATCTCTCCGGGGGTGAAGGCCTGCATGCGGTCGATCATGGGGGCTTCTCGTTTCGATGGACGTAAAAGCAGCAAAAAGCCGATTTATAGCGCCGGTGGAGGGCCATGGCAAGGATAATCGGGACCGGTGTCTCTGCGAGGTCGTCCCATGTTCAGAGCGCATACCGTATAAAAAAGCTTGATGCCGAAGGGAGGGATGGGGTAAGTCCATCAAAAAGGGTTTAAAAGTATGGACAAAGCATTTTCCAACTGATTTTCCTACAGGGGAGGGATTCGTGAAAAGACGACCGCCGATGATCCAATGTTGTTTTTTGCTGTGTATCACATGGATGCTTTTTGGGGTTGCCGGGGCGAAGGGAGAGGTTCTGGTTCAGCCGGGGGCGGTCCTCGGTGAATGGACGGCCGCGTCATCGCCATACGTCATCCAGGGCGATATCTGGATCGATGCCGGTGAATCCCTGGTGGTGGAACCGGATGTCGTCGTCTCGTTTGAGACCGGGGCGGGCCTCGAAATCCGGGGAACATTGACGGCAGTGGGAGAGGAGGGGCGGCCGATCCGGTTTACGTCGGCCGCCGGGGTCCCGGCCCCCGGCGACTGGACCGGGATCGTCTTCCGATCCGCCCCGGGTGGCAGCGAATTGGCCCATTGCATCGTCGAATATGCAACGAAGGGTATCACATGTGACAATTCCGACATCCTTCTGGTCAACAGTGCCGTTCAGCACAACGATACGATGGGGATATCGATTGTCGCCAAAGCCGAGGGGTGTGATTCGGAATCATCGGAGCCGACCCTCCGCGGCTGCACCTTTTCGTATAACGGCTCCTACGGCGTCAGTTACTCCGGCGGCGGGGATGCCATCGATGGGTGTTCGTTGCCCAAACACGGCATCGCCGGGGGCACCCTCACGGACTGCGATATTCACCACAATGGGGGCGGCGTCAGCGTATTCGCCTATAACGGGTTTTCACAAACCGGGGGGGCGTCGCCGCCGTTGATCATGGACAACGACATCCATGACAACACCGGCGACGGCATCCACTTCGGCGGAGACGATTCGACCGAAGCCACGGTTTACGACAATCGAATCACCGACAACGGCGGCGCCGGCATCCATTGTGATAAAAGCTCCTACGGGCCGTCCATCTCCTATAACCGGATCGCTCGAAACGGCGCGCAGGGCGTCTATGTCAATAACGGGAGGACCGATATCGACGTCAACGAGATCGTGGAAAACGCCGGGCATGGCGTGGAAGCCGTCGCCATCGGCAGTCTGAGGGGCAACAACATTT
>CAYPCE010000453.1:0-2341 GCA_964409085.1 uncultured Desulfobacteraceae bacterium | reverse complement strand
AAGTTCGCCCAGGGCGCCAGCCACATGAAGATCGCCGTGGACAACGTCTCCCAGATCTGTTCCGGCGTGGCCCGGGTCACCCAGTCCATGGTGATGATCGTGGAGAGCATCGACGACGGCAACCGCGTGTTGGGACGGTACGCCTCGCTGGTGGGGGACCAGATCGCGGCCAGCCCCCAGTGGGAGATGGAATACAACGCCCTCAAGGAGGCCGAAGAGGTCTACAAGAAAAACGACAATCTCCGCCTGGAGCAGATCCGGGAAAACCGGCAGGAGATCGAAAAGCTGCTCAAGATCAGCGGGTAGCCGCCCCTTCCATGGCCCCGCCTGTCCTGAAAGACATATCCCGGCACATCCAACGCATCAACGCCAGCCCGCTGGCAGACCGGATCGGCAAGTACATCCGAATCTCCGCCGCCGTGGACGAATCCCTGCGCAATCCGGAGCTGAACGGTCTCCGGGCGGCGCGGCAGCTGGACATTTGCCGCCGGGAACTGACCGACGACATCTCGACCCTGCTTGCCCGCTTGTCCGATGCCAGAGCGCGGATCGTCGACCTCCGGTACACAAAAAACGACCACGATGAGAGCGCGCCCGAAGCGTCGGAACCGGCCCGGAAATGTTTCGTCGTCCTCAAGCGCCATGGAATGGAGCTGCTGGCCCACCTCACCGACGAAGTGAGCATCGTGGGGGAAACCTTGCGATTGGGGGAGCAGGTGCGCGGAATGGTTTCAGACCATACCGCCCCCATGAAACGGGCCGCCCATCTGCTGGACATTTTACTGGAGCGGTTCGCCCATCGCCCCACCGTCGCCTATCGGGTCGCGGGGGAGTCAGCGGATGTCCGCCAACTGACATACGCCGTGGAGGGGATGGAAAGATGGGATTCGGGCGCCGATTCAGCCGAGGGCGACGGGTCGGCCGAATCCCTTCGCGTGGCGACGCTGTCGCCCTACGGTCGGATCGCCCGATCCATGTGGGAGGCACTGGAGCAGCACCGTCGGAAGATCAAGGCCGCCGCCGCCGAACTCAAGGAAGGATGGAACCTGCTCTACCGGCTGTCCGTCAAAGGCGATTCGCCAAAGATCCGCCTAAAGGTGGAGAAACTTTCTTTTCAACATGAAGCGCGTTGCCGCGCCTTCCAGAAATCCATCCGGGAAAGCCGCGCCGCGGCCCCGCTCCGGCGCCGCGCAGGGTAGTCATGAAAACCGCCACCAATTATCGGAAAACCGAAGAGGCCCTCGACCGGATCATCACGGCCGAAATCAACGACCGGCTGGCCGAACGGCGACGGCAGCCCCACCCGGCGGAAGTATCCGCCACGCTCGAACGGGTCAACCGGGAAATCGTCCAGGCCCATCAGACCGGGCACCTGTTCGACAAAATCCCCCGTTTGTTTCAAGTGAGTCTCCAGCTAAAAGAGAACGGGCGGCTCCACCTGAATGAAGGGGAGGTCCCGGCCCCGGATTTTCGGCACTATATAGCCAAAAAGCGGCGGTTCGATGCCCTTATGGCCGCTTCGCTTTTCGGATTGCGCAACACTGCCTTGAAAAGTCTGGTCAACCTGAAATCCGAACTCTTCGATCGAACCCGTCAAAAGGCCGGGGAGGTCATGAGGTCCGTTCAGGAAGCGCAGAAGATCCGGGACGCCTTGCCCAAACGACGGATCGTCAAGCCGCGGGACGAAGAAGAGGCCGTGGCGTTGCTGAAAGAGATGTCCGAACATCGGACCCGGATGGATGAAATCGAATCCCGCTATACCGTTTTCGAAGGGGACGGCGGCCTGGGAAACGCTCTGTCACAGCTCCGGCAGGCCCTCAACCGCACCGCCAGGTCCCTGGATCAACAGACCAAGCGCTCCATCAAATTCATCATGGACCAGGCGGGTGTCACCTTCAAGATGTACCAGGCAACCCCCGCCGACCTCGCCAATATCGATACGTTCATGGCCCAGAAAGACGAACTCAAACGGTACCGGGATCTCTTCAACACCCTGGCCGAAACGGATCGGCGGGACCAGGTGGGGGAATATATCAAAGCGGTCGATGCCACCATCCATCGGCTCCAGGACAAGATTGATGCCCGAAAGCGGGCGGAGGCGCTTCAATCGGACAAAGACCAGCGCGCCATCGACACCATCTACACCGATTTTTTGGATGTCAAGGAGCGGTACGCCCAGGGTAAGCTCTCCACCAAACGGGAACGAAAACGGGCCCTGGCCCAGCTGCGCAAGACCATTGACGGGCTCAAAGCCAACGGCCAGCGGATCCGGGCCCGGGAAGTCGAACGGTTCATCAACGCCACCGGCCTCGGCCCCGGAGGAACGGCCGGTGAAGGGGCC
>CAYPCE010000452.1:0-2348 GCA_964409085.1 uncultured Desulfobacteraceae bacterium | reverse complement strand
CCGATGAAGGCGATGGAGGCGGCGTTGAGCATGATCTCCAGGCCCACCACGATCATGATCAGGTTGCGGCGGAGCGTGGCGCAGATCATCCCCAAGAGGAAAAGGATGCCGGACAGAATCAACACATGGGAATAGGGAACGATCATGACGGTTCCTCGGTTTTCGGCGGCCCGGTTTTTCCCTCCCGGCCCAGATGGAGCGCCCCGACCAGGGCCACGAGCAGCAGCAGGGATGCGATCTCGATGGCCAGCCAGTGCCCTTTGAACAGGTATTCGCCAAAGGCTGCGGGCGAGGCCGTCGCCATACGCATAGGCTCGCTGTCTCCGGCCGGCGCGGTCCCGATCAGCATAAATCCCAGGACCAGGTAAAGGATGCCGATTCCCAGGACGGGCCGCCACTGCCGGGCCGGAAGCAGGCGGCCTTCGGGGGATTCTTCCTTGAGCATCATGATGATGAAAAGGAACAGGATCATGATGGCCCCGGCGTAGATGATCACCTCCAGGGCCGCCAGCAGCGGCGCGCCCATGAGATAAAAGAGCATGGCGCTGCCGAAGAAAGAGAAAACGAGGTAGATCACCGTGTGGACCATGTTCCGACGGGTGATGGCCAGCCCGGTGGTGGCGACGATCAGCGCCGCCAGGATGTAGAATAAAACGGCGTAGACGGTCATGGCATGTTGCTCCGCACGTTTACCGGTTCCGATTCGTTTACATGGGCGCCTTTTTCTCCCGCCGGCGAGGCGACGCCCGCGTATTTGTAGAAATTGTAATCCGGATCTTTGCCGCACCCGTCCACCAGCAGGTCCTCCTTTTCGAAGACCATGGACAGCGGGTCCCGCTTGCAGGTTTCGAAGTCGGGCGTGAGCTGAATGGCCGATGTGGGGCAAGCCTCCTCACAGAGGCCGCAATAGATGCACCGGCCGAAATTGATGCGGAACCAGCGGGCGTAGCGCCGCCCGTCCTCCCGTTCGGCCGACTGCATGGAGATGCAGCTCACCGGGCAGGCCGCCGAACAGAGATAGCAGGCCACGCACCGTTCGTCGCCGTCGGGGTCCCGGGTCAGGACGATCCGGGCCCGGGACCGCGCCGGCAGGGGCCGCTTGTATTCCGGGTACGATTCGGTGATCGGCTTCCGGAACAGATGCTTGAAGGTGGTGGCGAAACCGTCCGCCAGTGCTTTTACGGATTCGAATGCGTCGCTCATATGGACTCGCTTTTATATCAGCACAAAGGCCCCTGTGACCACGATATTGACCAGGGCCAGCGGTATCAGGACCTTCCAGCCGATGGCCATCAACTGGTCGTACCGGAGCCGGGGGAGGGTGCCGCGCATCCAGATCATGAACAGCGACACCAGCAGAATTTTGATCAGCAGCCAGACCGGACCCGGCAGAAACGGTCCGTGCCATCCGCCCAGAAAGAAGACCGCGATCAAGGCCCCCAGGACCTGGATGTGGACATACTCCCCGATGAAAAACAGTCCGAACCGCATGCCGCTGTATTCCATGTGGAACCCGGCGCCCAGTTCATTTTCCGCCTCGGGCAGGTCGAATGGAATTCTCATGCTCTCGGCCGCGGCGGCGATGGCGAAGATAATGAAGGCCAACGGCTGATAATAAATAAATGGACCGCTGAGCGCCTGGGCGCCGACGATGTCCACCAGGCTAAAGGAGCCGGCCAGCATGACGACGGGAACCAGCGAGAGCCCCAAGGCCAGCTCATACGAGATCAGTTGGGCCGCGCCCCGGATCCCGCCCAGCAGGGCGAACTTGGAATTAGAAGCCCATCCGCCCAGGGCGATGCCGTAGACCCCCAGGGAAGAGAGGGCGAATATGTAGAGCAGTCCCACGTTGATATCCGAGATCACCATGGGAATTTCCCTTCCCCACAGCGTCACCGCGCCGCCAAAAGGGACCACGGCGAACATGAGCAGGGCCGTCAGGGCCACCACCGCCGGCGCCAGCAGAAAGACGATCCGGTCGGCGTCTTCGGGGACCGTGTCCTCTTTGGTCAGCATTTTGAGAGAGTCGGCGATGGGCTGAAGCAGGCCGAAAATGCCGGCCCGGTTGGGGCCGTACCGGACCTGGAGCCGGGCCAGAAATTTGCGCTCCACCCATACCAGGTATGCGGCCACAAAGAGGAGCACGCTCAGCACCAGGCCGAGCTTCACGGTCAGCATCAGTATTCCGGCGAGATAGGTCGTCATGATGCGCCCTCGGTCGCTTTTCGGATGGCGTCTCTTGGCAGCAGGCTTCGGGTCCCCCTTGGCAACCGGCCTTCCTGATCATGGTGGCGGGGGACCACGGCGACGCCGGCGGCCATATTCCCGGTGATCCGGACGGTCAGGGT
>CAYPCE010000451.1:0-2349 GCA_964409085.1 uncultured Desulfobacteraceae bacterium | reverse complement strand
GGCGCGTCATAGCCCTCGTCGCTGTAACACTGGACGATGTCGCCGATCATGAGCGCCACGATTTCGATCATGGCCACCAGGCCGGTTTGGGTTCCGTCCTGAACATCCGTATCGATCACGGTCACGACGCGCCGGTTGGTGGAATAGGGCGCATCGGCGGCCATGACGGCGCCGGGATTGCAAGGCGCGTATCCGCCGGGGAGGGTGTAAATGTCCAGCACCCGGCCGCTCACCGGCGCGTGGTTGTAATGGTATTTGTCCGGCGTCAGACGGAAAACGGCCCAGTCGGCGTCTTTGAATGCCCGTTGCCACCGCTCTTTTTTCCGGCCGATGAGGTCGGCGAACCGGAAAAAGCGGCCTTTGACAAGCAGCCTGGAGGTTTCGGAAAACGATCCCGCCAGCATCCGGGCGTCCGCCGGCGAAACGATAACCTCCGGGGCCGGGTCCATGGGCCGGCGGGCTCTATACCGTATCTGCCGCTCGAAGATCTTCCGGGGCGTGGTCAGCGCTTCCGGCTGCCGGCATTCCGACAGATCGATCCCCAGTTTTCGGATGAACCGTTTCGGATCGAACCGGGGGGAGGCCAAGGGCCGGTCAAAGGTGAGCATCGCCAGAAACGCCGACATCCGCGCCGATGTCAGGGCGCGATACAGAAGGCCGGGGGTCCACCCGTTGTAGACCGCATTGACCAGCCGGTCGCCGAAAAGGGTTTCGGTTTTCACCTCGCCGGTGCGTCTAAGGACGTACTGGTGGTCCGACGGGGTTAGGCTCATGACGCCGCCCCGCCGTCGGTTCCGGATCGGTGAAGATCGACGCAGACCGTCAGGAGGGTGAGGCGGATGAGGGTACACAGCGCGTCGGGGTCGGCCTCTTCCCGGATCACCCGCTGCCGCACCTTATCGAAGAATTCGGTGGGCGCTTCCGTTCCCAGCAGGGAGGCCAGGGCTTCCCGGAAATCCTCACGCCCCAAAATGGCGTAGCTGTGGAGGGTTTGCAGATCCGCCTCCAGATTGTCCAGGGCCGCGGCGGTGTGCCGTCGCCGCAGCGTATCGCGATAGTAGCGCTCGGCGGCGGTGTTGAAGGCTTCGGCGGACAGGGCCATGGGCGAAGCGGCCCCGGCCTCCTTGAGAATCGCAGACGTCAGCCGCCCTTCGGCCGAGGCCCGGGGATCTTCCATCCGTTCCCGCAGATCCCGGACGAGCCCGTCCAGGTTCATGGCGGCGATGAGCGGCCCGGCGTCTTCCCGGAGAAGGCGCACCAGGGCGCGGCGGTATTCTTTCTGATAGACCCGGATGTAGCCTTTGTATCGCCGGCTGGGCCGGGTCCGCTCGGTCCGTTTCAGGATCTTCTGCATGAAGAGATTGGGGGTGCGGCCATGGATGAAAAACGTGGGGATGCCGATGGCGGCGCCGAAAAAGACCTGTCGCCGCTCGCTCTCCACAAACGGGGTGTCCGGGATATGGGGGTGGGCGATGTCGCCGCTCAGGATGTAACCGTAGGCCAGGGCCGTGACCAGCGTCTGGAGGGACGCGGCGTCGCCCATGTCCGGCTCGACGTCCTCGAAAAGGCTGTAATACCGGCCTTCGAACCCGGAGTATCCCATGTCCGCGCACCGCCGGAGCCGGTAGAGTAAATACAATGGCATGCCGGCGTCGAACACGCCCAGTTCCGCCAGGTCTTTTTTCAGCCGGGCGTCGCTGTCGCAGCAGCCGTCCAGGGCCGGGCTTTCGGCCGTGCTCATGAGGGCCACCAGGTAGTCGATGAGCCGGAAATCGGGGACGAAATCGCCTTTGAGGCTCAGCAGGCGGCTCATTCTCCGATCCAGCCACACCGGCCCCAGGGGCGTGATGGGCCGGCCGAAAAACCGGAGCCGCGCCTTTTTCTTCCAGCGCCGCCAGAGCATCCGGAGGTGGGTGAAATCCAGCTCGTGGGGCAGGTATCCCAGCACCTTTTCCGGGTGGAAATCCTGGAAATCGAGGCGGTAGGGGGCCGCGGAATAGGTCCCCACGAAAAGGGGCAGAAAATGCTCGGTGATCTTGATGGCCAGATCGCCGATGTATTTTTCATCGGATGCCGTGAACCCGGAATCCGGATCCTTGAGCAGCGCCGTCAGCTTCCGGCTGCCCAGGCTGATGTGGACCCCGTTGTTGGCGAGACTGGTGTTGGACGTGTTGGGCAGCACCACCAGGTTTCGGGTGACGATGCCGGCTTCCCGCAGCTTGGCCACCGCATTGAGCTGGCTCCGGGAGAGCACCATGTGGCACAGGTGCATGTAGGCCTGCTTGTCTTCGCCACGGTTCCATCCCGACAGGCAGGGGCTCATGAAAAGGGTGCGGTAATAGCCGTCCG
>CAYPCE010000450.1:0-2358 GCA_964409085.1 uncultured Desulfobacteraceae bacterium | reverse complement strand
CAGGACTGCTGCCGGGCCATCGGGTGCCTGCCGTCTCCCATGGCGGTGGTCATGAAGGGCCTTTACGCGGCGTTTCCGGATATGCGGCCGGGGCGGGCGAAGGTGGAGGGGGCGGAAAAGCCGCGGCCGGTCATCGTCGGGCTGACCATCAAGGATGAGAAGGAGGGCAAATAGATGGACAAGTTTTTCGAACGCTTCCTGGGCATCTGCGAGGACGCCGAGGCGTCTCTCGGAAAGAGGGACTACGCACAACTCTTATACGACATGGAGAGGACGGCGCGGGAAAAGGGCGACGTTCTGCCGGCGATTTGCTTCGCCCATCTGCCGGACCTGGGGCTGAACGACGGCATCGACAAGACAACCGGAGAATACGACGAGGTGGGGCTGATCTCCATGATTGACCGCGATCTGGCGGCGGCGGAAAGGGGTGAGCAGTGAAAGCCACCATCAAAGCCACAGGCGAACCCGTAACCGTCATCGGCGCCGGCAAAGACGGGCCGACGGGCTACACGTACCGCATCCAGCCGGCCTCCGGGCCGGCCCGGTGGGCGCCGGCGTGCGAGATCGACGTTGACGGCGAGGCGGTTCAGGCGGTCATGCGGCCGGCGCGGGCACTGCCCCACAATATATGGATGTGCTGGGCCCACCTGTCCAAATGCGATTGCCATGGCTGCCGCAATGCGCGGGAGGCCCTGGCGCAGATCAAGGAGGAGGCGGCCAATGGGCAATAAAATCGGCCAACAATTCAATGACTGCAATGTCGAGAACCAGACCATCCACAACGGCGGCGACGCCTACGAAGAGTACGTCCAGAACGTCACCATGAAATGCACTGGCAGCCAGAAAAACGCTTTGCGCACACAGGCCCGGTCCGAGGGCATGGACCAGAGCCGTTGGTTGCGAGAGGCGTACAAGATCCGGATGCGCTACGCCGGGTATCAAAGCAAGCTGCTGGCGCATGAAGAGACCATTAAACGGGTGCTCGACGCCATGTCGGACGCCCACATCCCGGAATCCGTATTCCGGAGCGAACGGTAAGGGGGGAATCCATGCACCACGTCATGCTGTGTCTCGGAGCGGTGATCTTTTTCGGCGGCCACGCCTTCCTCGGCGGGCTGCTGCTGGCCGCCTGGGTCTTTTTCGCGGTGACCGAGTAAACATAGGGGGACGGATGTCTGACGAGAAGAAAACCATCACAATCGAGGAGGCGGCCATGGTCATCAACGAGACCTTGCGGGGGTGGAGAATGGCCATCGGAGACGAGGTCATCGACACCTGGGCCGACGCGGCCCAGGCCCAGAGGGATATCCATATCGCGTCCATCGACTGGTACATGGAATCGCCCCAGTCCACGGCCAAGGCGTTCCACGACCAGTGGCGGGCCTGGATGTACGACAACGGCTGGACCTGGGGCGAGGCGCGGGACGTTGAGGCCAAAAAGCACCCCCTCATCGTACCGTGGGACGATCTTCCGCCCCTCCAGCAGATCAAGACCCGGCTCTGTGTGGCCGTCATGTCGATCATGGCGCCGCTCATCGAGCACCCGGAAAGCGGAGGGCACGGCCGGCGGGGCCCCGGATGGAAGTGCGACGCCGGGCCGGCCTGCGGCCAGCAGTTCAACGGCGCGCGGATTGCCAACATGTCGGTTTACCAGCGGATCTAAGGGGGGGGCGAAGTTGTATCCACCAGCCGTTATCGAAGCCGTATGGCCGGAGGCCGTAGCGATGTGTGCCGCAACGGGCGAGCCCGTGAGGGTTTGCCACCAGGGCCTGTGTTTTGTCATCAAGCCAGCGGATACAGATCACGGGTTTACAGCGTCGAAAGAGACGGGAGGGCAGGATAAATGACACACGAAAAAAGGGCGGCGTCGGCCGAAGCGCGGGCCACGCGCCGGATGACCAACAACCGCCCATGGGGCAAATGCGAAGACAGGCAATTTCTTCGCAAGGGACGGATAAAGAATAATCGATCCGGACGGAGAAAGCAAGCCCTGTGGCGGGCGGAAAGTGCGAGGGGATGATGGAAAAACAGTGGGACGGGATGTTTGGCGGCCGGGCGGCCGGCGTCAAGCCTTATGCCGAGGCCGAAGAGATGCTGGAGCCGGTGGGCGAGGTCAAAGACTTTCATATCGACGCCCTCCTGGCCGAAGACGACGGCGAGGTGGTGGAGATCGACAAAGACGGCCGGCCGACGCTGGCGCAGCTTTGCGAGGACTGCATGTCCGCGCACCCCGGGTGCGACGGATGCTGCGGCAAATGCGGAGACCAGTGCAACATGGCCCAGGTATGCCGGTGGCCCAACATGGAGGCGGATGAATCCGAACCCGAGGTGGTGGAGATGAGCGACGAAGAAAAAGAG
>CAYPCE010000449.1:0-2377 GCA_964409085.1 uncultured Desulfobacteraceae bacterium | reverse complement strand
CCCGCTCCGACGAATACCGCTCCCAATGCCAATCGATCCGGTCGCAGATCTCCAGGGCTTCGGCCACCGCCTCCCCATCCCATTTCTTCTTGACCTGGGCCGCGCGCCACCGTTTGGCCGCCTCGCACGCATCCGGATCGAACCGGCGCATGAGCCGGTCCCCGGCCGCCGGGGCCATCTCCTCGTCAAAGACCAGAAAATGGTAGATCTCGTCTTTTTTCCTCGCCTCGCCCGGCTTGAGCTGCCGCGGCGTCTCGCCCTTTGCGCCGCAATGCCGGCCCTTGAGCAGATCCTCCTTTTTCCACACCGCCCGCCGCGCCCCGATGAGACTGTTGCCGCACCGGAGCCGCAGCCCGAACCAGGGCGTGGCCCCGGCCCGCCGCCGGTCCGGCTCGCCGTAGTCGCCCGCATCCGCCCCCAGCTTGTGGATGCTCCCCAGCCACAGGGACAAGGCCCCCAGCTCCACCGCGTTGGGCTCCAGGTCCACCCCGTAGATGTTCCGGGTGACGATGTAATGCTTGGCCCGCCGGAGTTCATCCAGAAACCGGCCCGGCTCGATGGTCCGGCCGGTCCCCTTCTGTTTCAGCTCCAGGTATCGCCGGGCCAGTTGTTCGGCCGCCTCGTTCAAAAACGCGCCGCTGCCCATGGCCAGCTCGCAGATCTTCATCGAAAGGATCCGGTCGGCGTCCGCCGGCCCGATGTCTTTGAGCAATTCCCGCAGCGATTCCGCCACCGTGCACTGGGTCAGCGGCAGGGGCGTATAATAGGAGGCGCTCTGCTCCCGGTCGATGCCGGACAGGTGGAGGATGAACTCGCCCTTCTTGTAGATCCGCGGCTTGCCGTCCTCCAGCCGCTCCACGATGTTCCGGTTCTTCCCATCCCGGAATTCATCGATCCGGGACGCCGGCACGAACCAGGTGGGCGTGTTCTTGTCCCCGAAGGTCCCCCTGGGCGCTTTCACCTGGATCAGGTCTTCCTCTGCGAACATCCCCTTGTAGGAGAGCAGCCCCTCGTAGACCGCCCCGAGCTGGTGGATGCCCAGTTCCGCGTAGTTGACCCGTCCGATGGATCGCCTGGATTCATCCCGGCTCAGGGAAAGGTGGCGGATCACCGCCTGGAGGCACCGGTTCGTCAACCAGGCGTTGTTGAGCAGCGGGGTGGCGGACGGCTCGAAGAGGGTGGCCGTCAGCGGCCGGATGGTGAACGCCTTGCGGATGCGCTCCGCGACGGACGACGGCTCGGAATCGAACATCGTCATCTGGACGGCGGGTTCCGGGTCCCGGTCGGGAAACAGCATTTGCTGGACCACCGGGTTGGGCGTCGGCGCCGGCGTCCGGTTGTCGAGGTTGACCCCCTTATGGATGGCGCCGAACAGGAGGGTCAGGTGGCGATGGAAATAGGTCCCCGCTTCGGTGACGGCCGTCAGCGGGACCTGCTCCAGGTCCCGGAGGGATTCCAGGCTGTAGCCCAGCCGGTACAGGTCGTCGGTGATGGGCAGGATGCCCAGTTCCCCGCCCCGGGCCTCGGCGTAGAAACAGAACAGGAGCCGGTAAACGAAGATCAGGGCCTCGTGCTTGAGGTGTTCCGCCGTGATCCCGTCGGACCCGTCGGGCAGCAGCTCGTTTTCCATCCGGCGGGTGAAGGACCGGTTCCGCCGCCGCCGGTCCTCGACCCATTCCCGGGCCAGCGCGTGGATGGCCTCCCGCACCGCCGCTTGCAGGTTTTCCGTCACCCCGTGGGCGAACCGGTGGCTCTGCTTTTCGAGCCGGTCGTGGATGGCGTCGCCGGCTTCGCCGTCCGGGCACAAGGTTTCGGCGCTCAGAAAGGCGGCGGCATGGTCGAAGGCGGTCCGGTCGCCCCGGCCGTAGGCGTCGTCCAGATCAAAGGCGAGCCAGCGGCCCTGGGCAAAGGTGTGCTTGTCCAGGAGCAGGACCTGGCTGCCGGCCAGAAACATCACCCAGCGCGGCGCGTCCTCTTCGGTGAAGACCCGCTGGATCAGCCGTCCCCACGCGCCCTCGCATAAGAGGTGTTCCCCGTCCGCCAACTGATCCTTCAGGGGCGACATCTCCAGGGGATCTTCGGCGGCCATGCCGTCCTTCAGGCTGGCGCTCGGCAGGCAAAAGACCGTTTCGCAGATCACCAGCCACGGGCGGCTGTACCGGTGGACCCTGGCAACGGCGGGGACGTGGGTCTTCGCGCCCTCCACCGGAATGTCCACCGGGGTCCGCTCCGTATAGCCCAGGTGTTCCAGCAGGTGGCTGTGCCACGCGGACAGGTCGTCCCCGGCCCGCCACCGGTCGGCCGGCGCGTCTTCTTCCAGGGCCTGGGCCTTGGCCCCGAAATAGCGCCGGGAAAGCTGCTGAACCCGACGGGGAAC
>CAYPCE010000448.1:0-2381 GCA_964409085.1 uncultured Desulfobacteraceae bacterium | reverse complement strand
GGATCGACGATGTTGCCGATGAGCACCAGGGTGGGCTCGGCGTAAAACGGGTCGACTTTGGCCGTTGCCGGGTCCGGCACCACCAGCATGTCACTGGCGTTGATGGGCTGCCAGCCCCGGATGGAGGAGCCGTCAAAGCCGTATCCGTCCTCGAAGTGGGACTCCTCCAGCTCACCCACCGGCACTGAAAAATGCTGCCACACGCCGGGGAAGTCCATAAACCGGAGATCGATCATCTTGATCCCGTTTTCCTTGGCCATGTCCAAAACTTTTTTGGGGGTCATGTCGCGTGTCCTCCTTGGAATAAAATGTATGGATTGAAATTGATGTTAAATCGCGTCTTTGCCTTTTTCGCCGGTTCGCACCCGGACGGCTTCCTCCACCGGGAGGATGAAGATCTTGCCATCGCCCAGTTTGCCGGTGTGGGCTGCCTGCTGGATCTTTTCCACCACCTGATCCACCCATTTGGCTTCCACGACGATTTCCAGTTTGATCTTGGGGATGAAATCGACCACATATTCCGCCCCGCGGTAGATCTCTTTGTGGCCCTTCTGGCGACCGTACCCTTTCACCTCGGAGATGGTCATCCCCTGGATGCCGATCTCATTCAAGGCTTCTTTGACGTCATCCAGTTTAAAGGGCTTGATGACTGCCTCGACCTTTTTCATGTTGTTTCCTCCTTTTACTAAAATATGGTCAATTTGCGTTACGCCGATGGGGCGGGGATCAGATGATCTCGAATCCCCGTTCGCCGTGGATGGCATTGTCCAGACCCTGGACCTCCGCGTCCTCTTCCACCCTCAGACCGCCGGTGATCGCCTTGGTGACGTAGATGACGATCAGGGTGACGATGCCGGTGTAGATGATGGTGGAAACGATGGAGACGATCTGAATCCATAACTGATTGGGGTTGCCGTAGAAGAGTCCGGATGCGCCCGCGGTGATGGCGGGGGTCGCAAACAGTCCGGTGGCCAGAGCCCCCCAGATGCCGCACATCCCGTGGACTCCGAAGGCGTCCAGGGAGTCATCGTAGCCCAGTTTCCCTTTGAGGACCGCTACGCTGTAGTAGCCCAGCAAGCCGGCGACCAGTCCGATGGCGAGGGACGCGGGCATGTTCACGAACCCCGCCGCAGGGGTGATGGCCACCAGCCCGGCCACAATACCGGAGGCCAGGCCCAGGATGGTCGGTTTTTTGCTGACCATCCATTCGGCGAACATCCAGGCCAGGGCCGCCGTCGCCGCGGAGGTGTTGGTCACCAGAAACGCCGATGCCGCCACGCCGTCCGCCGCCAGTTCGCTGCCCGCATTGAATCCGAACCAGCCGAACCAGAGGAGCGCGGCGCCTAAAGCCGTGAGGGTGATGCTCGACGGAAACATGGCTTCTTTTCCATAGCCGATCCGTTTGCCCAGAACAAGGGATAAAATCAGGCCCGCGATGCCGGCGTTGATATGGACCACCGTGCCGCCGGCGAAGTCCAGGGCGCCCATGCTGCCCATCCAGCCGCCGCCCCAGACCCAGTGGGCGATGGGGCAATAGACAAAGGTGACCCACAGCAGCGTGAAGACGATCCAGGCGGAGAACTTCATGCGGTCCACCACCGACCCGAGGACCAGGGCGACGGTGATGCAGGCGAAGGTCATCTGGAAAAGGGCGAACACGAAGGTGGGGATGGTGCCCGACAGGCTGTCGACGCCGATGCCCGCCAGAAAAAGGTTGTCCAGGCCGCCGACGACGCTCGCCTGGCTGGGGCCGAAGGCCAGGGTGTATCCCCAGCAAACCCAGATCACGCTGGTCAGACAATAGGCCACGATGGTCATGGCGAAGGTGTTCAGCAGGTTCTTGTACCGGGACATGCCGCCGTAGAACAGGGCGAGTCCCGCCGGGGTCATCATCATGACCAGGGCCGTGGAGACGATGATCCAGGCGGTGTCCCCCGAGTTGAGCGCTTCCTCCTGGCCGAAGGCCAGTGAAAAAGGGATCAAGGAAAGAATGGATGCAAGGGTCAGGGTTTTTCGCTTCATTTTAGTACCTCTACCTCCTGTTGGCGTGGGGTTGATGTGGTCAACACTTTCGATTCCGTAGATCCCGGGATGGACTGCTTTCTTCGCCAATATCCATAGCAAGTCACGTGCCAAGGTGTAATAAATATCTTAAATATTTGAATTAAAAGGAAAATAAACTTTCGTGCAAAGGTGCTGATAGGCCATGGTCTCATACATTTTTGTATTACATTCCAAAATCGTGATACATTTTTGTATTCGACGGACTGGAAAACGATAATAATGGAGATGGGGTGCTGAAACCGGTCGGGGTGGCGGCGGTAGCAGCAGGGCGGTAGGCGGTGGCTGTTGGTTGTGTTTTAATGATATCGGATGCTTAT
>CAYPCE010000447.1:0-2387 GCA_964409085.1 uncultured Desulfobacteraceae bacterium | reverse complement strand
GTCAGAGACGCCTCGTGGATGGCCTCCATGAGATCTTCGCTCAGGTAGGCCATGGAAGGGCCGTTGAATCGGCGGCATTTGTCGGTGATCATATCTCCTTTATGCCGCCATTACCTTAAGCTCCGTCTCTGCAGCATTTTTCATTAAAACGCCGTCCGCTGCGATGAAAAGGTCAAGTTTCGACCTTTCCGAAAAAACCAGGGCCGATGCCAATTGCAGCGAATCGAGGGTTTTCAGTGCGTTTTTCAAGCCTGCGGTTTTCAACAGGTCAGACGCTCGCGCCATTATTGTGGATTCGACGGTGATAACATGAAATTGAGATAAATCGCTTTGAAAAGCGTCAACGGCTTCTTCAAAGGCAGGAATGTCGATTTCCGCCGTCCTGACTTTTTTGGCAAAAGCAGAAACCATTTCGACCGCGGCAATATCGGAAACCGCAATCAACGGGTTCTCGCGTTCGATCAGGGCGGTCAGTTCTTCGGTTCCGGCTTCTTCATGGTAGAGCTTTACAAGGGCGCTTGTGTCAAAGAAAAAACATGGGCTCATATCCTGTCTTCCCGATCCGCGAGAATCTCGGCGCTCAAGTCTCCTTTAACGCTTTTTAAGAGTTTTCGGACTTTTCCAAATGAGTAATGCTGAGCCGGCTTTTCTGGCAGTTGTTGCGCTTCCACCGTGACTTTTACGACTTGATCGGGTTGCAGCAAAAGCTGCTTTCTGATTTGCGGCGGCAGGGAAATAACGCCGTTTTCTGAAATGTTTGCGTGGAATTCGATTTTTTGCATGGTGTTGTCTCGTTTTCTATGGGAGATCGGTACATCAGACATCCCGTTTTGCTTGGTTAAACCTTTGCTCAGTATAGGATGGAATGGCTTGGGAAGCAAGATCCACTCGCTTGAATTCAAGGCTTTTGGCTCCGAAGTTGATGAGAAGGTCGACATCCAGGTTGAAAGCTTCAAGATAATTGATGGCCTGGTCGAGGCAGGCCATGGGCGGCCCATTGAAACTGCGGCATTTGTCGTCGATCATGATCTTTTTCCGGCTCCCAGCACATCCCGGCAGTAGCGGATGGAACGGCGGACGGCGTCGAGTTCCATCCTCAGGGCCGTCTCCCGGTCGTCCAAGGGGATCGCCATTTCGGTTTCGATGTTGATCCGGTCCATGGTCGAGGTCTCCCGGAAGATCCGGTAGGCGCCGGCCATGTCGATGTCCCCTTCGCCCACGGCGGCGCCCGTGAGCTTGAAGCCCCAGCGGGTGAACTCAATCCGGTCGTCCCGGAAATGGTTGGTGACGGCCCGGGGCGCCAGGTTGGCGATGGCGGTCATGGGGTCTTCGGTCACGTGGAGCGCGTTGACGGTGTCGATGCAGGCGCCGACCGCCGGGTGGCCGATGCGGTCCAGCAGCCAGAGGATCTCCTCGGAAAAAGAGTCGCAGTGGTTTTCGATGCCGATCCGGATGCCGGCGTCCTGGGCCATGGGCGCCCGTTCCCGCACATACCCGGCCACATACCGCAGTTTGTCCAGGATCTCCGGGTGAAACCGGCTGCCGGCCACCGGCCGGGGCCGCCGGAGGTCCATGCTCATCTTGACCACGTCAGCGCCAATGGCGTGGGCCGTTTCGATGGCTTCTGACAGATCGTGCTGGATGCCGATGCCGAACCCGCCGAGATCCAGGGTGAAGTTGTATTCCAGGTAGAGGTTCCGCTCCCGGGACGCGGCGGCGACTTCCCGGAGAAACGGCGTCTCCAGGGTCTCCAGCACGCCGTCGTCCAGGTGGAGGCCATCCAGACCCAGATCGACGATCAAATCCATCAATTGAAATGTGCTGAGTTGCCGGGCCCAGGGCACGCCGGACTCGCCGGCCCAGGCCTGGCCGATGCCGTGGTGGTTGAGGCTGTATGTGTGGAGGCCGAGGTGCATGGGGGCTCCTGTTTGGTGTAGGGTTTTTGAGATTTGGGGGATTTAGAGTATCGGCCGGCGGAAATCCGGGGGATCTTTAAATCCGGGTTATCCGGGTTCAGACGTTGGTCTCCCGGATGTTTTTGCTGGAATGAAGGAAAATTTTGGGTTTGTCAAGGAGAGAAAAGCTTGAAAAATGTGGATATATCTTGTAGGAGTGTCTGAAATGCCATCTATTCTGAGAAGAGGGATACATGTTCTGTTCAGGTGAATTTGAGGATGAGTTCGATTGCAGTGTGGTGGGGTTGCCGTCAACAAACCCGCCCTGTCGTTTATTTCTACGTTCGGCATAGAAATGAAAAAATTATCCACATTTCTAAAAATTCTAAAGGTAACTGGCTTGGTTATTATGGGACTTGGAATCTCACTGTCATTATTTGACTTATTAGGCTGGTATAAAGATCCTGAGAAGATAAGTGTGCTAAATTGGGC
>CAYPCE010000446.1:0-2388 GCA_964409085.1 uncultured Desulfobacteraceae bacterium | reverse complement strand
ACGCTGTCGGTCACCTCCTGAACCCGTGGGTCGTTGAGCAGTTCCGCCTCCGATATCGGTGTCGCGTCAGACATGGCTTTTCCCCTCCGTTGTGGTTGTGGTCGGTTGCCGACGTCATGATCAGAAAAGCAGGATACCATTTTGCGAAGGGTCCTGTAAACAGTTTATGATCCGCCCTTTTCTTCTCAATCGGATGGAAAAATAATCATTTACAATCGCGCCGAACTGATATAAAACGCATCATTATTTAATGGGGTTCGCTTCATCCGTTAAGGGGAGTTCACCCGTACACATGAAGGAACGGCGCCATGCCCAAAAAAGTCAAATCCGACGGAACCCACAAAGAGCCGGCGGAAGTCATCTGCCCGAAATGCCGCTATACCGAAATTATCTACCTGCCCCGGCAGGAGATGCCCATATGTCCGGACTGCCGGAAAGGCCGTATGGTCTTTCGGGAGCTGCTCAAAGAAGGCAAATCCTATTAACCCCAAACCTAAGGAGGAAAAAAGCATGAAGAAGCATTTGGCAAAACTGGCGGCCATCGCCACCGTCCTGACCCTGATGTTTTCGGCGGCGGCCATCGGCGCCGACATCGAACTGTCCCGGAAATCGACCCTGGAAGACATCCTGAAGCGCGGCGAGCTGCGGGTCGGCTTCGAGGCGGGCTACGTCCCCTTTGAAATGACCGACAAAAACGGCCGGTTCGTCGGGTTCGACATCGACATGGCCAAGGAAATGGCCAAGGCCATGGGCGTCAAGTTCGTCCCCGTCAACACCGCCTGGGACGGCATCATCCCGGCCCTTCTGAGCAACAAGTTCGACATCATCATGTCGGGCATGACCGTCACCCAGGAGCGGAACCTCAAGGTGCTCTTCGCCGACCCCTACATCATCGTCGGCCAGACCATCCTGCTCGCCAAGAAACACGAAGGCGACGTCACGTCTTACCGGGATCTCAACGACCCGAAATACACCGTCACCTCCAAGCTGGGCACCACCGGCGAGCAGGCGGTCAAACGCCACATCCCCAAGGCCAAATACAAGTCCTTCGAGACCGAGACCGAAGCCTTCCTGGAAGTCCTCAACGGCAAGGCCGACGCCTATGTCTACGACCTGCCCAACTGCGTCTACCTCTACGCCCAGCAGGGCGAGGGCAAGGTCGTCTTTCTGGACGAGCCCTTCACCTACGAGCCCCTGGCATGGGCCATCAACAAGGGTGACCCCGACTTTTTGAACTGGCTCAACAACTTTCTGCGCCAGGTCAAAAACGACGGCCGCTACGAGCGGATCTACAACAAATGGATCAAGGGCACGGACTGGATGAAAGAGATCCAGGAGTAGCGTAAGAAGGCAAAAGGGAGGCGGCCCCGCCTCCCTTTTTTCGTTCACCCCCACCCCGCGAGCAACCGACCATGACAATACGAAAGCGTTCCCCCTATCACGCGTTCTGGCAGGCCGCCTTTTTCGGCATCATCGCCCTGGGCATCGGCCTCCTCTGGTGGGCGTCCAGCGAAGTGGAATACGTCTGGCGATGGTACCGGGTGCCCCAGTACTTCGTCGCGCAACTGGACGTCGAAATCAACGCCGAAGTCGAGGGCACGGTCAAGGCCGTCGAAGAAAAAGACGACAAGGTCTTCATCACCGTCGCCGGGGAGTACGACCAGGAGACCTATGCGGCCCCCGCCGGCAGCGAACGGGTCTACGAGGGGGATTTCATCTTCCCCGGCGACCCCCTGGCCGTCTATGAGGTCACCCGGCCGGGCATCCTGCTCCAGGGGCTCTGGATCACCCTCAAGGTCAGCTTCATCGCCATCATCTTCGGCATCCTCCTGGGCCTTTTCACCGGTCTGGCCCGCATCTCCGACAACCCGTGCCTGCGGTGGCTTTCCATCACCTACATCGAATTCATCCGGGGATCGCCGCTGCTGGTCCAGATCTACCTCTGGTATTTCGTCTTCGGGACCATCATCAACAACCTGCTCGCCAAGCAGGGCATCCCGCCCATTTCGTCGCTTTGGTACGGCGTGGCCTCCCTGGCCATCTTCGCCGGGGCCTATGTGGGCGAAATCGTCCGGGCGGGCATCCAGTCGATCCACCGGGGCCAGACCGAGGCCTCCCGGTCTTTGGGGATGAATTACGTCCAGTGCATGGTCCACGTCATCCTGCCCCAGGCCATGCGCCGGATCCTCCCGCCGCTGGCCGGTCAGTTTATCTCCCTGATCAAGGACTCCTCCCTTCTCGGCATCATCGCCATCCGGGAGCTGACCAAGGCCACCCGGGAGGTGGTCACCACGAGCCTCCAGCCCTACGAACTCTGGTTCGTCTGCGCCATTCTTTACCTCGTGCTGACCTTTTCCCTGTCCATGTTCGTGCAATACCTGGAAAGGA
>CAYPCE010000445.1:0-2447 GCA_964409085.1 uncultured Desulfobacteraceae bacterium | reverse complement strand
TATTTGTTATCCGGCGCGTCGCGCAGACGGCGACCTGCTTGTCCGCATTTATGCGACAGCGCAAACCGAATTGTCCTTCATAGGCGATTCGGTAAAGGCCCAGCCCGGTGTTGCGGGCGCCCGGATGCGCCATCAGATAGGTCAGCCGGCCCAGATACAGTTTTTCCGGATCCCCCGCGTTGATGCCGTCGATGTGCGCCTTCAGGGCGTTCATCCCATCTTTTGAATGAACGGTGTTTCGGGTTTCGATCCGAAGTCGGCGTCCGTCGGCGGTCAATTTGAATCCGATGTCCGCCCCCCGGTCTCCGCCGGAATATTTGACGGCGTTTTCCAGCAACTCCGAGGCGGCCATCATTCCCGCCTCCCGCACTTCTTCGGCATAGGGCGCCAGCGCGTGTTTCACCTCCTCCCGGATGTCGTGAACAACCCTCCAAAAGGGCGCTATGTCATGTTCGATTGCCAGCTTGGCCCCCATGGTCCTCTCCCTGGCATTTCAAAATCAGAAACGTCCGGTCGTCGGTTTGCCGATAGGGTTCGATCCGGCGGACGAGGGCGTCGCGGATCGCCTCCGCGGACCGGCTGCCGGTTTCCGCCAGGGCGCCGGCGAGCCGGCGATCGCCGAACATCCGGCCATGATCGTCCACGGACTCGGTCAGACCGTCGGTGAAAAGAAGCAGCACGTCTTCGGGCAGGAGCCGGCCGCATCCCTCCGGCTGCACTTCGAAGATATCTTCCATCAGGCCCAGCCAGGCGCCGTGGGTCTCCAGGGATTCCACCCGCTGTTCTCCTGCGCGGTAAATGAGAAGGTCCTGGTGCAGGCCGGCAAAGGAGAACCGCCCGGTCGCATGAAGCTTCACCACCGTCATGGTCATGTACCGGGATTCCGCCAACTGTTGAATGTTCCGGGTCAGGGTCCCATTGATCAGGCTCAAAAGCCGGCGCGGCGACAGTTCCGGCGCCTGGGAGAGGGCGGTGCGCGCCGCCGTCTGGGCCATCATCATGATCAGTCCCGCGGATACGCCGTGGCCGGAGACGTCGCCGATCACCAGCCAGTGGCAGTCGTTTGCCGGGATCACGTCGTAATAGTCTCCGCCCACCGCGTCAGTGGGTTCGAGGCTGGCGGCGATCTGGAACCCGGGCGCTTCGGGACGCGCGGGGATCAGGGCGGTCTGAAGCTTCCGGGCCAGCGCCATTTCCCCCCACAACGCCCTTCGGGCCTCTTCGATGCGGGCGTTGGCCCTTTCCAGCCGCCCTTTGGCCAGTTCCAGGTCGCCGACGGTCTCCTTCAGCTGTTTTTCCCGGATCTCGATCTGGTTGGCCATCCAGTTCATCTCCCGCATCAGGGCGACCACCTCGTTTTCGTCCGCCGGATCCGATGGGGGGTTGGGCAGTTCCGCGCGATCATAGACCCCGTTGCGAATCTGTTTGCAAAACCGCTGGATGTCTTTGAGCTGTCGGGTCAACAGCCAGTGGCCGCCGAAAAAAGGGCCGAACAGAACCAGCAAAACCGCAGCCGCCGCCCCGAGGGTCAGGGACTCCTGGAAGTCCGGGTTCCGGAACACCGGGCATTTGGCCGCCATGAATCCCATCGCCGCAAGCGGCGCAAGGGCGTACAGGGCGATCAGCAGCCTGAGCTTGGTTTTTACTTTCACCTTAAGCGCCGCGCCATTTCGACGATGTCGCCTTCCATCGCCATGATTTGGCCGGTCACCGCAACCAGCCCGTCCCTGACCTCCTCCGCGAGGGCGCTGCCCTCTTGCACCCGGTCCCGGACATCGTCCATCCGCTTGCCGGTCTCTTCCGCAGCTTGGGCCGCCCGAAGCGCCAGGTTTTTCACCTCCTCCGCCACCACGGAGAACCCCCGGCCCGCCCTGCCGGCATGGGCGGCCTCGATGGAAGCGTTCAGGGAGAGCAGCTTTGTCTGAAAGGCCACATCCCGGATGGCGGCCGCGATCTGGGCCGCGTCGCAGACCATCTGTTCGATTTCCGCCATCGAGACGCTCAACGCCGCCAGGGTTTCATTGGTCCGGCCCACCGCCTCTTTGACCGTTGCGGCTTTTTGTTCCATGGACCGGATATTTGCATCGTTTTCCCCGGAAACCCCCGGCCGCCGCCCTTTTTCCGTTTCGGATTTCATGGTGGACGCTTTTGGAGTTTCAACGCGTTTCATCAGGCGCGACGTCGGATGCCGTTCCCGGTTTCCGCACGGACCGGGATTTCCCCGGCCAGTCTGGAGCGGCAATTGATCCTGCCCGGCTTTTCATGCCGGTGGTTCCCGCTCAACACCGACGAACCCCGGGATCGCCCGTTTTGTCGGCCCATGGCCTTCTTTACCGCCCCATGATGGGTTTGCAACGCGCCGACCACCTCCGGGTCGAATTGAGCCCCCGCGCATCGGGCGATCTCGGCCATCGCGTCGTCAAAACGATCGGGCCGCCGGTAGGGCC
>CAYPCE010000444.1:0-2452 GCA_964409085.1 uncultured Desulfobacteraceae bacterium | reverse complement strand
CGCCGAAAACCGTAGCCTGGACGAACTCACCCGGCCGGTGGCCCAGGGGCGCGCCGTCCATCGGTTCCACGTCCAGGAGGGCAATGGTCTCCGTCATTTCCCGCCGACGGCGCACGAGGGCCGGGCGGGGCCGGTAATCCACGGCCGCCGCCGTCATGGCTCCCCGCTTTCGGCGGACAGCAGCCGGTTGGTCGCATCCACGATGTTGATGTCGGCCACGCAGGCGCGGCTGCACCGGCCGCACCCGGTGCAATAGGGTTCCCCGTATCGCCGGTAAAGGTAGAGAAATTTATGGCGCCAGCGGTGGCGGAGCCGCTCCCACCGGTCTTCACGGAAATTGTACCCGCCGGCGATGCGGGCGAAATCATGGTGCTGGCACGAATCCCAGCGCCGCGCCCGGCGCCCCCCGGACAGGCCGGCGTCCATTTCGTCTTCCATGGAAAAGCAATAGCAGGTGGGGCAGACGGTGTTGCACGAACCGCAGGCGAAACAGCGCCGGGCCAAGTCGGACCAGAATTTCCGGCCGACGCCCCGGTCCAGCCGGTCCGCCAGGGTCGCCGGGTCGGCGTTCAGCCGGGCGGTCATCCGGTCCCGCTTCCGCGCCCGCCACGCTTCGGCGGCGTCCCGGTCTTCCGTCCGCGCCGGCCGGCTGTCCGTCCCCGCCAGGAGCGCCTCGCCTTCGGGCGTGAGGACTTCCACCAGCCAGCCGTCGGGGACGGCGGTCAGAAACAGGTCGGCGGGCTCGCGGGCCGCCTCCGTTCCCAGGGACGCGCAGAAGCAGTATTCATCGGGCATGCAGTCCATGCCGACGATCACGGCCCGCCGGCGGTTGGCGGTCCATCTCAGGTCCTCCGGGGGTTCCCTGAACATCCGGTCCAGGGCGGCGATGGCCGCCAGGTCGCAGGGATGGACCCCGGCCACGACCATCGGATCGCCCCGCAAGGCATCGTCATCCGCGTCGATCTCCGGGGCCGCGCTGTTCCCGGCCGCCGCTTTGAAGCGGAAGATTGTCTCCTCCGGCGGGAAAAACGCCTTTTTGGGCGGAAGCGTCGTGGTCGTGTAATGCGGCGTCAACTCCTCGGCGGAGGAAAGCTGGGGGAACACATGGGCGTCCTGGGCCCCTTTCCGGGCCTTCGGGCCCATGAGGATCGATCGGTCCATGGCTTGGGCCAGCATCTTCCGGAGTCCCGATTCGGGGATGATTCGATGGTCGGGGGTCATGGGATTTCCCTTCTCCGGATCGCCGCGTTGGCCGGGCGCCGGTGGTTGTCGCGATAGGACGGGCCGTTAATCATAAAGGAGGATTGCCTCCCGACGTCGAATTTTATCTTCATTATGGGTCTTCTTCCCGGCCAGGGGCAATGGGGTCTTGACGGTAGATCCTGAAACGAAAAAATGGGGAAGAAATACCATGGGATCAGGGAGACGCGGAGATTGGTTCCGGACGGGCGACCCGCCCGGATGCACCTTTGAAGACCGGCGATCAGGACATGGTAATGAAATCCCGGCCCGGTGCGGTGCCTGAACGGGCGAATTTCACCCGGGCGTCGAGGACGATGCAGCGGTCGGGGGTGCAGCGGACAGGGTCGAGGATCAGGGCTTCGATGCCGGCGCCAGTTTGCATGACGATCCGGGAGGCGTTGGCGAGCAGATCCTCGAAGGCCGTTTCGTTGATGATCGGGTCGCCGTTCCGGTCGAACCCGGACAGGCCCAGGGCTTTCAGCGCCTTCCGGAAGCTGTAACGGCTCCCGCCGGTCAGTCGGCAGCTCCGCCGGCCGTCGGCATCCAAAAAAGACCCGTATCGCTCCAGGAAAATGGCCGGGCCGCACCGGTAATCGATCCGGGTAAGGCCCACATTGAGCGCGGGGCCAGTGGGGAAGCGTTCTTCCACCAAAAGGCCCGCGAACCCCCGCATCCGGCCGAATCGCTGAAAAACCGAGCGCAATTCCGCGTCATCGGCGATGGTCGTCTCGACGCCGTTCTGGTCCGATTTGCAATAAATGCACGAGGACACCACCTTGGCCACTACCGGGTAGCCGATGCGCCGGGCGAACCGGACCGCCTCGTCGGCCGTTTCGACCCATAAAAACCGCGGCACATCAATCCCGAACACGCGGAGGATCTCTTTGGCATGGGGTTCCAGGAACCGCCCCGGCGCCGGGGACGATGGATCGGCGTCGAACGTCGTCATGGTGGTTTGGGTGGGAAATCCGGCTGGATGCACCGCGTCCGTTTGGGTCGTGCTGGCCATATCGCCTCCTGTCGCCCCGGCGGTGTTCCGGGGCTGTCCTGCACCTGGTTTTGCCATGGGGACGTCCGGCGGTCGATCCGGGACGTCGGCGTCAATTGCTCGCCGCTTCCAGGACCCCTGTCCTTTCCGCGAGGGGAAACCGGACGGTGAAATGGTTGCCCCCGTCCCGGTCAAGGGTCGCGGTTCCGTTGAGGGCCTGCA
>CAYPCE010000443.1:0-2466 GCA_964409085.1 uncultured Desulfobacteraceae bacterium | reverse complement strand
ATGCTGCTCAACCTGGGCGCGGTGAGGGAAAATGAGCGGATCGTCTACAACGGCGTCCCCTGGCAGGTCAAAAACCTCAACGTCTATACCATCCTGGAAAACCCGCTCCTCAAATCGGGACGGATGCGCCTGCCCCTCCGGGACCTGATGGACAGGACTTCCCGCCCCTTCCACCGGGACGAGCCCTGGTTTCCGTGCCGGGAGGACGACTGGGTCGTCTTGGGGGACGGCACCTTCGGGAAGGTGATCATCCAGACCCCGGAGATGGTGCGGCTCGTCAAGCGGGGCGGGGCCCAGAAAACCTATGGGATCGCCGACTTCCTGGGGCAGAGCCCCCTCAACCTGTCGGTCAATTTCCGCCTGAAGGTGACGTTCGGGATCGACTACGCGCACCAGGCCATCTGCGTGGACGAGGTGCCGGAGAAGCTGGGCCCCATGGTGAAGGAACGGCTGGCGGAGATGGGGTATGGGAAGGAAATCCTGAACGTCCGGGCCGAGTTCAAGTCGGCCGCCGCCTCGTCCCTGGACATCGTGGTCCTGGCCGATTTCGCCGGCAAGGCCGCTCCCTTCTACAACCGCATCAGGCGGGCCATCCAGCGGATCTGCGTGGAAGCGTGCAACACCCACGGATGGGGCATCCCCTTTACCCAGGTGACCCTGCACGCGGCGGAAGGAACGTTCGGGCCGGCCCCGGCGGCCCGGGAACCGGAACCGACCGGCTAGAGCTGCCGGTTCACATTCTCCAGGTCGTAGGTCCGGAAAACGAGTTTTTCCCGCTCCAGCCGTTCCTTGGGGATCTGCCGGGGTTTATGCGCTTTCAGGGCCTTTTGGGCGTCCGCTTTGGAGGGGATGGCCGCCATGCCTTCGCCGAGCTTTTTGCCGGAGGCCGCATCCAGCACGATGGCGTTTTGCCCGTCCGACGATACCGCCACCGGTACCTGGGCGTCCGGGAAGATCAGACGGGCCGCCGAGGCGATCTCCCGCTCCCGGGAGGCCAGGGAACCGGCGACGCATTTGAAGGCCATGTAGGGAACCCCGTCCACCCGGACCACCAGATCCACCTTGGAGCGGTAGGGCTCGCCGGCCACGGTCAGCACCATGGGCACGTCGATCTCCAGGTCGGACGCGTCATATCCTTTTTCTTCCACCAGAAACCGCTCCACATCCTGGCGGTTGCCCTCGGCCCCGATGTTCGGGACCTGTCGGCCGGTGGCGAAATCTTCGATCATATCGTATGGTTTCTGCGTATCGTTCAAGCGTGTCTCCGTTTGTCGTGGATTGGGATTCAACGGTCGTCATCCCCTTCGGATGCGGCCGCCGCCAGATCGGGCGGGATGGCGATGCGCCGGGCGTCGATCCAGAGCCCTTCCAGGTCGTAGAATTCCCGCACCGATTCAAAAAAGACATGGATCACCACATCGCCGTAGTCGAGGATGGTCCAGTGGCCTTCTTTGTTCCCTTCCACGCTCAGGGGCCGGATGCCCTCCTTTTTCAATGCGACCTGGATATGCTCGGCGATGGCCATCACCTGGCGGTTGGACCGGCCGGAACAGATGATGAAGGCGTCGGCGACAGAGGTCAATTCGCTCACATCGAGCACCACCGGTTCCCGGACCTTTTTGGACAACAGCGCCGTCAGATACGGCGCCAGCGAACGATCGTTCTCCTTTTCCGTCATGATTGATAGAGTCCTTTGGAATAGATAAAATGCGCCACCCCGTCGGTGACCAGAAACCGGATCGACCGTCCCGCCCGCAACAGGCGGCGGATCTTCGTGGACGAGATCTCCAGGCCGCTGACGCTGGCGGCGTAGACGGGCGGTTTTTCCGGATGGATGAAATGGGGGGGAACCTCCGATGCTTCGGAAAGGACGTAGCGGTCGGATACATTTTCGGACAGGAACGCATGGAGGGCCTGCCGGCCCGCCGGGTCTTCCGGATTTCCCGCATCGGGACGCGCCATGACGATAAAGGGCGCCTGGTCGAACAGGGTCCGGTATCGGTCCCAGGTGTCGATCTCCAGAAACGCGTCCAGTCCCACGATGAAAAAGAGACGGGCGTCCCGGGAGACCGTCGAGCGGAAATGATCCAGGGTATCCACCGAGTAGGAGGGGCCGGACCGTGCCAGTTCCACCTCCGAGACATCGAACCCCGGCGTGTCCGCCACCGCCAGCCGGACCATCTCCAACCGGTCCGCGGCGTTTACGATCCCCTGGGCGGATTTGTGGGGCGGCACGGCCGAGGGGATGAAAATGATCCGGCCCAACCGGAACATCTCCTTCACCTCCAGTGCGGTGCGGAGATGGCCCAAATGAATCGGGTTGAAGGTCCCGCCCAGCAGTCCGATGCGCTCGGCGTCGTTGGGGTGGCGTGCGATGGGGATCCCTTCCCCGGCCGTCAGGCCGTCCGGACCTGGCCGTCCCCGAAGACCACGAACTTGGTGGTGGTCAGCTCCTCGATGCCCATG
>CAYPCE010000442.1:0-2494 GCA_964409085.1 uncultured Desulfobacteraceae bacterium | reverse complement strand
CAGGACCTGTGCGAATCCATCAGCGCCCACGGCCATCGGGACGTGACCTGCGTGGAGGATTTCCAGAGCGCCATCGATCATCTGAATCAGGGGTTGGGGTCCGGCGGGAAAGACAGCGTGGTGCTGACCCTGGGCGCCGGCGATGTCTGGAAAATCGGGGAGGCCCTGGTTGACGATTGATGGAGACACCCGGCGATGGCTCCTGGATCTTCTGGGAGGCGACATCGTCTTTGACGACCCCATGGCCCGCCATACCTCATTGCGGGTCGGGGGGCCGGCCCTGGCCCTGGCGCGGCCCGGGGATCCGGCGCTGCTGGAACGGCTGGCGGGCGGGCTTCGGAACCGAAATCTCCCCTTCATGGTGGTGGGGGACGGCACCAACCTGCTGGTCCGGGACGGCGGTCTCCGGAAAGTTGTAATTGTTTTGACAAACGCCCTGAATACCATTAGGTATAGCCATGACACAGGGCATCGGCCCGGCATCGAGGCCATGGCCGGCGTCCGCCTCCCCGTGCTATGCCGGCGGGCACTGGACCGTGGTCTTTCCGGTCTGGAAATGGCGCTGGGGATTCCCGGTACCGTCGGCGGGGCGGTGTGGATGAACGCCGGCACCGGACGGGGAGCGGTGGGTGACGTTATCCGATCGGTCAGGTTTCTCCTTCCCGGCGGGCAGGTAGTGGAGGCGCCGCGGGATGAGCTGGATTTCCAGTACCGGGGACTCTGTGGAAAGGCGGGCGCCGTTGTCCTGAGCGCCGTGTTCGGCCTCCATCGGAACGGGGCCTCCCCCGGCCGGTTGAAGGAGCGGGCACGGGAAATCCTGGCGGATCGCCGGTCCCGCCAGCCCCGGTCGGGACAGGGCCACAGCGCCGGCTGCTTTTTTAAAAATCCGCCGGAAGGGCCGTCGGCGGGCGCCCTGATCGACCGGGCCGGTTTGAAGGGGAGGCGGGTCGGAGGCGCATTGGTGTCGCCATACCATGCCAATTTCATCATCAATGCCGGAGGGGCCACGGCGACGGATATCCTGACCCTGAAAGACCGGATCCAGGAAACCGTTGCCGGACGGTTCGGTATACGGCTGACGCCGGAGGTGGAGATTGTCGGAGAAGACTAACGGCGCCCCCTCCCGGAAACGGGCCCGGAAAAACAGCTCCGGCGCGCCCCGCAGCCTTCGGAACGGGGCGAGCAACGGATCGGCCGGCGGATCATTCCAAGGGGCCGGCATGGCGCCGGCTGCGAAGGCGGTGGGCGGTATCGCGCTGGTCGCCGCCTTGAGCGTCGGACTTGTCCTGGTCCACGATTTTCTGACCCAGTGCGACTATTTCCGGGCCGAGACCGTCTCCACCATGGGCTGTCGTCATTTGGACCGGAAAACGGTTTTCCGCCAGGCTCGGGTCGCCCCGGGCATCAACATCCTCTCGGTCAACCTGACCCTGGCGCGGAACCGCCTGCTGGCCCATCCCTGGATCGCCGATGCCCAGGTGAGCCGGGAGTTGCCTGACGGGCTCTACATCCAAATAGAGGAACACGTCCCGCTGGCGATCCTCGACATGAAGGGGGGGCGCCGGTTCATCATCAACCGGGATGGCGACATATTCAAAAAATATGAGACTTCCGACCGGCTGGACGTCCCGGTGATCGGGGGGCTTGAATTTATGGACCTCCCGCTGCCGGGACGGCCCGGAAGCGACGTTTTCCGGGCCGTCATGACGGTGCTCGAGATGGGACGCCAGTCGGCCACCGTATTGCCGAACCATACCATCCGGGGCATCCGGGTGGACCGGGAGATGGGGCTGACCCTTCTGCTGCCCGTCGGCGCGCCCGGTCCGTTCAATGCGGTCAAACTCGGTTACGGCGACTATCCTGTCAAGTATCGACGGCTCCGGGAGATCATCGATTTCCTCAAAAGGGAGGGATCCTCTCTCCGGATCGACGCCATCGATCTCAAGGACCTGAATCGCATCGTGATCAATCCCGCCGTGAAAAACGCCGCAGAAGACAGCGGACGGGAGATCCAACCGCTCTCCGAAGACCAAAAGGAGGTTTAGAGTGCATGGACAGGAAGAAATTATTGTCGGGCTGGACATCGGCACGACAAAGATCTGTGCGGTAGTCGGTGAACTCTCGGGAAACGACATCAACATCATCGGGATCGGCACCCACCCCTCCATCGGGCTTCGAAAAGGCGTGGTCGTCAACATCGAGTCCACCGTCCAGTCGATCAAAAAAGCCATCGAAGATGCCGAACTCATGGCCGGCTGTGAAATCTCCTCCGTGTACGCAGGCATCGCCGGCGGCCATATCACCGGGTTCAACAGCCGGGGCATCATCGCCATCAAGGGAAAGGAGATCGCCCAGCACGATGTCGACCGGGTCATCGATGCGGCCCGGGCCGTGGCCATCCCCATGGACCGGGAGGTGATCCACGTGCTGCCCCAGGAATTCATCGTGGACGACCAGGCGGGGATCCTCGACCCGGTGGGCATGGCGGCGGTCC
>CAYPCE010000441.1:0-2503 GCA_964409085.1 uncultured Desulfobacteraceae bacterium | reverse complement strand
CCCGGCGTGGGCAAGACCGCCATCGTGGAGGGGCTGGCCCAGCGGATCGTCGAAGGCGACGTCTCCGAAAGCCTGAAGAACCGTCGGCTGGTGGCCCTGGACATGGGCGCGCTGGTGGCCGGCGCGAAATATCGCGGCGAATTCGAGGACCGGCTCAAGGCGGTGCTCAAAGAAATCGAAAAGGCCGAAGGGGAGGTGATCCTCTTTATCGACGAACTCCACACCCTCGTGGGCGCGGGCGCCGCCGAAGGCGCCGTGGATGCATCCAACATGCTGAAACCGGCCCTGGCACGGGGCACCCTCCGGTGCGTGGGCGCCACGACCCTGAAGGAGTACCGGAAGTACATCGAAAAGGACGCGGCCCTGGAACGCCGGTTCCAGCCGGTCCAGGTGCGCGAGCCCAACGTGGAGGACACGGTCTCCATCCTGCGCGGACTCAAAGAGAAATACGAGGTCCATCACGGCGTGCGGATCACCGATTCCGCCATCATCGCCGCCGCCGGGCTGTCGGACCGGTACATCACCGACCGGTTCCTTCCGGACAAGGCCATCGACCTCATCGACGAGTGCGCCTCCAAGCTCCGGATCGAGATCGACTCCATGCCCCTGGAGATCGACGAGGTCCAGCGGAAGATCATGCAGCTCCAGATCGAGCACGAGGCCCTGAAGAAGGAGAAGGACGCCGCCTCCAAGGATCGGCGGAAAAAGATCGAAGCCGAACTGGCGGATCTCAACGAGGAATTTGATGCGATGAAGGCCCGCTGGCAGCACGAAAAGAGCCTCATCGAGGCGGTGCGGAAGATCAAGGAGGAGCAGGAGGGAGTCGCCATCGAAGAGCAGAAGGCCGAGCGGGAGGGCGACCTGAGCCGGGTGGCCGAACTCCGGTACGGCAAGACCACCGAGCTGAACCGGCAACTGGCCGAGGCCCAGGAAAAGCTGAACGATCTCCAGAAAGAGGGCAAGATGCTCAAGGAGGAGGTGGACGACGCGGACATCGCCGAGGTCATCTCCCGGTGGACCGGCATCCCGGTCTCCAAGGTGCTGGAGGGCGAACGGGCCAAGCTGGTGGAGACCGAATCCCGCCTGGAAAAGCGGGTCATCGGTCAGCGGGAGGCGATCGAGGCGGTGGCCAACGCCGTGCGCCGTGCCCGATCCGGCCTTCAGGACCCCAACCGGCCCATCGGCTCCTTCATCTTCATGGGCCCCACGGGCGTGGGCAAGACCGAGCTGGCCAAGGCCCTGGCGGAATTCATGTTCGACACGGAAAACGCCATGGTCCGCATCGACATGACCGAGTACATGGAAAAGCACGCCGTGGCGCGGCTCATCGGCGCGCCTCCGGGATACGTCGGATACGAAGAGGGCGGCTACCTCACCGAGGCGGTGCGGCGCAACCCCTACTCCGTGGTCCTGTTCGACGAGATCGAAAAGGCCCACCCCGAGGTCTTCAACGTCTTGCTCCAGATCCTGGACGACGGCCGGATGACCGACGGCCACGGCCGAACGGTCGATTTCAAGAACACGGTCATCATCATGACCTCCAACGTCGGCTCCCAGTTCATCCAGCAACTGGAGGAATCGAAGCGGGACGAGATGGAGAAACGGGTCACCGAATCGCTCCGGTCCACCTTCAAACCCGAGTTCCTCAACCGGATCGACGAGATCATCATCTTCCACAACCTCGATCCGGACCAGATCGGCCGGATCGTGGAGATCCAGATGGGCCGCCTGCGCAAACGGCTGGCCGACATGAACCTCTCCATCGAACTGTCCGACGAGGCCACGGCGTTCCTGGCGGAAAAGGGCTACGACCGGGTCTTCGGCGCCCGACCCCTGAAGCGGGCCATCCAGAAGTACATCGAAAACCCGCTCTCCATGGAGATCTTAAAAGGGAACTTCCCGGAAGGGAGCGACATCCGGGTTGATATGGATGGCGAGGAGGTGGTCTTCACCAATGCATCGTCAGGGGAAGCGACCTATGCGGCGTAACTGAATAATTCTTTGAGCCCCTCTTTCGCGTAAAGGGGGGCTTTTTTTTATGGGGAGCAACACGCATGACGGATCTCAAAGGCAAAACCGCCCTCGTCACCGGCGGCGCCCAGGGCATCGGCCGGGGAATCGCCAAACATCTGCTGGAACGGGGGATGCGGGTGGCGGTGGCCGATATCGACAGAACGGCCGGCGAGGAATGCGTCGCCGATTACCGCGACCTGGGCGACATCCGCTTTTTCAAAACCGACGTGACGCAAGAGGATGACGTCGCCGCCTGCGTTCGAGACACCGTCGCGGCCTTCGGCGGCCTCCACGCCCTGGTCAACAACGCCGGCATCGCCGGGCCGTTCAATGGTCCGGTGGAGGAAGTAGCGCTGGCCGACTGGCAACGGATCATCGACACCAATCTCACCGGCTATTTCCTCTTCGCCAAACACGCCATCCCCCATCTGCGGCGCGCGGGCGGCGCCATCGTCAACATCGCCTCCACCCGCGCCCTCCAGTCCGAACC
>CAYPCE010000440.1:0-2509 GCA_964409085.1 uncultured Desulfobacteraceae bacterium | reverse complement strand
GGATTGTAAGCGGTTGACAAAAAAACGGAATCTGAACCGGGATGGCCGGGATTAAGGGATTTTTGGGATTAGACTGGGGTTGGCGGAGAAATCCTGCTAATCCTTTAATCTCGGCCATCCCGGTTCAGACAATTTGCAGCGATGGCTGTAAGTCTGACAAAATTCGTCGGGGGCGAGGTGTTGCTGACGGCCCTCATATGCGATTCAATTGACGCAAAGTTTCCATGTCGTCATCGAGATCGTCCACGTCACAATGGGGAGGAAGTTTTCGGAGTGCACAAATCTGACGAAATTCCCACAAAGACAACCCCGCCATTTCCCGCGCTTTTCCGGCGGAAAGACGCCCCTGAGCATAGAGGGCGATGGCCAGTTCGGTATTTATTTGACGATCCTGTCCCATTCTGTCAGCTCGATGGGCCGCCCGATAATGGATTCAACCTCTCTCAACAACATCCGCAATTGGGGAACCGAATATTCAACATTGGATGGTATCGACAGCCGGAAGTTTTCGTAGATCATGAATTGATGACGGGTTCCCGAAAGCGGTCCCTTGAATCCGATTTCGCGGAGCGCCTTTATAAAATCCCGTCGCTTACACGGCTTCCAACGGCTCATGATCCGGCGCCCAATTCAGATCGAATCCGTTGATCACCGGCAGCGGTTGCCCCAGTTTCAGGCCGACGAAAATCCAGTCTTCAAGGGTTGACCGCAATTCTTTTTCGCATTCCGAAAGCGAATTCGAAAAAGCGATAAGTCCTGTGCAGGAGGGGATTCGTCCGGAAAACGAACCGTCTTCCAGTTTGTCGTACTCCGCCTGCGCCATTGCGCTTTCGATGTATTCCGTCAGGATAAACCGGGACATGGCCTGCCCTCCTTTCCCATTCGGCGGTTAACCATTCAACCCTGCTTCACATCTTACCCTCTTTTTCGCCGCCATGCCACCCATCAAACACCCGATCACCAAAAAAAGACCCGGACAAACGGGTCCCCCCCGCCATCCGGGTCCATAAAACCAAACAAAACGGTGACTACCGATTCGCCTTTCGCACCCCCAACTGATCCAGAGCGATGATCATCTTGCAGATATTCGACGATCCTTCCACCATATAATAGGTCGGGGTATCCCGGTAGAAGCGCGCCACCGGGTATTCCGTGGAGTAGCCGTAGGCCCCCAGGATCCGCATGGCGTAATTGGATGCCTTGTTGACGGCTTCGCCGGCGGCGTATTTGGCCATGGCCACGTCCAGGCCGTTGTTGAGGCGGCCCTGGTCCTTGGCCCAGGCGGCGCGGTAGACCAGCATCCGGGCGGCGTCGATCTCCGTGGCCACCTGGGCGATCATGTCCTGGTTCATCTGGAATTCGCCGATGGATTTCCCGAACTGCTTCCGGTCGTTGCAGTATTTGAGAATCGTCTCCAGGCAGGCCTGGGCCAAGCCCACGCCGCCGGCCGCGGCCGACAGGCGGGTGTGGTTGAGCGAGCTGAAGACGATCCGGGCGCCGTCCCCCGGTTTGCCCAGGATGTTCTCCTTGGGGATCCTGGCGTTGTCCATGAAGACCTCGCCGGTGGGGGAGGAGTGGGACCCCAGCTTTTCCAGGTTGCTGGTCTTGAACCCCGGATGGTTTTTCGGCTCGACGACGAAGGCCGACAACCCCTTGGACCCGGCGGATTTATCCGTGTAGGCGTACATCATGAGCGCATCGGCCTGGGCCGCGTTGGAGATCCAGGTCTTGGCGCCGTTGAGCAGCCAGTGGTCGCCCTTGTCCTCGGCGGTGGTGGACATGGCCATCACGTCGGAGCCCGCGTCCGGTTCGGTGATGCCGAACCCGCCGATGTACTCCGCCGAGCAGAGCTTGGGCACGTATTTCTTCTTCAGCTCTTCGCTGCCGTAAGTATAGATGGTGTAGGCGCAGCCCAGCACCTCCATGTTGACCTGGACCCGCAGGGCCGACGAGCCCCGGGCGATCTCTTCGGAGACGATCATGGCCGCCAGCCATCCCTCGTCCATGCCCTCGCCGCCGTATTCCTCGGGGATGACCGTGCCGAAAAAGCCCAGTTCGCCCATGGGCTTGATCACTTCCTCGTAGGGGAAGTGGTTGTCCGCGTCCCACTGGTCCGCATTGGGTACGATCTTCTTGTTGACGAAGTTCCGGACCTCTTTTTGCAGCATCTGGAGTTCTTTTGACAGACCAAAATCCATGATTCACCCTTTCCGTTCCATCTTTTTGGTTATGATTGCGCCTCGTCCGCGACGCGGTTGACCAGTTCCGTGGCCGATGCCAGGACGTCTCCCCTGAAGCGGGCCGCCAGCCCGGCGGCGAGCATGTCGCCGGTGAGGATCCCGCCCCGGCGGGCCAGCAGCGACAGGCTGGCCAGGGCCCAGTCCTGGGGCTTGATCTTCTGGGCCTTGAAATCCGCTTCCACGATCCGGGCCGCGCAGTCCGGCACGGCGATGCTCTTCTCCCTGATCAATAGCGGATTTCCCGTCAGGTTTTCAAGCTGCTTTTTTCG
>CAYPCE010000439.1:0-2528 GCA_964409085.1 uncultured Desulfobacteraceae bacterium | reverse complement strand
GGGCATGCTGATATGTGGACAACATTTTACAGGACAGATCGTAGATCGGATACAGGAGACTGTAGACGCCGATCCGGGCCTTTCCCGTCGAGAATTATCGAGGCGCGTGTGCGAATGGATGGATTGGCGCAAGCCGGACGGGGAACTAAAGGACATGAGTTGCCGCAAGGCGCTGTCCGAGATGAATCGGCGCGGGGTGTTGGATTTGCCCGATGCGCCGCGGCCGCATGGTTTCGAAAACCGCGGACGTTTGCCCGACATCCAGCCGCCGGAGGTGCGATGCCGCCTGGATGGACTCGGAGAAATTCGCATCGAGCCGGTGGAAAGCGCGCAAAGCGAAGCGTCCAGAATCTGGTTTGCGATGATGGATCAATATCACTATCTTGGCGGCGGCCCGTTGTGCGGCAGTCAGATTCGGTATTCGATCATCAGCGAGAAATACGGCTGTTTGGGCGGCCTGGCGTTTACCTCGGCGTCGTTTGCGCTAAAGGATCGAGACGCGCACATCGGGTGGACCGAAAACGCTCGTCGCGCCAATCTGGATCGGGTGGTCAACAACGCCCGGTTTCTCATCCTGCCGACGGTCCGGGTCGAGAATCTGGCGTCTCACGCACTGGCTCAGGCGTTGTCCCGGTTGCCGCAGGACTGGGAAAAACGATACAACACGCGCCCGCTGCTTGTGGAAACTTTCGTCGATCCGGGGCGTTTCAAAGGCAGCAGCTATAAAGCCGCCAATTTCGAATGCGTTGGAAAGACAGCCGGACGCCGGGACGGCGCTTGCAAGCTCATTTTCGTTCATGCGCTGAGCCATGGATGGCGGCAACGGCTTTGCAAGGAACCGGATGTTCGATTGGGCGAAGTTCCACGACCGGAATCTCCGGAAAACTGGTGCGAGGAAGAATTCGGCACGGTCCGGCTGTATGACGATCGACTCAAAAAACGTCTTTGCGGCATCGCCCAGGATTTTTACGAAAGCCCCGTGTCCGGCATACCGGAGGCAAGCGGGTCCAGGACGCGGGCCGTGGGGGCGTATCGATTTTTTCAAAACGAAAAGGTGACCATGGACGTTATATTGACGCCGCACTGCGAGTCGGCCATCGAACGCATCAAGCAACACCCGGTGGTGTTGGCGCCGCAGGATACGACGTCGCTAAATTACACCGCGCATCCGGCAACAGAGGGTTTGGGCCCTATATCCACAACGGATTCCGTTATTGGATTGCTCCTTCACGACACCCTGGCCTTTACGGAATCCGGGGTTCCGCTGGGGGTTCTGGACGCCCAGGTCTGGGGGCGCGACCCGGAAGACGCAGGAAAAAAACATCGGCGCAAGGACTTGCCGATCGAGGAAAAAGAAAGCGTTAAATGGCTGCGCAGCTATCGGAAATTGGCCGAGATTCAGAAACTCTGTCCGGATACGATGCTGGTGAGCATGGGGGACCGGGAGTCGGATATTTACGAGTTGTTCGATGAAGCCCGGCAATTCCCCGACGGCCCTGAATTGCTGGTTCGCGCGGAAAAATCCCGGCAGCGAAAGGTGAAATCTTCGCTTTCGAAAGAAGATGAAATGCGCGGCGAGGGCGAAGTGAAATCCGATCAGGATTTTCTATGGGATTTCATGGGCAAGCAGCCTGTGTCCGGCACGTTGAAGCTGCACGTTCCGGCCGCCCCTTCCCGGCAAGCCCGAGACGCCATGGTGGACATTCGTTTCGCCGAGGTGGACCTGATCCCGCCAAAGCGATATGCAAACGATGCCCCGATCAAAGTCTGGGCCGTATACGTTTTGGAGCGGGATATAGAAGACCCGAACGCGTCGCCCCTTGAATGGATGCTGTTGACAACCGTTGAGACCGTTGATGTTAAGCAGGCCCAAAAGCGGGTGGAGTGGTATTCCGGTCGATGGGGCATTGAGGTTTACCATCGGACGTTGAAAAGCGGATGCCGACTCAAAGACCGCCAACTTAAAGCTGCCGACCGGCTGGAAGCCTGCCTTGGCGTGGACATGGTGATTGCATGGCGCATTTACCATCTGACCATGCTTGGCAGGGACGCTCCGGAAGTTCCCTGCACGGCGTTTTTCACCGATATTGAATGGAAAGCGCTCCACTGTTATGTGAACAAGACGTCAACGCCCCCTGACGAGCCTCCCACGATGGAAGAAGCCATCAAAATGGTCGGTCAAATGGGAGGACATTTGGGCAGAAAAGGCGACGGCCCGCCGGGAACCCAAACCCTCTGGCGAGGACTGCAAAGATTAGAGACGGCCGCTCACATGTACGGCGTTATTCACCAGGAAAAGGACCCTCAGCCCCAGCCCCACCCCAATCGGAGCGGCCCGTGAACACACGGTGCCAAGTGTGTGTAAAGCACAGCCTTTCAGGGGAGGGGGCCGGGGGGTGGGGTTTGAAAGGGTTAAACAATGAAACACGGACTACGCTTCACCACCCTCGTTATCCTGCTGCTGTTCTGCGGAACCGCCCACGGCTATTTCCCGGACCAGAACCTCATGGTCATTTCGGGCCGCGACG
>CAYPCE010000438.1:0-2532 GCA_964409085.1 uncultured Desulfobacteraceae bacterium | reverse complement strand
GTTCCTTGGCCGAAGATTTGAAAGGTATTCCAATCGTCGAAACGGCGGCATTGCCGTATTTGAAAAGTTCACAGTAAAGCTTTCCCTAAAAAAGTCAAACCGCCGGAAGTCGCGACGCGCTCTCCGTCCATTGCCCCTCGTTTCCCTGAAATCGATCTCTCCTTGAAAAACGCCCTGGAAACCGGTAAGAAAAACGGGATATCGGTTCAAAACATCCACTCCAGACGCCCCCATCCGGGCGCCGGTGGATTTTCCCTCTCGCAGCGCAACATCTTTAGTCGAATTCGGTCCCTCAAAAAGCGCTGGCAACCGAGCACAAGGAGACACCCATGAATCAGCCTGCCGGGCGGACGGAAGACGCGCAGGTCCCTTTTATTTCGACGACGTCCGGATCCTTGCGGGACGATCTGCTGCTGCTTTTGCTGCTGGGCGTATTGGGTGTGGCGGCGGCCCATCTGAACGTCAAGATCCCCCACATCGAGATGTACATCGAAGGGCGGTGGGCCTTCGGATTTCTGGGGGCCGCGCTGATCACGCGGTTGTGGGTGGTGTTTCTGCTGGCGTCCCTTTTGGCGGTGGCGGGGCCCTATGATTTTCCCCTGATCATGATCTATTCGGGCAACATGCTGTATGCGGTTCCCGGCCTGGCGGCCGTCCGGGCCGTCCACGAACATCTCCTCTCCCGGTCCCGGCGCATCTGGGTCTTCGGCATCGGCTGGCTGCTGGCGGTGATGGCGTGCTACCAGGCGTTTAACATCCCCATCCTGTGGCTGATCATGGCGTTGTTGGAGGACGCGCCGGTCTGGCCCGCGGTGATGGCCGGCTGGCGGGAGCAGCCGTTCCTGATCGAGTCGCTGCTTGTGGGCATCGTCTGTTCATCCGCAATGGTGGCCCTGCGGAGTCACGAGGATCTCCGCCGGAGCCAGCACGAACTGGCCATCACCCTCGATTCCATCGGCGACGGCGTAATTGCTGCCGACGCCCAAGGGCGGGTGACCCGGATGAATCCGGTGGCCCAGTCGCTGACGGGCTGGAATTTGGAAACGGCCCGCGGCAAACCCCTGGAAGAGGTGTTTTACATTATCAATGCCCAAACCCATGAACCGGTGCAGAACCCCGTAAAGCACGTGTTGCAGGAAGGACGGGTCGTGGGCCTGGCCAATCACACCTGCCTGATCGCCCGGGACGGGACGGAATATCAGATCGCCGACAGCGCCGCGCCCCTGAAGGAAACTGACGGCCGGATGATCGGCGCCGTGATGGTTTTCCGGGACGTGACCCAAGAATACGCCGCCAATGCGGCGCTGGCCCGGAGCGCGGCCATGCTGGCCCGAACGGAGCACATCGCGGGGGTCGGCAGCTGGGAATGGGACGTCGCCACGGATGCCACGACCTGGTCGGAAGGATTGTTCCGCCTCTTTCGATTCGACCCTTCGGAGGGGGCGCCCTCCTTTGCCGAGCATCGCCGGTTATACCTTCCCGAAGACATGGCGGCGCTGTCGGCGGCGGTCGAAACCGCGGTTGCCGGCGGAACGCCCTATGAACTGAAGCTCAGGGCCATCAGAAGCGACGGCGAGATCCGCCACTGCCTCGCCCGGGGCTATGCCGAGATGGGCCGGGACGGCAGAGCGGCCCGCCTTTACGGCTTTTTGCGCGACATCACCGATCACCACCGGGCCGAAACGGCCCTCCGGGAGAACGAGGAAAAGTATCGCATGCTGGTGGAGCTGTCCCCGGATCTGATCGCCGTCCACCAGGACGGACGATTTCTGTTCATTAACGAGGGCGGGTGCGAACTTCTCGGCGTTTCCCGGCCGGAGGCAGTGATCGGAAAATCGGTCCGGGAATTCATTCCCGCCGACCAGCGCCAGGGGTCCTGGCAACGGGTTGAGCAAGTGTTGGGTTCAGGGCGGCGATCCCCTGTTTATGAGCAAACCATCGTTCGCGCCGATGGTGAAGAGCGCCATGTCGAAGCGATGGGCATTCCTATTGACTACAATGGCGGCAAGGCGCTTCAGATCATTGCACGGGACGTCACGGAGAAAATGCGCCTCAATGAAGAAAAAGCCAAGCTCGAAGCCCAGTTCCACCAGTCCCAGAAACTGGAGTCGGTGGGCCGCCTGGCCGGCGGCGTGGCCCACGACCTCAACAACCTGCTGGCGCCCATCCTCGGCTACGGCGAGATGCTGTTGGAGGATTTCGATGGCAACGACGCCCGGAGAACTTCGGCGGGGGAGATCGTCCAGGCGGGATTGCGGGCCCGGGACCTGGTCCGCCAGTTGCTGGCCTTCAGCCGGAAGCAGTTGCTGGAATTCAAGCCGGTGGACCTGAACGACGTGCTGAACCGGTTCGAGAAACTGCTCCGGCGCACCATCCGGGAGGATGTCGCAGTGAAGATCGTACCGGCGCCGTCCCTGCCGCTCGTCCAGGCCGATGCCGGTCAGCTGGAGCAGGTGATCATGAACCTGGCCGTCAATGCCCAGGACGCCATGCCCGACGGCGGCGAACTGACCATCGAAACCCTGGTGACCG
>CAYPCE010000437.1:0-2549 GCA_964409085.1 uncultured Desulfobacteraceae bacterium | reverse complement strand
ATCGTATTTCAAGGACGGCGGTTCGGAATGCCCGGTGGAGTGCGTGTCCTGGAACGACGCGTGGGAATTCATCGAGAAGCTTAATGAGCGGGGCAAGGGGGCATACCGGTTGCCGACGGAGGCGGAGTGGGAGTATGCTTGCCGTGCGGGATCGGAGACGGTGTACAGCTTCGGCGACGATGCGGCGAATCTTAACCAGTGCGCCTGGTACCGGAAGAATTCAGGGGGAATGACGCATCCCGTGGGACAATTGAAGCCCAACGCCTGGGGATTGTACGACATGCATGGCAATGTGTGGGAGTGGTGTCAGGACAGGTATGATGATTATTCGACCGACCCTGTGACGGACCCGGTTGGACCCGACAAGGGCGCTCACCGGGTCATACGCGGCGGCTCGTGGGGCAACGAGGCCGACTTCTGCCGGGCGGCTAACCGCAACGGGTACGTGCCTGGCATCCGGTTCCGCTTCATCGGCTTTCGGCTTGCCCTGCGCCCAGGTCAGTAAACCGGGCATAGGCTCAGGCAAGGCGTGTAGGCCGAAATCGTTGCGTGCAAGGCGCGGGCGGATGCCGCGCCGCAGCCGCATCGATTTCGAGCCGGAGCGCCCGGCGAGGCAAAAAGCCCGTGAGTGAAACCATGAAAACAACTCCAGGGGGGAAAGGAGAACCCGGCATGGAATACCCGTTGCCCGAATCCATCGGTGAGCCCGATCTTCTGGTGGGCAGGGAAAAAGAATTCGCCTCCTTCAACAAATGGATATCCCGAATCCCCAAGCGGCTTTCCAAATCCAGGGCCATCCTGGCGCGGCGCAAAAGTGGGAAAACCGCTTTTTTACAGCGCCTCTTCAACCAATTGTGGGGCGAAAACGGAAAAGTAATCCCGTTTTACATCAACATTTCCGAGAAGAAGATGTGGCTTCCGGATTTCGCCCTACTCTATTATCGAACATTCGCGACCCATTACATCTCTTTTCTGGAACGGGATGAAAAAATGGTCTCCTTTCCCCTCACCATGGCGCAGATCAGAGAATATGGGGAAGCAAAATCCGTTGCGCCGTTTGTCATCGACGTGGACGCCATGAACGCCCAAAAAGCCGATGGCGGTTATGATTCGCTCTGGCACACGGCCAGCACGGCGCCCCATCGGTACGCGGCGGCGTTCGACCATCGGTTTCTGGTCATGATCGACGAATTCCAGAACACCGGCGAATACATCTACCGGGACCCGGCCTGCGAGACGGCCCGGGACGAAACCATCCCAGGCACATGGCACGACCTGTCCGAATCCAAACTCGCGCCCATGCTCGTCACCGGTTCTTACGTCGGATGGTTGATCAACATCATCGACACTTACCTGGAGGCCGGCCGGTTGAAGCGGTTTTCTCTGAATCCGTATCTGGAGCCGGAAGCCGGCCTGGAGGCGGTTTACCGATACGCGGCTTATTACGATGAGCCCATCACCAATGAAACCGCCCTGCAAATCAACCGACTGTGCATGTCCGACCCGTTTTTCATCTCCTGCGTGATCGAGAGTGATTTCGAGGGCAAGGACCTGACCACTGAGGAGGGGGTGGTCGACGCCGTCCATCGCGAGATCGCGGATCGAGGGTCCGAGATGTCCATGACCTGGGGCGAATACATCGAATTGTCCCTGAAGCGGATCAACACCATCAACAGCAAGCACATCCTGCTGCACTTGAGCAAACATTCCGACCGGGAGTGGACCCCCCGGGAATTGAAGGAGGCGCTGGGGCTTGAAATCGATGAAAATGAAATCAAAACGCTTTTGCAAAACATGGTCAAAGCGGATTTGATTCAATGGGGGAGTTCGGACATTGATTACCGGGGCCTCACGGACGGAACGCTGGCGCTGATTCTTCGCCATCGGTTTGAGAAAGAAATTGCGACCTATCAGCCCGATGTTCAGCAAACGGACCTGAAACAGGAGTTCCGCCAGGAAATCCGGCGCCTCAAAAAAGAAAAACAATCCTTGCAAGGCATGGTCAACCACCTGAGCGGCATGATGGCCGAGTACCTGCTGTTCAACGAGTTCCGGAGCAAAAAGCGCTTCCGTCTTTCCCGGTATTTTGAAAATGTGGGCGACGACGCGGAATTAAATATTTTGGACGCCGCCATGCGGGTGAAGTTTCAGCGGCCCGACGGCAAGGCGATGGAGATCGATGTGCTGGCGACGTCGGCCTGTGGACGGATGCTGGTGGTGGAGGTGAAAAAAACCAAAGAGCCGGCTGGATTGCCGATGGTTGAGGATTTTCTGGAAAAAATCCAAATTTTTGCCGGGTTGAGTCCGAACAACATCGTCTTGCCCGCGTTTTTTTCCGTGGGAGGATTTACGGAAGAGGCCTTGGGGTTTTGCCGGGACCATGGCGTCGCGGTTGCGACGGGGATTGAATTGTTTTGAGAATGGACCGCCATCTGGCCGCCATCTCCCTGGCCCACGCCCGGTTTCCCTCCGCCGCCCGGGCCGCCGACTGGCGCCAGACCGTCCACGCCCTCTCCATCGGTCCGCCGCTGTTCCTGGTCCACGACCTG
>CAYPCE010000436.1:0-2569 GCA_964409085.1 uncultured Desulfobacteraceae bacterium | reverse complement strand
TAATAGGTGATCTGGGGGATGCTGTATTCATCCTGGAACTGCTTTTTGACCCGTTGCAGGGGCATGAGCCACCGGTTTTTGTCGTCGTCCCCGGCGTTGTGGCGGTCCAGGAGGGCGGCGATGGACCGGATTTTTTCGTCCACTTCGGCCACGGCGGCGGCGCTGCTGTTGCCGATCAGCGCGTCGTTGACCGTTTGGACCGCGGCGATCAGGCCGTTCACGTCCTTGAGCAACCCGTATGGACGGGGCGCGCCGAGGATCTCCGTCATCTTTTTCAGGGCCGGCCCGGCGTCCGGGTCTTTGGCCAGGGCGGTCGCGTTGACCTTGAACCGGTCCATGGCGTCCCGGAAGGTCTCCCAGGTCTGCCGCTGATGGGTGTAAAAATCGGTCAGGTCGTGAAGGTCGTCGGCCGCGTCTTCCAGGTCCGTTTTCCTGCCGTTGAAGGCTTTGATCCGTTCGTAGGCGTCGTGGATCTCCGTCACCTGGCGGGCGACGGTCAGGCAGCCGTCGATTTCCGGTTTGCCCGGATACTTTCCGGTGTCGGCCAACGGCTTGTAGGTTTCGAGGGTCTTGATCCATCCGTTCAGTCCGTCGCGGATGTACTGACTCAGGTTGTCCTGGCCCTCCGGCGCAATGGACCCGAACAGCTCCTTTCCCAGGGTCTGGGCCTTTTTGATGTCTTTTTCCGACGGGACCTTCCGCTTGGCGATCTTGACCGTTTTCCACTGGTGGGTTTTGGTCAGGGGGGCGAGGGCCTCTTTGGGCTGAATCTTCCCCCCGTCGATCACCAGGTTGAGATGGCCGGCCATGAAGAGTCGGGCGACCCGGACGAGGGTCTGGAACTCCCCCCATCCGTAGGGCGGCTTGGCGAAATGGGCCGCGAGGCCGTCCAGGTACACGGGATGATTGGCGGCGACGTTGAGGTCGATGTAGGTGCGGATCTCCCGGATGTCGGCCGGTTCGCCGGTCTCGAATGCCAGCGTCAACTGCTGCCGGGCCACGTCGTCGGACCGCAGGGTTTCCCTGATCTCTTTTTGGGGCTCGTCGTAGACATGGGTCAGGTACCCGAATTTGCTGAACACGTTTTCCACGAGGTGATTGAAGGCCGCCTCCACCGCCTTGGCCGGCGTCCCCGCCCTGACCTCGATGGCCTTTCCCAGGGCGTAGTATTCCGCTTCGACGAACATGGAGTCGACGAGACCGGCCAACCGCTGTTTCCGTTCCCGGTTGCCCTCGGCCCGGTCCCGGAGGATTTGTTTCAGACTCGTGGAAGCCGCCGCATCGCTTTTGTGCTTGATGTAGGTCTGGGTCTGGAGATAGGTCCGGATCTCTTTGGGCAGATCGGGATTGTTGGGCAGCTTGACGACGGCGTGGCTCTGCCGGTCGGCGCTGTAAAACACGCATTTGGCGGGGATGAACGCGTCGTAGTCTTCGTGGTGCGGACTGATGATCTCCAGGGCCAGGGCGTCCTTGATCTCCTTGCCCCAGAACCGGCCGTCGCAGATGCGGTTGAAGGCGTAGTCCCGCTTATAATCGGCGTACCGGTGCTTGGTCTTTTTGCCGAGGATGTCGTCGAACAGGATTTCGCCCAGCAGCTCGATGTCGGCCGACGGCGGGATGTCGATGGACTTGATCTCCCGCGACACCTCCCGTTCCTCGTTGGTGAGGAAAAAATAGAGGTCGCCGTTGCGGTTGATCAGATGCTGTTTTTCCAGGCGGTCCAGCGACGCCTCGATGGCCCGCTTGAGGCGGATCCGGTCCGTGTCCGCCTCGTCGATGCACAGGGTCACCAGGTTGTCGATATTGGGCTTGATGATCTCCACATACCGGATCAGGAACAGGGTTTGCAGGATGCGAACATCGAAGGGGACGTCGAGACCGGCGTTTTCCTTTGCCTGATCGATGCTTCGCTTGACGGCGGTGTCCAGAAAGCTTTCGATGCAGGGGAAAAATTCATACAGGGGAACCAGCGCCCCGATCTCCCGGTCGGAGATGTTGATCGCCGCCGACTGGAAGGCGTCGAGCATCGACCGCTCGCCCCGGCTCAGGTGGAGCCCGGTGGCCCCGGCTTTCCGGATGGACTCGAAGATTTTCTGCACCAACTGGAAATGGTAGGGGATGAAGGGATAGGTCCCCACGAAATCCGACGCTGCGTTGAACTGCTTCAGGCTGGCGCCGTCGTAGGTGAACGCGAGCTGGTTTTTGAGGATGTCGCCTTTTTCGGCGAACAGCCCCTCCAGCTTGCCGGCGGCGGCCGGATCTTTTTCCAGCAGCCGGGCCTGGATGACCTCGTCGGTGTTGGAGCTGGACAGGGAGAGCCGGGTGGTGAACCGGCCCTGGATCTTGGAAAAATCGTTGGCTTTCGACCCCTTGATCTCGCCCACCACCGCGTCGATGTCTTCCTGGGAGGTGACGACGACCCACGCGCGGCCGTTGCAGATGCGCCCCAGGTCTTCCACGATGGTCTGGAGGTTGAGCATCAGATGGGTGTCGTTGCCGATGAACTGGCCGATCTCGTCCACGAGAAAGACGATCCGATGGCGGTCCGAGCGGGCGTCGAGGTATTCCC
>CAYPCE010000435.1:0-2577 GCA_964409085.1 uncultured Desulfobacteraceae bacterium | reverse complement strand
CAGGTCGTGGACCAGGAACAGCGGCGGACCGATGGAGAGGGCGTGGACGGTCTGGAGCCAGTCGGCGGCCCGGGCGGCGGAGGGAAACCGGGCGTGGGCCAGGGGGACGGCGGCCAAGTGGCAATTCATCTTCAAAACAATTCAATCCTCCTCGCAACTATGATGTCATGTTCCCGGCAAAACGCCATGGCCTCATCCGTAAATCCTCCCACGGAAAAAAACGAGGGCAGAACGATGTTGTCCGGCCGCGGCCAGGCGAAGGTCCGGGTTTTTTCCAGAAAATCCCCGACCATCGGCAATCCCGCCGGCTCTTTGGTTTTTTTCATCTCCACCGCCAACATCCGTTTTCAGCCAGATTTGGTCGATAGTGTGGCTTTTATCTCTTCTGGTGTCCGCCGCCGGGTCATGAGGACGCGAAAGCCCACGGCATGGTCAGAGGCGACAGGGGAGTAGCCATCCCGGCACGCCGAGCGGCAACTCATGGCGTGGGCGCCCCAGGATCCGCCCCGGATCACCCGGTCCACGCCAGTGTCAGGTCCGGTCGGGTCCATTACAAACCCACCCGGATATTGGCCATACAGGTCTTGACACCACTCCCACACATTGCCGTGCATGTCGTGCAACCCCCAGGCGTTAGGTTTCAACCGCCCAACGGGGTGTGTCATATTCCCTGAATTGTTCGGGTACCAAGCGTACCGATCAAGCTCTTCCACATCGGCATCAAAGCAGTAGCTAGTCTTAGAACCCGCGCGGCAGGCGTACTCCCACTCCGACTCCATCGGCAACCGATAGTCGCCCTCCCCCAGCTCGTTGAGCTTTTGGATGAATTCCTGCGCATCGTTCCAAGACACGTTCTCCACCGGACATTCTAAACCCAAAACCTGGAATCGAGAAGGGTTGCTCCCCATCACCGACTCCCACTGGCCCTGGGTCACCTGCGTTGTTTGCAAATAATACCCCTTCGTTAGTGCAACCTCATGATATACTTCATCTTCGTAATCGACATCCATATCAATGCCTCTCAACAACGCTTTCTCAATGGCATCAATATCGAAATCCACGGGTTCCCGCCGATTTGATTGGTTGTGTTGAGTTCCCATCGATGGACGCTCCGCTTCATCAATTTCCAATCCCTTCTCTTTCGGCTCGCACCCTGGCCTCCCCATCATAAACGTCCCCGGCTCGATCCACACAAACTCCATTCCCAGACTGTTTTTGAACCTGTCGGGCCGTTCCTCCTTCTCCTCCGAACCCGCCTCCCCGCGTTCAACCCGCTCTTCCTCTTCTCTCCGGAAAGACTGGATGACAGTGGCCGTTTCGGTGATGTAGTCAGCCAATGGGCGGATGTGATCCATGATCAGCTCCCGGGTGAGGTGTCGGAAATCGGCCGGGGGGCCGTCTTCTTCGATAATGAGCTGAACCAGGGGTCGGAATTTCAGGAAATACTGGTTGCCCCATCGGTTGGCCCGGATGGCGGCCTCGCTGTCGCCCGGGGTTTTGAGAAGCTTTTCCATGACGGCGAAAATGGGCCACGAGCGGCCGCCGTCGGGCGCGGGAACGGCGGCGAACCGGTCATAGGCTTCGTAAAAGGGGAAGAGGATTTCCCGGTGGCCGCCCCGGCGGCGGAGGGCTTCCAGCGCCAGGCCGAGGTTGCGGCAGGACGTTCGGGTTTCGTCCATTTCCAGCCACCGATGGCGGAGGGATCGGGCCGCGGCCGGATGGGCCAGAATGGCGGAAACGGCCTCGATCCAGGCGTCCGGGTCGGGCCATTTGGGGTGGCGGGGCGTTGGAAAGACCGGTCGACCGGCCAGCAGCTCCCGGCCCAGATCGTGAACGGCGGACGGCGCGTGGCGGTCCAGGGTCCACAGGGCGGTGAGGGGGCTCAGGTCGAAAAAGACGTCCCGCAGATCGTCCGCCAGGGAATCCAGTCCGGGCAGGGCCGGGGCCAGGATGGCGTGGCGCGCCAGGGTCGAGGCGGCGTTCGCCGGGGGATCGAGCCGCGCCAGGAGGGCGTCGGTGAAGGCCGCGGTCCTTGCGTCCGGCGCGTCCTCCGGAAGGCCCGCCAGGGCCAGACCGTTGCAAACCGCCAAGGCGACCCCGAAAATATCGGCGGAAAGCGCCGGTTGTTCGCCTCGGTCCATTTCCGTCCACAGGTCGGCCGCACCGGCGGCAACGATCCGGTTCAACGCCACCGTCAGCCGCGGGTCCGGAGCCGTCATGAGTTTTTCCATGGCGGCGTCGGATGGAACCAGAGGTGGCCGGGGGCCGATGCGACCGCCGGCTGTCTCCCGGAGAAAACCGAACAGGCCGCGTTCCAGTTCGGTTGGCGTCATCCGCACAGCACCCGCTCCATTTCCCGCCCGTCCAAGCCGTCCAGCAGGGCCTCCAGTTCGGCGACGTGGGCCGCGTCCCCCAGAATTTCCACCCCTTCTCCGGTCAGGCGGATGCGCAAACGCACTTTTTTCTTTCCGGGGCCGTCCCGGTAGTCGGACGGCGTCATCAGGTCCGGCAGATGGGCCACAAATTTTTTCGGCATCTTTTCGATAGCCATGTCAGAATGTCACCATATATCGGCAT
>CAYPCE010000434.1:0-2586 GCA_964409085.1 uncultured Desulfobacteraceae bacterium | reverse complement strand
CTTGAGGGCCGGGCCGTCGTTGACCCCGTCGCCGGTCATGGCCACCACCTTGCCCCCCGACTGGAGGGCCTGGACGATCTTGAGCTTCTGGGCCGGCGTGATCCGGGAAAAGACGTGGACCCTGGAGGCCAGGGCCTCCATCTCGCCCTCGTTGATGTCGGGCTGCTGCGTGATGTCGAGGATTTCCAGGGACGCATCCCGGCTCAGGCCCACCTCCCGGGCCACGGCATAGGCGGTCCGGGACTGGTCGCCGGTGATCATGACGGTGTCGATGCCCGCCCGGTGGAGGGTCCCGATGAGGTCCCGGACCCCGGGCCGGATGGGGTCGGCCATGCCGATGAGGCCCACCCAGGTCATCCCCTCTTCCGTCGCCGCACCGTTGCCGTTCACCCGTTTAAAGGCCGCCCCCAGCACCCGCAGGGCCTGGCCGGCCATCCGGGCGTTTTTGAGGTCGATCTCCATGCGGACGGCGTCGGTCAGGGGCCGGGCCTCGCCGTTTTCCATGTACCGGTCGCACATCCCGAGCACGTCCGCCGGGCTCCCCTTGACGGCCAGAAAGCGAATCCCCTCCGGCGCCTCGTGGACCGTGGACATGTAGAGCCGGTTTTCGGCCCGGTGCCGGACTTCCAGCAGCGGGTGGGCCCGGCGAAGGGCCTTGACGTCGCACCCGGCCCGGATCGCCAGATCGATGAGGGCGCATTCGGTGGGCGACCCCGTGGGCAGGGCGCAGCCGTCGGCGTCGGCGCCGTTCATCCGGGCTTCGTTGCACAGCACGCCGATGGCGACGAGCAGGGCCATATCCGTATCGGTCGCCATGTCCGGGACGTCGCCGTCGGGGACCGACAGATCCGAGGCCCCGGCCGCGGCCCGTTTCACCGCCATCCGGTTGCGGGTGATGGTGCCGGTCTTGTCGAGGCACAGGCTCTGGATGGCGCCCAGGGTCTCCACGGCCTGGAGCCGCCGCACCAGCAGGTGGTGCCGCTCCATGGACCGGATGCCCAGGGTGAAGGTGACGGTGGCGGCCGTGGGCAGCCCCTCGGGGACGGCGGCGGCGGCCATGGAGATGGCCATTTTGAGCATCTGGAGCGTGCCGTACCCCCGGAACAGGCCCACGGCGAAAACAAAGCCGCCCACGGCCCCCACGAAAAGGATGAGGTGGTCCCCCAGCTCCCGGAGCTGGCGCTGGATGGGGGTTTCGGGCGAGACGTTTTCGTCCAGCAGCATCTGGATATGCCCCATTTCGGTGTGCATGCCCGTGGCCGTGGCCACGGCCAGCCCTTCCCCGCCCGTGACCAGGGTGCCCATGTAGGCCATGTTGGCCCGCTCGGCCAGGGGGGCGGTCGCGTCCGTCAGCCGTTCGGGGGATTTGTAGACCGGCATGGATTCGCCGGTGAGGGTCGATTCGTCGATGCTGAGGCGGGCGGCGGTCAGCACCCGGCAGTCGGCGGCCACATAGGCGCCGGGTCTGAGGACCAGCAGGTCCCCCGGCACGATCTCTTCCACCGAGACCGCCACGGTCCGGCCGTCCCGGATCACCGCGACCGCGGGGTAGACGATCCGCTTCAGGGCGCTGATGGTCGCCTCGGCCTGGCTCTCCATGACGTAGCCGATGGCGGCGTTGGCCACGACAACGCCCATGATGAGGACGGCGTCCAGCACCCCGCCCGTGACCACCGACAAACCGGCGGCGGCCCCCAGCAGGTAGACCGGCAGGGAATTGAGCTGGTCGAAGAAGATGGCCCATCCCGACCGGGGTTTGGCCGACGGCAGGGTGTTGGGGCCGTATTGGAGCCGCCGCGCCCGCACCGCCTGGAGGGCCAGGCCGGCGTCGGGGTCGGTTTCCAGCAGGTCCAGCACCGCGCCGGGGGCCATGCCGTGCCAGTCCCGGACCATCTGCTGGTCGTGGAACCGGAGCATCCGGCGGACATGGGCGGGAACCGCCGTCGATTCGCCGTCGGGGTCGGCCTCCGGCAAAGTCGCCTCGACCTCGGCGATCCTTTCCCGCCCTTCGGCGACGATTTCATGGATGCGCCGGGCCAGGGTCCGGGGCGTGTTGCCTGAATTGTACCGGACCAGGACCGTGCCGGTGGTCGTGTTGGCCGACGCGAGGACCACGTCGTTTTGCTGGGAGAGGCGGACTTCCAGGTAGGTCTTCAACAGGTCGGCGTCCCGGAGATTCGGGACCCGGAACCGGGTCCGGCCCCGGACCGCGTCGTGGACGGGGACGACCCCGTCCGGATCCTCTTCCTGAACCGGTTCTGAAGCCGGAACGCCGGAAGGGCCGTCCGACGGCGGCGGCAGGGCGACCGTTTCCGCCGGCGCCGATTCCAGGATGGAATGGACGACCTCGGCCATCTGTTCAGGGGAATGGCCGTTGTTGTATTGGATCAGGACGGTGCCGGTCTGCGCGCTGGCCGACGCCCGCACCACGTCCGGCGTGCGGAGGAGGCGCGCCTCCAGCAGGCGTTTGAGGGCGTCGTTGCCGTGGAGGCCCGACACCCGGTACCGGGCCCGTCCCGGAACTTGCGTATGGATGGGCGATACAAAAGGTTCATACATGGCGTTCACCTGGCGGCGCCGGGGCCG
>CAYPCE010000433.1:0-2600 GCA_964409085.1 uncultured Desulfobacteraceae bacterium | reverse complement strand
TCCACCTTGGCCTGGATTTCTTCGATGGCATCCCGGCGCGCTTTGCCCTTTTTTTTGTCCAGCCCTTTGATCCAGCGGCTGATCCGGGTCACTTCGTCGGAGAACCGCAGGATGCTGGCCCGCTGGGCCAGCAACAGCGCCGCCATCTGGGCGTAGGGCCGCCGCAAATGTTCCCGAAGGACGGCGTAGCCGAACCCGGCGTCCGTTATGCCGACCAGGCTGTAGCGGCTGATGCCGTAAAATGTGCCCATTTCGACCCATCGGGGATAGGTGGTCTCCCGGATAAGATCGCGCTTCATTCCCGGATGGGCGCACAGGGGCCAGTTGCCGTCCAAAAAAATGAACCGGTACCATTCGTCGGAATCCTCATAGACGTAGCGTCCTCCTTGGCCGGCGCTCTTCAGGTTTTTGGACCAACGGTCCGAGCCGTACCAGCAAACCGTGTACATCCGGTCGTCGATGGTGGGCCGGAAAAGGATGTCCTTTCCATCCGAGGCCGCCGCGTCCGGGTCGGTGGTGAACCGGTCCCCCAAAAGCCACTGGATGTAGGCGGCCACCACCGGGTGATCTTTCCGGAATTTCGCGGCCTCGGCGAAATCCTCCACAATCGGGTCGTCCCCGATTCCTCGGATTTCGATGCGATCCGGCAAAAAAGACGCTTTGGTTGCCGTTATTCCGCCTTCCGCCAGAAACTGCGGATAGATCCGCCGGCCGTAATCGTTGATCTTCAGGATGTCTTCCAAATCCTCATACGTCCGGTTGACCAGTTCCAGGCACAGGATCCCGATGCGGGTGTCATAGATCCGCAGGGCGATGCGCTGGATGTCGAGGACATAGGGCGATTCCCTTTTCAAAACCCAGAGGTTGAACTGGCCGCCGGCGGGCGCATCCCGGACAAAATAGGTCATCAGCGGCGGCAGCTTCTCCCCGTCGCCATCGCCGTTTCCGAACATGGCTTCCCGGGCAAACGGGTGGAAATAATAGTACTCGCTGTACCGCTGGTTGCCGGCCGCCGGCGAAAACGCTTCCGGCCGCCATTCCTGTGGCAGCGCCCCCCGGACCACGTCCAGAAAATCCCGGTCCTCTCCCTCCGTCTTTTCCATGGTGAATGGAAACATGAAGATATGGTGCGAGATGATGGTCACGTCCCTGGCCTCCTTTCTGTTTAACGAAATGTTCGCGCCGAAAAACCCCGTTTCCGGCAACTCGCCGCCGTACCAGAAATCGACGGCGCCTTTTTCCTTTTTCATGGCCTCAAACCGGTCCTTCAGCCGCCGGATCACATACCCTTTCCCGGAATAGAAAAAGTTTCCATCGGGCGTCCGGATAAAAATATGGTCGAACCGGTCCCACAGTCGGTCCGTGATGGGACCTGTCCGTTCGGTAAGGCTTTCCACAAAGACGGCCCCCTCGCCGATGACCTCCATCCGCTCCCGGACGGACTGCTCCGCCAGCCGCTCGTCTTCCGGCGTTACCCCCTGGGCCGCGCGGTCCATCGCCCGGATTTCCCGGATCTCGGCCTCCGACGCCCCCATCTCCCGCATGGCGCGGATGTGCCCCCGGTCGTTGGCGGCGATGAGGCGTTGCCGTCGGTTCAGCCCAATTCCCAGTAAATCCGCCGTCTGCTCGATGGACGTTTTTCTATCTTTTCCAGCCTGATGGCCGTGGTGGTCGATGACCACGGCCCCTTCGGGAACCGCCATATCCGCCGTCAACTCCACAAGCACCGGGACGGCGTCCTCCGGAAGATCGCGGATCTCCTCCCCGTAGTCCGAAACCTTCGCCCCCCAGGACAGGGTTCGATCATGGAAAGGAATATCGTTTTCCGTCAAAATGGCGCGGATCTCCGCCATCTCCGCGTCTTGGCCGCCCAGAAAAAAAATGTGCCGATTCATAGAGACCTTTATGGGTTACTGATGACATATCAACGAAACATGGTACTGTAGAAGCATCTCTTTTGTAGGGCATTCATGCGCGAATGTAAACGATTCTCTCGAAAAGATCATGTAACTATTCACGCAGTGAGGACAAATCCGGGACGTGTCATCGGCGCCGCGAGTTAATCTTGATATCCATCCGCCACTTTGTTGGTAATTTGTTCCGGGTATAGAGCCTGCGCATAAAGATATATCTCACAAATAATACAGTGATATATCGATAACCTGCATTGGTTTTCATTGTAAATTCTTAGTAAAATTTTTGTATATAGAAGATGAATTCTGCCATCTATTTTCTTACAAGTTTCCGGGTTAAAAAAAAACAAATAAACTTTTGAATTCATATTAATTTGAATCATTCTGGTGCTCTTAAATTTTTGCCTTGACTGGATAGGACAATGGTGAATTTGGTATGAAACGCTGCGCATGGTTTCCAAGATTTCACTTTAGACATGGACTCTACAGTCAGGGGAGTTTACGTTCTCAGAAAGGAGCGGCGAAAGGATACAATCCGAAAAAGAAGGGACAGAAAAGCTATCATCCGCTGTTATGTTTCATCGCTGAAACCCGTGAATGCCTCCATAACTGGTTTCGCCCCGGCAATGCCAACTCTGCCAACGGCTGCGTGGACTTTATGAAAGAATGCCTGGCGCGCATCCCCAA
>CAYPCE010000432.1:0-2611 GCA_964409085.1 uncultured Desulfobacteraceae bacterium | reverse complement strand
TTCGGCAAGAGCCGGGTCAAGCGATACGCGGCCACGTTTTTCGGCGGCTTCCTGATCCTGTTCGGATCGCGGCTGGCCGGCGGCTGCACCCTGGGGCTGTTCATCTCCGGGTCCACGCAACTGGCCGTCAGCGGCCTCTATTTCGGCGTCGTCATCTTTGCCGTGGCCATGCTCACGGCCCGGCTGATCTTCGGCAAGGTCGCTGAGAAGGAGGAGATCCAATGACGCAAATCTGGCTTGGACTGTTTTCAGGCATCGCCTTCGGGTTCGTCATCCAGCGCATCGGCGCCACCGACGCCCATCGGATGGCCCGGTCGCACCTGATGCTGGACGCCGACATCCCCCGGTTCATGGTGCTGGCGGTGGCGCTTTCCGCCTTGGGCCTTTTCGGGCTCCAGGCGGTGGGCGTGGGGCGGACCCTGCCCCTGCCCACCAGCATCGTGGCCACGGGGCTGGCCGCCGTCATTTTCGGCATCGGCTGGGGGCTGGCGGGGTACTGTCCCGGCACCACCTGGGCCGCCGTCGGCGAAGGCCGGATGGACGCGGTGTTCGCCCTGCTGGGCGGCCTGGCCGGCACGGCCCTGTTCGCCCAGTTGCACGAGACCCTGATCCCCATCCTCTACGATCCCACCAACGTGGGGCAGATCACCCTGACGGATCTGTTCGGCAACTACGCCGTGGCCGCCGCGGTCCTGGCCGTCGGTTTCGGCGTCTGCACCTGGGGCATCGGCAAGCTGTGGGCCTCCAACGAACGGGTGGTGGCCTTCGAGCGGGGACCGGATCCCGGCGGCGCTTCGGGCAAGACCAGCGGCAAGAAAACCGCCAGGGGCGGCGGATCTTCGAAATCGTCCAAAAAATCCAAAAAGAGCGGTTCCAAAGGGCAAAAGGCCTCCCACGGGGACCATTCCGGCCATGAGGACGAGGGCAATGGGCATAGCGACGATCACGGGGACGGCCACGAAGGCGACCACCAGGACCACCACGCCCACATGGTGGCCGATTTCCGGCGGCGCTTCTGGATCTCCCTGGTCCTCACGGTTCCCATCCTGGCCCTGGCGCCCCTGATCCAAAAGACCCTCGGCATCGAAAAAATGATGGCGTTTCCGGGCGATGGCTACGTCCAGTTCGCCTTTGCCACAGCGGTCTTTTTCTACGGCGGCTGGCCCTTTCTCAAGGGGCTCTTCGACGAGCTGAAAAAGGGCGAGCCGGGCATGATGACCCTCATCGGCGTGGCCGTTATCACGGCGTACGTCTACAGCTCGGCGGTGGTGTTCGGCCTGCCCGGAAAGGTCTTTTTCTGGGAGCTGACCACCCTCATCGTCATCATGCTGCTGGGCCACTGGATCGAGATGCGCTCGGTCATGGGGGCCTCCGGGGCCCTGGAGGAGCTGGTCAAGCTGCTTCCTTCCGAAGCCCACCGTCTTACCGACAGCGGTGACACCGAGGACGTACCGGTTTCGGAACTCTCCGAGGGCGACAAGGTTCTGGTCAAGCCCGGCGAAAAGATCCCGGTGGACGGCGAGATCGTGGAGGGCCGCACCAGCGTGGACGAGTCCATGGTCACCGGCGAATCCACCCCCGTGGAGAAATCCGAGGGGGAGGAGGTCATCGGCGGATCCGTCAACGGCGAGTCGACCATCACCGTGACGGTGCAAAAGACCGGCGACGACACCTACCTGTCTCAGGTAGTCGAAATGGTGGAGGAGGCCCAGGCCTCCAAATCCAAGGCCCAGAACCTGGCCGACCGGGCCGCTTTCTGGCTGACCATCATCGCCGTCAGCGCCGGCGTCTTCACCCTGGCCGCCTGGCTCTCTATGGGCCGGGAGTTCGTCTTCTCCCTGGAGCGGATGGTCACCGTCATGGTCATCACCTGCCCCCACGCCCTGGGGCTGGCGGTGCCGCTGGTGGTGGCGGTCTCCACCTCCCTGGCCGCCGGACAGGGGCTGCTCATCCGGAACCGGATCGCCTTCGAGCGGGCCCGGGCCCTGGAGGCCGTGGTCTTCGACAAAACCGGCACCCTCACCGAGGGCCGGTTCGGGGTCGATGCGGTGATCCAACTCGGGGATGAATCAGAAGACGAGATCCTCAAACTGGCCGCCAGTCTGGAAAGCCACTCGGAGCATCCCATCGCCCGGGGCATCGTGGAAAAGGCCGACGAGAAAGAGATCGACTACCCCGATCCCGAAGATTTCAGAGCCATTTCCGGAAAGGGCGCCCAGGCAAAGGTGGACGGCAAATCCGTCAAGGCTGTCAGCCCGGGGTATCTGAAGGAAAACGACCTCTCCGCGGACAACGACGACATCCGGAAGGCGAGGGACGAGGGCAAGACCGTCGTCTACGTGCTGGTGGACGAGACCCCCATCGGGGCGGTGGCCCTGTCCGACAGGGTCCGCAAAGAGTCCAGGGACGCGGTGTCGCGGCTCAAGGAGATGGGCGTCCAGGTGATGATGCTCACCGGCGACGCCGAGGCCGTGGCCCAATCCGTGGCGGACGAGCTGGGACTCGACGACTATTTCGCCGAGGTGCTCCCCGATGAGAAGGCCGACACCATTAAAGAGGTCAAGGGCCGCGGCCTGACCGTGGCCATGGTGGGCGACGGCATCAACGACGC
>CAYPCE010000431.1:0-2618 GCA_964409085.1 uncultured Desulfobacteraceae bacterium | reverse complement strand
AAAAGTCCCGGACGTCATCCCGGATGATACAGCCCTGGCCATTGTGACTCAAAAAGGGCTGGTGATTGTTACCGGATGTTCCCATGCCGGAATATGCAACATCACCGAATACGCCAAAGAAGTCACCGGACAGTCCAGTGTTTATGCAGTCATCGGCGGATTCCACCTGCTGGACGATCCGGTTCAATTGCAGTCCACCATCGACTATTTTAGAGAAAATTCAGTAGCGCATTTGCACCCGATGCACTGTACGGATCTGCCGTCTTTGGCGAAATTTTATGAAGTTTTCGGTATAAACAAACTGTGCGCAGGAGATGTTGTCACATGGGACATTTAAAACATCCGTCCACCGGAGGATGACCGTAAATGGGATGATTCCCGCCGGGGCCTGCAACAATCAGAAATGCCGCGCTTCCATGATCCAAGAAGGCCGCGCAGGCCATAAGAAAGGAACGATTCAATGATTACCTCGCCTCTGATGAACGACGGTTACGACGGCGAACCCGCCAAGCGAGTGCTCCGGTACGCCCAGGACCACAGGGAAAAGGGCGATCCCATCGTGGGCATCTACTGCGGATACGCCCCCATCGAACTGATTCAGGCCATGGGCATCGTCCCGGCGGTGCTGTGCGCTTTTTCCAAAGTCCCCATCGCCAGCGCGGAAACCGTGCTGCCCGCCAATCTCTGCCCCCTTATCAAATCCAGCTACGGCTTCATCCTGGAGGGGACCTGCCCCTTTTTCAGCCTTTCCGATGCCGTGATCGCGGAGACCACCTGCGACGGGAAGAAAAAGATGTTCGAGCTGGCGGCTGAAATCAAACCCATGCACGTCATGGATCTCCCCCAGCTTCCGGACGAAGGGGAAGCCCTGGAAAACTGGACGGTGATGATCCGGAAGCTCCAGCGGTTCCTGGAAAACACCTTCCATCGGCAGGCTTCGGACGAGGAAATCGAAACCGCCATCCGCAAGGCAAACCGGAAAAACCGCCTGATGCGAAAGATTTTCGACTATGCGGCCATGCGTCCGCCGGTGATCAACTGGCGGGAGATGTATGATATCGGGTTTCTCGCCCTTCCGGCCACCGGGGATGAAATGGCGCCCATCCTGAAAACCTTGCTGGAGCGGCTGGAGAAACGGGCGGCAAACGGGGAGCACTACGGGGCCGCAGATTCTCCGCGGATCATGGTGACCGGCTGCCCCATCGGGGGCGATGCAACCAAGATTTTCAAGATCATCGAAGCATCCGGGGGAATCGTCGTGGCCCCCGACGCCTGCACCGGCATGAAAGCCTTCATGGGCGAGATCGAAGAAAACACGTCCGATCCGGTCCGGGCCATCGCGAGGCGGTATTTGCAAATCCCCTGCGCCTGCATGACGCCCAATGAACGGCGGCTGGCGTCGCTTTCGGAAATGATCGAACAATTCAAGCCCGATGCGGTGGTCGATTTCGTGCTGACCGCCTGCCATTCCTACAACGTGGAGTCCTACAATGTCGGCCGTCATGTAACGGACCGCCATGAACTGCCGTTTTTAAAGATCGAATCCGATTATTCGGACAACGACGAAGGGCAGATCCAGACCAAGGTGGAGGCCCTGTTTGAAATGGCGGCCTGACGGCGGCGGGGCGTTGAAAAAATGAACCGAAGCAAACAAATCCTCATCGTTTGCCATTGTGTGCTGAACGCCAATGCCAAGGTCTATCCGCTGGCGGAGGTCGGCGGCGTTTTTCAGGACCCTGTCGCGCATTACATCGCATCGGGCGCCGGGCTGTTTCAGCTCCCCTGCCCGGAAACGACCTACCTCGGCATGAACCGGTGGGGCATGACCAAGGAACAATACGATCACGCCAATTTCCGGGCCCATTGCCGGGATATTCTGAAATACCCGCTGGTTCAAGTCCAGGCGTTTGCCCAGGCGGGGTATGAGTTGGTCGGCGTACTGGGGATGGACGGCAGTCCCAATTGCGGCATGAATCTGACCTGCGAAGGATATGAGGGCGGGGAACTCGGCGACCCGGAAGACATTGCCGGGCAAATCGACGGCCTCCGCTTTGTGGCGGGGAAGGGCGTCTTTATGACCGTATTGCTGGAGATGCTCGAACAGGTCGGGATTCGGCCCGATCTTTTCGCCATAAGAGAAACCATTGTGAACCCAAAAAAGGAGTGAAAAAACATGAAACCGAGCAAATGGATGGTGTTGGCGGCAACGGCGTTGATGATATTGGCGTTTTCGGCGACCGCGCTGGCGGACAATTCCTGGCGGGATGTGAAAGCCGACGGTGAGTTGACGGTAGGGCTCTGCGCCCAATATCCGCCCTTTGAGTCCAAAAACGAAAAAACCGGCGACCTGGAAGGGTTCGACATCGACATGGGAAAAGCCCTGGCTGAAGAGCTGGGAGTCAAGGCCGATTTCAGGGACGCGGAATGGCAGGGACTTCTGGGCGGCCTGAAAAAGGGAGATTACGACATCCTGATCACCTGCATGTCCAAATCCGAAACCCGGGGCGAAAACGTCAATTTCACCGACGTCTATTACAACCTGCCGGATGTGATCGTGGTGCGGAAGGATGAAGCGGATATCAAAGGAAAGGCGGATCTGAAGGGAAAAGTGGTGGGGG
>CAYPCE010000430.1:0-2621 GCA_964409085.1 uncultured Desulfobacteraceae bacterium | reverse complement strand
CGTTCCGGCAGGATCTGTTTTACCGCATCAACGTCCTGCCCATCCACATCCCGCCGCTGCGGGAGCGGCTGCCCGACATACCGCTTTTCGCGGAGCACTTCCTTTTCGGATTGGCGGCCCGGGTAAACGAACCGGTCAAGCCGCTGACGCCCGAGGCCCTAGACAAGATGTATCGCCACGACTGGCCGGGCAACGTCCGGGAACTCAAAAACGTCGTGGAACGGGCCGCCATCCTCAACGCCGGCGACCGGATCACCGCGGCCGACATCCTTTTCAGCCACGAGATGCGCGGCGCGTCGAACCCGTGTCCCGGCCCGACCCCGTCCGGCCCCGGCGGCGCCTCGCCCCTGCGGCGTCTCATGGGCGGATACGAGCGCCGGATCGTCGAGGAAACCCTCAAAAACGCCGCCAGCATCCGGAAAGCGGCACGCTCCCTGGGGATTTCCCACACCGCCCTGCTCAATAAAATGAAAAAATACGGAATCGTGATGGGGAAGGGATGAGGCGGAGGACCTCGGGTTCCGGGTCAATCGGTCTCCACAACGTCCTGAATCCGCCGCCAGGGCGTCACATGGATGTTATCTCCCCTGACAAACTGTTTTTCTCCGCCATAAACGAGAAAAGATTGTCGAACGGCATCGGTCAGGTCCGATAGAAACGTAAGCCCCTTGAAAAAGTCCGAGGCGACGGTTTGGCCGGATTTGATTTCCACGGCGTCCAGTTCGATGCCGTGATCGCAAATCAGGTCCACCTCGTTTCCACTGTTGTCCCTGAAAAAATAGAGATGGTCGGTTTTTCCGGCGTTGAAGCGATGCTTTGCCATTTCCGACGCCGCGAAACTTTCGAAAAGCATCCCCTTTAGCGGGTGGGTCGCCATCTGCTTTTCGTTTTCGATGTCGAGAAGGAAAGCGGCGAGGCCGGTGTCCCAGAAATAGAGTTTGGGCGATTTGATGAGCCGCTTGTTGAAATTTCGATAATAGGGGCGCATCAGTTTAATGATATAACTGGCTTCCAGCACGGACAGCCAGTTTTTCACCGTGGCGTGGTTCACGCCGCAATCGTTGCCGAGGCTCGTCATGTTCAGGATCTGACCCGTTCGCCCCGCGCACAGTTTAATGAAAATTTCGAATTTGGACAGATCCTTGACGTTGATGAGCATCCGGAGGTCGCGTTCCACGTAGGTGTTGACGTAAAACGACATGGCTTCCGTGGGATCGAGGTCCTTGTCGAAAATTCTTGGATAGAAGCCGGTGTAGAGCATCCGTTCGAGCGATACGTCGGAAATATCGGGTCCATAGGCTTCCGTCAGCGTGAACGGCATCAGTTTCAGCATCGCGGTTCGGCCCGCGAGGGACTGGGAGATGCTTTCGAGCAGTTCGAACTGCTGACTTCCGGTCAGGATGAAAAAACCATCCTTCCGGTTTTCGTCCACAATGGTCTGGATGTAAGAGAGCAGGTCCGGGACCCGCTGAACTTCATCGATGACCGCACCGTCGGGGAAGCGATTCAAAAACCCCCTCGGGTCGGACTGGGCGAGACCGCGCTCGTCAACATCCTCCAGCGACACATATTCCTTGTCGCCGAAAAGCATTCGGCAAAGGGTTGTTTTCCCGGACTGTCGGGGCCCGGTAATGGTCAGCACGGGATATTGGCTCGCCAGTTTCAGCGCTTTTGACGCCGCTTCTCGTTCGATCATCTGTTCTTCTCCAATACGATGGGCACAAAAATAGGATGGGTAGAGAATTCAAAATGCCACGGCCAACATATCGGATTATGGATCAGGCTTCAATCTTTCTTTTTGCAAATTGATTATTGAACTATCAATTTGCAAGAGAGGGAGCACCATCGTTGGCTGGTAGGATTTATTGCCAATGGCAATATTTATTTCCAATAAATTTTTATCCTTTATTTCAGATCACTTAAACCATATCTTATAATAATGGCACTAAATATTGCCATTATTTGAATTTTTGCCTGCTCCACGGGAAGCCTGATTCCCACCCGCCGTCAGCGACACACTTCCTTCACCCACTCATCATAGTATCGATTTAAACCATTCGAATATTCAAGCAATATTGAAGTTTGAACCCAACGCCATCCGCTGAATCCTCTTCAGATTTCCGGTTTTCCGCCCGTGTTCTTACCATTTTTCTCCGGTCTGGCAAGGATCTTGTATTTTATTTGGACGGAAGACAGGGAAACATCCAAAACAATCCTAAGAATCCCATTCAACAAAGGAGAAAACCCCATGATCGTTGGCATTCTGAAAGAGATCAAATCCGAAGAGAATCGTGTGTCCATGACCCCCGCCGGCGTGGAGGTGATGAAGCAAAACGACCACACCGTGCTGGTGGAGAAGAACGCCGGCGTCGGCAGCGGGTTCGAGGACGCCGACTACGCGGCCCACGGCGCGGAAATGGTGGGGACCGCCAAAGAGATTTATGAACGGTCCGACATGGTCATGCATGTGAAGGAGCCCCTGCCGCCCGAATACGATTTGATCCGGAAAGACCAGATCGTCTTCACCTACCTCCATCTGGCGGCGGCCAAGGAGTTGACCCATGCGCTGGTCAAGAGCGATTCGGTCTGCATCGCCTACGAGACCATCCAGAAGGACGACC
>CAYPCE010000429.1:0-2622 GCA_964409085.1 uncultured Desulfobacteraceae bacterium | reverse complement strand
GTGGCTGGGAGACCAGGATTCGAACCTGGGTTGACGGAGTCAGAGTCCGTAGTCCTGCCGCTGGACGATCTCCCAATCAAAATTTGGGCATTACGCTAACAGAATGTCGGGGATTCCGTCAAGTGAAAATTTTCATCCATCCGATTTCCCGTGAATATGGGCCTCGGCCCGGCGGAGTCGGCCGAGGGTGCGATCTCGCCCCAGCACCTCGATGATTTCAAAAATACCGGGACTGACGGTCCCCCCGGTCAGGGCCACGCGGACCGGTTGCGCGATCTTCCCCAGTTTGAGGCCGTGGGCGTCCATGACCGCCTTGAAGGCCGTCTCCAATCCCGTTTCATCCCACCGGTCCAGCTTCTCCATCTCCGCCAGCAGGGTCTGAAGCGGGCCGATAACGGCGGGCTTGAGAAATTTCTTGTCTGCTTTTTCGTCATAGTCGATGGGGTCCTTGAAATAGAACATGGCCCCGTCGGCCATATCCACAAGGGTTCGGCTCCGGGTGTTCAGGGTCCGGATGATCCCCTCCAGGAAGTCGGGGTCGACGGCCTCCACCCCCCGCTCCGCCAGAAACGGTTCAAGATGGGGGACCAGGTCCGCCGGCGGCGCGGCCTTGATGTGGTCGGCATTGAGGGCCGTCAGTTTTTCCGGGTCGAAGACCCCGGCGGATTTGCCGATGTGGTCGATGCTGAATTTTTCGATGAGTTCCGATCGCGTGAAGAATTCCTGGTCGCCGTGGGACCACCCCAGCCGGACGAGGTAATTGATGAAGGCGTCGGGAAGGTAGCCCATGTCCCGGTACGCGGTCACGGACATGGCCCCGTGGCGTTTGCTCAGCCGGGTCCGGTCGTGGCCCAGAACCATGGGCACGTGGCCGAATGTGGGCAGATCGGCGCCGAGGGCCTTGTAGAGCAGGATCTGTTTGGGGGTGTTGTTGACATGGTCGTCTCCCCGGATGATCGTGTTGATCCCCATGGTGACATCGTCCACCACCACGACGAAATTATATGTGGGGGTCCCGTCGCCCCGGGCGATGATGAAATCATCCAGTTCCGCGTTCTGGAAGACGATGCTGCCCTTGATCACGTCGGGCATCACGGTGGTGCCGGTCAGGGGCGCCTTGAACCGGACCACCCGGCCCTCGCCCGGGCCCAGTCCTTTTTCCCGGCAGGTGCCGTCGTATTTGGGCTTGCCGCCGGCGTCCATGGCCGCTTTCCGCATCGTCTCCAGCCGTTCCGGCGGACAGTCGCAGTAGTAGGCGTGGCCGCTGTCCAGCAATTTGCGGATGAATTCCCGGTACCGGTCGGAGCGTTCCGACTGGAAATAGGGGCCCTCGTCCCAGTCGATCCCCAGCCATTCCAGGGCATCGAAGATGGCGTCCACCGACGCTTTGGTCGACCGCTTGACATCGGTGTCTTCAATGCGCAGGACGAATTTCCCCCCGGTGTGGCGGGCATACAGCCAGTTGAACAGGGCCGTGCGCGCCCCGCCGACATGGAGGTAGCCCGTGGGGCTGGGGGCGAATCGGGTGATGGTCGTTTCCATTTTTTATCGAGCCTCTCTTGCAATTTCTCGTTTATCTGAATATACTGATGAGTAATTAGTAAAATGGCGCGCCGATGCCGCCGGCACCGTCCCTTCTTCCCGCCCCAACCCCTTCCAGGGGGACGGCATCAGGGCGGTAAAAATTGATTTTGATACCACAAAAGAACGAAAATCACAACCGCTGTCCCCAAATTTTTTCGAAAAAGCCTTGACAATCGGCCCCGATTCAATTACTAGAAGGCTCGTCTTTTGCCAACCGGATCTTTTATTAAAATAAATAGCGATTTTAACTGTTTAGGAGATTACTTATGGCGGTACCGAAACGAAAAACATCCAAGTCAAAGCGCGACAAGCGGCGCACTCATCAAAACACCCAGGCCCCCAACCTGTCCACCTGCCCCCAGTGTGGTGAAGCCAAGATGCCCCACCGCGTCTGCACCGGATGCGGCTCCTACAAAGGCCGGTCGGTGGTGGCCCTTGATGAAAGTTAGATGGACCCCAACAGCGAAAACGGACGATTCTGACTTATGACCTCATGGGACACACCCACGGACGGCCCGCTCTACGGACTCGACGATGAATCCCGGGAGATGGTGGTCGAAACGGTCCACCAGCTCCGGAAGCGGCTGTTGACCCCCGAGAAGATCCGGGAGTACGATCGGGACGAAATCTTCCCGGAGGCGGCCATCCGGGAGATGCTGGGGCCGGATATCGGCCTCCAGCTGCTGTTTATTCCGGAAGTCTTCGGGGGAATGGGCGGCGGGGCCCGGGACTGCTGCACCGTCACCCGGGAAATGTCCAAGATCTGCCTGGGCGTCGGCACCGCTTTTTTCGCCATCCAGCTGGGGGCCGACCCGCTGATGGTGGGCGGCACGGCGGCCCAGAAAGAGAAGTGGCTGGGGGCCATCGCCGGCGGCAATACCCTGGTCGCCTACGCCGTTACCGAACCCGAGGCCGGCTCCAACGTGGCCGCCCTCAAAACCAAAGCCGATCCGGTCACGGACGACAGCGGCGCGGTCACCGGATACCGGATCAACGGCACCAAGCAGTTCATCTCCAACGGCCTGGCCGCCGATTTCG
>CAYPCE010000428.1:0-2634 GCA_964409085.1 uncultured Desulfobacteraceae bacterium | reverse complement strand
CAGGTTCAGGTGACCTTCGCCCCGGACGGACAGACGGCCATGGTGGACCCGGGCGCCACCCTGCTCGACGCGGCCCGGGCCGCCGACGTGCCCATCAACGCCTCCTGCAACGGCAAGGGCTCCTGCGGAAAGTGCAAACTCGTCGTGGATTCGGGCGACGTGGAGACCACGCCGTCCCCCCTCTTGACCGATCGGGAAAAGGAGAAGGGGTACGTCCTGGCTTGCCAGACGGTGGTGCGCGGCGAGGCATCGGTGCGGATTCCGCCGGAAACCGTGGCCCGTCAGCTCCGGGCCGCGGGCATGGGGGAGGCGGCCACGGCCCGGCTCAAGGGGCTGGTTCCCACCATCTGGCCCATGCTCCAGCAGATCCCCCTGGAACTGGCCCCGCCCGATCTGAACGATTCGGTGAGCGACCTGGACCGGCTCACCCGGGGGCTGAAAAAAGCGGGCGTGGACACCAGCCGGCTCTGCGCCGGCCTTCCCGTGGTGCGGGAGCTGGCGGCCGCCATGCGCAACGAGGACTTCCATCTCACGGCCCACGTCACCCGCCGGCGCTGCTCCTACGAAGTGGTCCGGGTCACGCCGGGGGACCAGATCGACCGGTGCCTGGGGCTCGCCATCGACGTGGGGACCACCTCCATCGTGGTCTACCTGGTGGACCTGGAGGATGGCGCCGTCCTGGCCGCGGCATCGGGCCACAACCGGCAGGCGGCCTGCGGCGACGACGTCATCAACCGGATCGTCTGCGCCGAAAAAAACGGGGTGAAAAAGCTCAGCGTCATGGCCATGTCCACCATCAACAGCCTCATCAAGGAGGCCCTGGCCGGCGCCAATGAAGAAAAGGACCGCATCCGCAACGTGGTCCTGTCGGGCAACACCACCATGGCCCACCTGCTGCTGGGCATCGAACCCCGGTACATCCGGCGGGAGCCCTACATCCCCACCGTCTCGGAATTCCCCATCGTCAAGGCCGGGGAGATCGGCCTCGCGGCCGACCCATCGGCCGCGGTCTTCGTCATGCCCGGGCCGGCCGCCTACGTGGGGGGCGACATCGTCTCGGGGCTGCTCTACGCCGGATTCCATCGGGAGGCCCCGTTGACCCTGTTCATCGACATCGGCACCAACGGCGAGATCGTCCTGGGCAACGAGGAGTGGCTCCTGACCGCGTCGTGCTCCGCCGGCCCGGCCTTCGAAGGGGGCGGGATCCGCTGGGGCATGCGGGCGGAGCCCGGCGCCATCGAAAGCGTGACCATCGACCCGGCAACGGGCGTCGCGTCTTACAACACGGTGGAATCGGCGCCGGTCCGGGGCATCTGCGGCTCCGGGATGATCGATCTCATTTCCGAAATGCTCACGGCCAGGGTCATCGACCCCAACGGCAAGTTCCGGCTGCCGGAGGACCATCCCCGGATGGCGAAACACGGCGACGAACGGGTCTACGTCATCGCCGGGGCCGACGCCACCGAGATGGGCGACGACATCGTCTTTTCCGAGTCGGACATCGACAACCTGATGCGGAGCAAGGGCGCGGTATACGCCGGGTTCACGGTGCTGCTCAACGAAGCCGGCCTCGATTTTTCCATGGTGGACCGGGTCTACATCACCGGCGGGTTCGGGGAATTTTTGGACATCGACAAGGCCGTGGTCATCGGTCTGTTGCCGGACATCGACAGGTCCAAGTTCAAGTACCTGGGCAACAGCTCCGCCGCCGGGGCCTACATGGCCCTGCTGTCGAAGGACCTCCGAAAAGAAGCGGTGGACGTCTGCAACAAGATGACCTACATCGATTTTTCGAGCAATCCCAAATTCATGGACGAGTTCACCTCGGCCCTGTTTCTGCCGCACACGGACTTGAACGCCTTTCCGAGCGTGTCGAAGAGGTTAAAGGAGTGAATCGTGGTTTGTGGATAGTGGGCCGGTATGTCGCCACCGCCCACAGGTCACCAACAACTATCCACTATCCACTGACCACCAACCACTGCAATCCAAAGGAGACCGCCATGAGCCAGCCATCTTTTTCAGACATCGCCATCGTGTCCTGCGGCACCATGAGCATGGAATTGAACCATTTGAAAACCGAGGGGTTCCTGGATGCCAAGGCCATTTTCCACACCCGGCCGGGGCTCCACCAGGACATCCCGGAACTGGAGCGTCAACTGGTGGACCGGATCGCGCGGGCCCGGGAAAAGGCCGACAAGGTCATCGTGGTCTACGGGGGCAAGTTCTGCTACGTCAACGCCGACGAACCGACCCGGACCATGCAGGTTCTCATGAAGGAGCAGGGCGACGGCGTGGCCCGGATCGACGCCACCCACTGCATGGACATGCTGGCCGACGAGGCGGCGCGGACCGCCATCGCCGACGAGGTTGCCGGCGGCGAGAGCGTCTGGTGGATGACCCCCGGCTGGATCAAATTCCGGGAGGACGTCTTCCGGGGCTGGGACCAGGGGCTGGCCAACGAGAACTTCCCCCGGCACACCGGCGGCGCCGTGGTCCTGGACGGCATCGGCTATCTGGACGGATACATGGCCGAAAAACCCGAGGCGTTTCTGGACTATTCCGACTGGATGGGCATTCCGATCCAGGGGTACCCCGTCTCCCTGGACCGATTCAAATCGCTTCTGGCGGACGCGG
>CAYPCE010000427.1:286-2636 GCA_964409085.1 uncultured Desulfobacteraceae bacterium | reverse complement strand
TCGGCAACGCCCAGAGCCTGGCATCCCAGTACGGCAACCAGCAGATCGAGCCGGAACATTTCCTGGCCGCGGCCCTGGCCGAGGGCGAAGGCGTGTCCACGTCGGTGCTCCGGAAGCTCGGCGTCTCCCCGGAGGCCGTCCACCGCGAGGTCCTCGCGGCCATCGAGGCCCTGCCCAAGGTCAGCGGCGCCGGAGAGGTCTATCTCTCGAACCGGTCCAAGGCGGTTCTCAACGCGGCCTTTTCCGAAGCATCCAACATGAAGGACGAATACGTCAGCATCGAGCACATCCTGCTGGCCATCGCCGAGGAAAAGGGCGGCCGGGCCGCTCGGATTCTGTCCGATAAAGGGGTGACCCGGGACGCGATCCTCCGGGTCCTGATGGACATCCGGGGGTCCCAGCGGATCACCGACCCGAACCCCGAGGACAAATACCAGGCCCTGGACAAGTTCAGCAAGGATTTGACCGACCTGGCCCGCCGGGGAAAGCTCGACCCGGTCATCGGCCGGGACGAGGAGATCCGGCGGATCGTCCAGGTCCTCTCCCGGCGGACCAAGAACAACCCGGTCCTCATCGGCGAGCCGGGGGTCGGCAAGACCGCCATCGTCGAGGGCCTGGCCCAGCGGATCGTGGCCGGCGACGTCTCCGAAACCCTCAAAAACCGCCGGCTGGTGGCCCTCGACATGGGCTCCCTCATCGCCGGGGCAAAATACCGGGGCGAGTTCGAGGACCGGCTCAAGGCGGTCCTCAAGGAGATCGAGCGGGCCGAGGGGGAGATCATCCTTTTCATCGACGAGCTCCACACCCTGGTGGGCGCCGGCGCCGCCGAGGGGGCCGTGGACGCCTCCAATATGCTCAAACCCGCCCTGGCCCGGGGGACGCTCCGGTGCGTCGGGGCCACCACCATCAAGGAGTACCGGAAGCACATCGAAAAGGACGCCGCTCTCGAACGGCGGTTCCAGCCGGTCAACGTCCGGGAGCCCAACGTCGAGGACACCGTGTCCATTCTCCGGGGCTTAAAGGAGAAATACGAGGTCCATCACGGGGTCCGGATCACCGACTCGGCCCTGATCGCGGCGGCCACCCTCTCCGACCGGTACATCACCGACCGGTTTCTGCCGGACAAGGCCATCGACCTGATCGACGAATGCGCCTCCAAGCTCCGGATCGAGATCGACAGCATGCCCTCGGAGATCGACGAGGTCCAGCGGAAGATCACCCAGGCCGAGATCGAGCGGGAAGCCCTCAAAAAGGAGACGGACAAGGCATCGGTGGAGCGCCGGGAGAAGATCGACGCCGAGCTGGCCGACCTCCGGGAGTCCCTCGACGAGATGAAGGCCCGCTGGCAAAACGAAAAAGAGGTGATCGACGGCATCCGCCGGATCAAGGAGGACCTCGAGCGGATCGGCGGCGAGGCCCAGCGGGCCGAACGAGAGGGCGACCTCGCCCGGGTCGCCGAGCTCCGATACGGCCGCGAGACGGAGCTCAAGCAACGGCTCGAGGAAGCCAAGGCCCGGATGGACGATATCCGGAAAGAATCCCAGATGCTCAAGGAAGAGGTGGACGACACCGACATCGCCGAGGTCATCTCCCGGTGGACCGGCATTCCGGTGAGCAAGGTCCTCGAAGGGGAGCGGGAAAAGCTGGTGGAGATCGAGTCCCGGCTCCAGCAGCGGGTGGTCGGCCAGCACGAGGCCATCTCGGCGGTGGCCAACGCCGTCCGCCGGGCCCGGTCCGGCCTCCAGGACCCGAACCGGCCCATCGGCTCCTTTATCTTCATGGGACCCACCGGCGTGGGCAAGACCGAGCTGGCCAAAGCCCTGGCCGAGCTGATGTTCGACTCGGAAAACGCCACCATCCGGATCGACATGACCGAGTACATGGAAAAGCACGCCGTGGCCCGCCTGATCGGGGCGCCTCCGGGCTACGTCGGCTACGAGGAAGGGGGCTATCTCACCGAGGCGGTCCGCCGCCGGCCCTATTCGGTGGTCCTCTTCGACGAGGTGGAAAAGGCTCACCCGGAGGTCTTCAACGTCCTGCTCCAGATCCTCGACGACGGCCGGATGACCGACGGCCACGGCCGGACCGTGGATTTCAAGAACACCATCATCATCATGACCTCCAACGTCGGCAGCCAGTTTATCCAGGAGTTGGAGGAATCCCGGCGGGACGAGATGGCGCGGCGGGTCAATGAGGCCCTCCGGGCCACCTTCAAGCCGGAGTTTCTCAACCGGGTCGATGAGATCATCATCTTCCATAACCTCAGCCAGGAGCAGATCGCCCGGATCGTCGCCATCCAGATGGACCGGCTCAGAGAGCGCCTGGCTCCCATGCACCTCACGCTGACCCT
>CAYPCE010000427.1:0-276 GCA_964409085.1 uncultured Desulfobacteraceae bacterium | reverse complement strand
GACCCTCTCCGACGCGGCCACCGAGTTTCTGGCGGAAAAGGGCTACGACCGGGTTTACGGGGCCCGGCCACTCAAGCGGGCCATCCAGCGGCACGTGGAAAACCCGCTGTCCCTCGAGATCCTCAAAGGCCATATCCCCGAGGGGAGCCAGATCCTGGGGGACCTCGACGGCGAGGAGATTGTCTTTAAAACCCGGTAAACCGGCAACGCCCCCTTTGGATGAATCGGGACCTCCGAGGTTTGTAAAACCTCGGAGGTCTCCGTGCGGCCATAAGC
>CAYPCE010000426.1:0-2637 GCA_964409085.1 uncultured Desulfobacteraceae bacterium | reverse complement strand
CCCCGGTGACGGGGCCGGGTGGCGAAATCGGTCATTTCCGCGTTTTTTTCCCCGGGGTCCATTTCGGCGGACGCCAGGCTGACCAGCCGGTCGCCCTTCCAGATGCCCGCGTAGCGGCTGTGCCCGTCCATGGTCTCGTCCAGGTAGGCCGGATCATGGATGGGGAACGGATACGTGGGGAAAACGTCGCGGTAGAGGGCCGCCATCTGCGGAGTGTCCCCCTTTTCGGCGATGCGGCAATGGTAGGGGGGCGCCGGCGGCGCCGGCCGCCCCGCTCCTTGTTCCTTCAGGGCAGCGGCCAGGACGGTTTCCGTCCGATCCGGGTCCGGGTCGAGGGACCGGCCGGGGTCCGGGTATCTGGCCATCAGTTCGACGGCCCGGCGATCCCGGGCATTGAAAAATCCCGGAATCCGGGCCTCCCGGTGGTATCCCCACCGGACAAACCACTCCTTCAGCTCCGTGGGCACCTTGGCGACGATTTTGGTGTAGCCCCGCTGGTCCGCCAGCTCATCCAGAAGGGGCAGAATGTCCGGGCAGTCCTCCGGGGCCAGCTTGAGGAGGAATATGCGGTCATTGAGTTTGCCGTGTTGCAGTGTGGAACGGCGGAGGGTCTCGATGACGTCGGGCATGGGTGGCCGTGCTTTTGGGCGGACCGGCTTCGGCTCAGGAAGAGAGGGTTCCGGGGTTGAGATGGCACATGAGCTTGTTCTCCACCCGCTTGAAAACGAACAGGACACCATACACCAGGATCAGGTAGATGACGGCGGCGGTGATGAACAGCTCGTAAAAGGCGAAGGACCGGGCCGCGATGACCCGGGCCACGCCGGTGATGTCCATGAGGGTGATGACCGACACCAGGGAAGAGGCCTGGAGCAGAAAGACCACCTCATTGGTGTAGGCCGGCCACGCGATCCGAAGGGCCGCCGGCAGGATGATCCGCCGGTAGAGGAGGACCCCCGACATGCCGCAGGCCCGGGCCGCTTCGATTTCGCCGTAGGCGACCCCTTCGATGCCGCCCCGGAAGATTTCGCAACTGTATGCCGCCGTGTTGAGGGTGAGGGAGAGGATGGCGCAGAACCAGGCCTCCCGGAAAAACTGCCACAGGCCCCAGTCCGCGAGGAATTCCTGGAATTGCCCGCTGCCGTAGTAGATGAGGAAGATCTGGACCAGGAGCGGGGTGCCCCGGAAATAGAAATTGAAAACGTAGACCGGCCAGCGGATGAAGGGGTTTTTGGAGACCCGAAGGACGGCCAGGGGGATGGCCAGGAAAAACCCCAGGACCACGCTCACCGCCGTGATCTCGATGGTGGTGACGGTGCCGCTCAACAGGCGCGGCAGGCTGTCGATGATGATCTCGGTATCCATGTCAGGCCCTCCGCACGCCCCGGGCCGCCCGCTTCTCGGCCCATTGCTGGAAGCCGAGGGAGAGGATGGTGATGCACAGATAGATGAGGGAAGCGGCGAAATAGCAGGTAAAGGGCTTCCGGGTGCTCCGGGCCGCGATGTCGGCATTGCGCATCAGCTCCGGCAGCTGGATGACCGATATCAGGGCCGTGGCCTTGATCAGGACCATCCAGACGTTGCCGAGGCCGGGAATGGCGAACCGCCACATCTGGGGGAGGATGACCCGCCGGAAGGTGAGTGCACCGCCCATGCCGTAGGCCCGGGCCGCTTCGATCTGGCCCTTGGGCACGGAGATGAAAGCGCCGCGGAACACTTCGGTGGCGAAGGCCCCGTAGATGAACCCGATGGTGAGCGTCCCGGCGACAAATGGGTTGACGCTGATATAGACATCGACCCCCATCAGCTTCATCACGTCCTGGATAAAGGTGGGGGCTCCGTAATAGACCAGGAGGATGAGGACGAGTTCCGGGATCCCCCGGATGACCGTGGTGTAGAGGCCGGCGGCGCCGTTGAGGACGGCGATCCCGGACAACTTGCTCAGCGCCGCCGCCAGCCCGATGACCATGGCGATGACCATGGCGCCGACCCCGACGGCCAGCGTCAGTTTGGCGCCATCGAACAGCAGAAGCCCGTATCCCTGGAGGTCAAACACAGGAAACGGCCTTACTTGCCGTACACGTCGAAGTCGAAGTACTTGTCGTTGATCTTCTTGTAGACCCCGCTTTTCCGGATCTTCTGGATGGCGTCGTTGAACAGGGCCACGAGATCCGTGTCCTCCTTCCGGACGGCGATGCCGATGCCCTCGCCGTACCACTCTTCATCCGTGAAGCCGGGGCCGATGAATTCATAGTCCTTTCCGGCGTCCGTGTTGAGAAACCCCTCCAGGAGCACGACGGAATCGGCGATGACCAGGTCCACCCGCCCGGAGACGAGGTCCATGTTCGCCTCGTCCTGGGTGGCGTAGGACTTGATGGTGACGGTGTCCCCGAAGTTGTCCCGGACGAAATTTTCATGGGTGGTGGCCCGTTGGACCCCCACGGTCTTGCCCTTGAGCCCTTCGGGGGTGATCTCGTAACCGGATCCCTTTTTGGCGACGAATTTGGCCGGCGTCATGTAGTATTTTTCGGTGAACGCCACCTTTTTCTGACGTTCTTCAGTGATGGCCATGGAGGCGATGATGGCGTCGTATTTTTTGGCCATCAGGCCGGGGATCATGCCGTCCCAGTCCTGCAC